>QHNQ01000045.1 GCA_003218135.1 Verrucomicrobiota bacterium
CAATGTGCGCGCGGCTGTAGACGGTCGGCCCGCAAGTGTAGATACCAATTGTGCGCGCAGCCGGATCACGCGGCTCGAATTCTTCCAGTTCGCGCGAGTAAGTGTTAAAGAAGCGCAGCGCCATAGCTAGTTCGTCATCCCGAGCGAAGTCGAGGGATCCCGTTGAGAAACCTTAAAGGTGACTTCCACGGGATTCCTCGACTCCGCTTCGCTCCACTCGGAATGACAAAATGTTCATTCCACTTCAATCGTTGCAATCGCAATTGCAGCCATCCCTTCGCCCCGCCCGACTGGACCGAGCTTTTCGTTGGTAGTGGCCTTCACGCTCACATTCGATTCGCTTGTGCCGATGGCAGTCGCAATTTTTTGGCGCATCGCGGGAACGTGAGGGGTGATTTTTGGCGTTTCGGCGATGAGTGTGGCATCGACATTGAGCACGCGCGCTCTTTTGTCGGTAAGCAATTCCGTCACCCGTTTCAAAATCTCGATGCTGCTGATGCCGCGAATCGACTCATCCGTATTTGGAAAATGCTGGCCAATGTCGCCCGCGCCGATCGCGCCGAGCAAGGCGTCCGCGATCGCATGCGACAAAACATCCGCGTCCGAGTGTCCTTCCAGCCCGTGCGAGTGCGCGATCTCGACGCCGCCTAAAATCAGTTTTCGTCCCTTCGCGAGACGATGCACATCATAGCCGATTCCACATCGAGTCATGGTGGAAATTGTTTGTCGTCACAATTTGAGATCGATAACGCCATTGGAGGCGACGATGCTGTACTTATCCTTCATGTCGTCGCGCGGACGAACATCAACAGTTCCACCGGCATTTTCAACCAGAAGCCAGCCCGCTGCGATGTCCCACAAACTGATTCCCTGTTCGATATAAGCGTCGAATCGTCCGCACGCGACATAAGCCATGTCGAGCGCAGCGCTGCCAAGGATCCGGCATTTGCGCACGCGATGAATCATTTCCTGGAGCAGCGGGAAATTCGCGTTAATCGTCTCCCCGGTCTTGGCGAGCCCAACCGAGATGACGGCTTCAGTCAGGTCCGCGCGATCGCTCACATGGACGGGGTGGCCATTTAATTTCGGGACCTCACCCTTCTGTCCAGACCACATTTCCTCGCGAATTGGATCGTAGATGACGCCGATCATGATTTCGTTTCGAAGGCGTAGCGCAATCGAGACACAAAAATGAGGTATGCCGTAGAAATAATTCACGGTGCCATCAAGTGGATCGACAATCCACTGATGCTCGGTCGATTGATCGCCCGCGACTCCTTCTTCGCCGTAAAGCGCGTGCTCGGGAAATTCTTCGAGAAGTAATTTGGTAATCAACTCCTGCGCCTGGATATCGATCTCGAGTTTCAGATCGTGCGCTGCGACCGCATTGACCCGCTGCTGCCGCCGGAAATTTTGGCGAAGCAACTTGCCCGCCCCGCGTGCGGCCTCTTCGGCCGTATCGAGGTAATGCTTCATGAATGATTACGTCGCACAAAGAACACAAAGTGCACAGCGGAAATGAAGTTGAAACCAAGCGCAAGCAACGTGGGTCATCCTGAGCGCAGCGAGGGATCTCTCATAACTTCACTGGTTACACTTAATGGAATTGCGCAATCGTACGCTTCGATTGTGAGATCCCTCGCCGTCTGTTGCGGCTCGGGATGACAGAGCGCATGCGAAAAAAACCGGGAGGAAAATAAATTCTCCTCCCGGGTTGAAGTTAGGAGTTGTGACTCCGAGGAAATTCGGAGTCGTTAATGAAGCGTCAGGCTTAATGCCTTTTTTTCTTCGCTGCTTTTTTCTTTGCTGCTTTTCTTTTTGCCATCGACTAATCCCCCCCTTTCAATCCGCAACGTGCGGAACTTGGTGAAGAGTTGGGAATGAACTTCACTTCATTGCGTTCAGTAATCATCACATTTTTTTTGTCAAACGTTTTTGTTGGGAATTTTGAAAAATTTTACGAGTTTCCGCGCGATAATTTTTTTCGGCGCGCGCGAAATTTTCTGTCGTTCGCCGTTTTGAAAGAGAATCGTCACCTCATTCACGTCGCTTTCCATTGCCGAATTTGCGCCGCTCACGTCGTTCGCGACCATGATGTCGCACTTTTTTTCGCGCAGTTTCTGAGCGGCGTTTTCTTCCACGTTATTTGTTTCCGCAGCGAAACCGACAAGAAGGAATTGGCGGCCTTGCCGGTGGCCTAACGAATCGAGAATGTCGCGCGTGGGAACCAGGTCGAGTGAAAATTTGTCGCCGCGCTTCTTAATTTTTGTCCGCGAAGCTTTTACCGGCTTGTAATCCGCCACGGCGGCGCACAGGACGCATACGTCGCAGTTGTCTGCATGCCGGTGGACGGAAGCGAACATTTCGTCGCTGGTGGAAACGGAAACCAATTTGGCGCCGCGCGGCGGCTCGATGTTCACGGGGCCGGAAATCAAGATAACATCGTGGCCGGCATCGAGCGCCGCTTCGGCGATGGCGTAGCCCATTTTCCCCGATGAGCGATTCGAAATGTAACGAACCGGATCAATCTGCTCGCGCGTCGGCCCGGCCGTGACGAGAAATCTCACGCGATCAAATTTTCCTGACGCGCGAGCAGAAACTCGGCGCGGAAAGCGATGTCGTTCACTTTCCAAAGCCGGCCAATGCCTTCGTAACCGCACGCGAGCATTCCTTCTTCCGGCCCGACAAATTCGACTCCGCGCGCTTTGAGTTTTTCGACGTTCTCCTGCGTGGCGTGATGTTGCCACATTTTTCCATTCATGGCGGGCGCGATCAGAATCGGCGCGCGCGTGGCGAGCGCAATGGCGGCGAGCGGATGACCCGCCAGACCGTGCGCAAGTTCGGCGATGATGTGCGCGGTGGCGGGCGCGATCAGGAGCAGGTTCGCGCGATCCGCAAGGTCGATGTGACCGGGTCGCCAATTTTCCTTTTCATCGTAGAAACTGGTCGTCACCGGATTTTTGGAAAGCGTTTGCAACGTCAGCGGCGAGATGAATTCGGTCGCGTCGTGCGTCATGACCACAAAAACTTCGTGGCCCTGTTTGACAAGCAGGTTCGCCAGCTCAGCAGATTTATACGCTGCGATCGATCCTGTAACGCCGAGCACGACGGATTTTTTTCCAGCCGCAATGCGCACCACTTTTCGGGTGCTGGTTTTTTCAAGTCTGCGCTTGGAATTTTTTTCCATCTTAAATCGACAAGACTAAGCGGGAATAGTTTTGCGAGTCATTTCGGCCTCAACCGCCGGCTCAAACAACTTTCTGCAGCCATGATGTGGCGGACTTTTTCCAAGTCCTCTTCGATTGACCCGCTAACGATAGTGTAGCGGTAATCGCGCCACAATTCCATTTCTCGTGCCGCGGTCTCCAGTCGTCGTTTGATCTGCTCCTCGGTCTCGGTGCCGCGTTTGTGCAAGCGCCGACGCAATTCTTCCAGGTTGGGCGGCATAATAAAAACATCCGTCAGAGCCTCGCGAATGACCGGATCACCGCACTTGCGGATGGTGGCGGCGCCCTGTATGTCAATCTCGAGCAAGACATCCGTGCCGTTGTTCAAATTGTTCAGCACTGGCTCGCGCAGTGTGCCGTAATAATCTCCGTGCACCCGCGCGTGCTCGAGAAAATCACCGGCTTCGACTCGCGCGTGAAAATCTGCATTCGATAGAAACTGATAGTTTTCTCCGTCGATTTCACCGGCGCGCGGCGCCCGCGTGGTGCAGGAGACGGAATAAAAAAGATTGGAAGTTTTCCGGAGCGCTTCAACCAGGGTTGTCTTGCCCGCGCCCGATGGTGCAGAGATGACGAAGAGAATTCCGTGGCGGCTGAACTGTTTACTCAAGGTTTTGAACTTGCTCCCGGACCTTCTCCAGTTCGGCTTTGCAGGCGATGACGCGTTGCGAAATAGCGGCGTCATTCGCTTTTGCGCCAAGCGTGTTGAGCTCGCGAAAAATTTCCTGGGTGATGAATTCCAGTGTGCGCCCGACCGGTTCTTTGCTGCGCAAATGATGAGCGAACTGAGCGAGGTGACTGTCGAGGCGTGTCAACTCCTCCGAGACGTCCGACCGGTCGGCAAAGAAGGAGATTTCCTTGAGCACACGTTCGTCATCGCTGGCGATCGGCAGCCCGGCTTTTTCAATACGGTCGAGCAGCGCAGCGCGATATCGTTTCACGACGTCGGGATGAAGCGCGCGAACCTCCTTGAGTTTTTTCCGGATCGCCTTAAGCCGATGAATTAAATCCTTGGCCAAATGTTTGCCTTCGCGCTCGCGCATTTTGACTAAATCGGCAAGCGCGGCGCGCAGCGCCCGTTCGATTGCCGGCCATGCTTCTTCCGCCTTCACGGCCTCTTCCGGGAACCGCATCACACCGGGCGCTTGCAAAATCGTGCTGATAGTGATCTCGCCCGGCGCGTTTAACTCCTTTTGCAAGGCGCGCATCGCTTCGTGATACGAGCGGGCAAGTTCCGTGTTTAGCGCCAGGTTTCGCGCACCGTCTGCGCCAGTATGAAGGGTGACGGTAGCATTGGTCCGGCCGCGCGAAATATTTTCGTTAATCGTCTGACGAATACGCGGTTCGAGTTCGGCCAGGTCGCGTGGTAAATTGATCACAACGTCGCTCTGCTTCCGGTTCACAGAATTCAGTTCGACGCTAAATTTCGTCCCGGCGTGATCGGTCTCGGCGCGACCGTATCCAGTCATGCTCCGCATATCTCGATGCAAAAGCTTATCGCAGAGAAACGCTCAACGATCAACGTTCATCGACGATCGTGCAGAGCAGTAGTTTTCCAGACGTCACCGTAACCCGACGCCGAAAGCCTTCGAGAACGTTCCTGGGGAGCTGTCAACAAGGCTCTGCGCTGCACGCCGATGCGGGGAAGGCATTGCAATATGATCGATAGATTCAAACCACCGCTGCTCCGGGGCGATTCGGTTTGGTGCGGGCCGGCGATACACAGCAAGCGTGATCTGGTGATGCGTGAACAGAAATTTGGATATGTGTAGCGGCTGGTCAGACTCGCTTGTTTCCAGCGGCGGCAAAATCCACATGCCGCGCCAGCGACTGGAGGATTGTTCGAGCAGAATCTTGCCCTCACGAACCACAAATACATGCTTTTCGACGAGTCGCGTTGTAGGCAAGCGAGCTTTCCTGACCGGAAGCGTTTCCGGATTTCTTGCCTGACAGAATTTTTTGACGGGGCAGATGCCGCATCGCGGTCGGCGAGGCCGACAAACGAGCGCGCCAAGATCTGTGAGCGCAGAGTTGTAAATGCGCGCGGAGCGCTCTGGAACAAGCGTGGCCGCATGCTCCCAAAGTTTTTCACGGCCGCCCCTTCGATCCATCGGGCGGCGAAAATTAAGAATGCGCACCAACACGCGCGCAGTGTTGGCTTCGATAATCGGAACCGGTTGATCAAAAGCGAAGCTGGCGATGGCGTGTGCTGTGTATTTCCCGATTCCAGGGAGTCGCTGCATTTGATCGATCGATCGCGGAAAGCGTCCGCGAAATCGCTCTACGACGGCCCTTGCTGTGGCGTGAAGATTTCGCGCACGAGCGTAATAGCCGAGTCCTTGCCAGGCGCGCAGAATATCGTTTTCGGAAGCGCGATTTAGTGCAGCGAAATCAGGAAATTGCCTGAGCCACTCATGGTAATAAGGAATCACGGTGGCAACCTGAGTTTGCTGGAGCATGAACTCGGACACGAGGATTGCGTATGGGTCTCGCGTTCGGCGCCAGGGCAAGTCACGTCCGTGTTTGCGATACCACGTAGTCAATGCGCGGCGGAATTCAGCTTTTGGAAAGGCCACAGATGAACACGGATTAACACAGATGATTGATAATGTCTCGCCAGCTGATTCGGCATGCATGCAAACTATGTTTCATCTGTGTTAATCTGTGGCTCAATGAATTCATATACCCATCCGCTGACGAAAGAGCAGGCAACAAAGCTTCGCGCGTTGCTGGAAGAGCTCGGGTTCGAATTTTCGCCGAAGCAGTGGACGATTTTCTTCGCGCAGAAAAACAAGTTGAGCGTGGCGGTTTATGAGAAGGGGCCGAAGGTGCTGGTGCAAGGTCGCGGCGTGGAAGAGTTCGTTCAGTTCGAGCTGGAACCGAAGATTCTGGGTGAGGCGAAACTGGGCTACGAAGAAGTGCACTCACCGGAAATGTTTCAGCCGCATTTCGGGGTGGACGAGAGTGGGAAAGGAGATTTTTTCGGGCCGCTTGTGATTGCGGGCGTCTATGTCGATCCCGGAATTGCGCGCAAATTTCTCGATGCCGGCGTGGTGGACAGCAAAAGGATCGGCTCTGATGCGCGCATTCGCACGCTGGCGGATATGATTCGGAAAAGTTCGCTGGGTCTGGTGGAAACAGTTCTGATCGGCCCGGCCAAATACAACGAGCTTTACGAGAAGTTTGGCAATCTAAACCGGTTGCTCGGGTGGGGACACGCGCGTGTGATCGAGAATTTGCTGGCGAGAAAGCCGGGATGCCTGCGGTCGTTATCGGACCAGTTCGCGGACGCTGGGGTGATCCGAGCATCATTATTAAAGCACGGGCGCAAGATTGCCATCGAACAGCGTCCGAGAGCCGAATCGGACATTGCGGTCGCGGCGGCTTCGATCGTTGCGCGCGAGGCGTTCATCAACTGGCTGGACCGCAAAAGCAAAGAGCTCGGCCTGCGATTGCAGCGCGGAGTATCGCCGGGCGTAAAAGAGAGCGCCAGAAAGCTGGTGGAAATGAACGGGCCAGGCGCATTGCGTGAGGTGGCAAAAGTGCATTTTCGCACCGCGCACGAGACCGCGCCGGATGATTATCCCGCCCCGCCTGCACGTGAGAATTGGCCAGGCAGACAGGATTCGTTAAAGCGTTGAAGCGTTCACAAGTAACGACGGCTTGGACAGCCGTCGCAGGGACATAACGCTGAGAAGCCGTCACTCCTTGAAGCGGCGCGCCGTTTCAACGCTTCAACGTGGCGAAGCCAGTTGCGTTTCGTGTTCTTTTCGAACACCTTAGGCTATTAAAATTTTATTGTTTTTGTGATCAGTGGCCACCGCCGCAGCCGCATGGAACGATTATTAAAATAGATATGTCAAAGTTAACCAAGCGCGACATCGTCGTTTCTATCAGCAACCAAACCGGCATGGTTCAGCATCAAGTCTTTGACGTCGTCCAGCGCACGCTAGACAAAATCACCGACAGCCTTGCTAACAACATCCCTGTTGAACTGCGCAATTTTGGCGTTTTTCAGCCGCGCCTGACAAAACCGCGCGTTGGACGCAACCCCAATCAGCCCGGCAGCAGTTTTGTGATTCCGCCGCGCGCGACGGTGAAATTTAAGGCTGGCAAAATCATGCGTCAGCGCGTTGAGAAGCTCTCACGCCAGCTGAAAGAAGCAGCAGAGCGCAACACGAAAACAGAAGCCGGGGTACCAAGCGGAGAGTAGCTTACGAGAGCAAATTCTGGATCGTTTTCTCCAGGCGCTCAAAATTGATCGGCTTGGTGAGATGTTCAGAAAAGCCTGCCTCCCTGGCTTGGTTTACGTCGTGTTCGCTGCCAAAGCCGCTGAGCGCAATTGCGGGCAAATCCTTCTTGAGGCGTACTTGACGCATTAATTCATAACCGCTGCGATCCGGCAATCCGATGTCGCTGATGAGCAGGTCGAAATCCTGTGTGCACATTTTCTCCACGGCCTGTTCAGCAGAATGGGCTACCGTAATTTCGTAGCCGTGGCGTTCCAGCATCCTTTTCATTCCGATGCAAGTGTCGTAATGGTCATCCACGAGCAGGACGCGCCGATGCTTTGAAACAGCCAGTTCTCGTTCCGGACCCGCCGGTTGATCTTGGCTCTCGCCGTCGCGACTGATCGGAGTCAACACCGTGTTTAGTTCCACTGAAAAGGTGGCGCCCTGGTCTTTCCCGGGACTTTGCGCCCGGATCTTTCCGCCGTGCGCGTCGATCAACGCCTTCGAAATGGCCAGGCCAAGCCCGAGGCCTCCAAAGCGGCGCGTGATTTCAACCTGGCCCTGCTCGAATGCGTTAAAGATCTTGTCGATTTTTTCCTGTTCGATGCCGATGCCGGTGTCGATGACGCGGGCCTCAATTTTATCCGGCGCCGGGTTAAGGGTCTCGATAGTGATTCGGCCTCTTTCAGGAGTAAATTTCACGCTGTTCTTGATCAGATTCCAAAAGACCTGTTGCAATCGCGCCGGATCGCCCTCCACATGGGTGTGAGCAGCGCGAAAGTGAAATTCCACTTCCAGATTCTTCGCTTCGACTTCTTTTCGACATATCTCGTAAGCGCGCTGCAGGATTTGGTGCACGCAAATAGTCTCAAAGCTTAATTGCAGTTTGCCTTTCGAGATACGAGTCACGTCGAGTAAATCGTCAATTAACCGCGCTTCCAGCTCAACGTTGCGCCGGACGACCTCGAGCGCTTCTTTGACAGGCTGGGAATCTGGCACTTCGGCTTCCAGCTCCCCTACCATCGCAATTACCGGCGTGAGGGGGCTGCGCAGCTCGTGCGACAAAAGTGCCAGGAATTGATCCTTGGCAGCATCTGCGGCAATCAACTCCTGGCGCAATGTGACGTCGCGCGTCTTGTCTTCCACCAGATAAAGCACGCCCTGAATGGTCTCCTGGGCCCCCTGTAGCCGGAGCAGATTAATGTCCAAAAAGTGCGTCACTCCGGTCTTATCTTTCAACGGGTGCTCAGTCAGGTGAAATGGCGTTCCAAAGGTAAGCACTCTCTCAATCGCTCCGGGGGGCGCAATCTTCACATCGTCACAGGTGATCTCCGTGATGTCGCGGCCGCTGGCAGGCAGGTCTCCAAAGCGTTCGGCCATGCGCGCAAAAGCATCGTTGGCGTGAAGAAAGCGGCGAGAAGTTGGATCGACAAAAGCGATTCCGCTGGGCATGTTCGCCAGCATTTTCTCGTTGAAGACAACTTCACGCTCCAGCCGTTGCTTAGATTCCATCTGGCGCTGATAAAACCTGCTGCCCAGCCAGGCGAAGACCGCCGTAAGGACGACCAGCCACGCTGTCAGCAACGTCATCCGCCCCAGCAGATCGTGAACCGGTTTGTAAGCCAGCGCTTTCGGCTGTTCCACGACTGCCACCCAACCGGTGTTCTCGATAGGACTGAATGAATAGAGGTTGCCGTGCTCTTCGAAATGTCCGGTTTTATTTTGGCGGATTTCCTTGATCAACACGCCACCCTCCGGGGAAGTCACACTGGGGTTCGGCTTAAAATCATTCGCGAAAAGGGCGACGCCGTTTTGATCGAGAACTTCGAACAGAAACCGGTCGGAAAAGTCGATCGTGGACAAACGCCGGCCAATTCTTTCCACGAGGACCGAGTCACCGACGTAGCCGAGAATTCTTTGGTCGGGCGCGCGCACAGCTGCGACGATATTGGTGACCAGCCGGTTATCCGTCAGCCGGGAATGAACTGGCGAGACCACGGCTTCGTTGGATTCCGCCGCTTGTTCGCGCCAGTAACTGGACCCAAAATCCTTTCCGACCATCTCGGGCGCCGTCGGGATCGATGCAATTAAGGCACCGTCAGGTGCGGTTAAAAACATTCCGTCGATATTGGGGTGCGAATAAAATGCCGAGTTGAGCCATGGCTGAGCCACGGGCGTCGGATTTGCCGCGCTCAGAACTCTCGTAACTTCGGGGAGCGTCTGATAATAGTTAATGATGGCACTACTGCGGCTGAGATCGTGGCCGACCAGATGGCCAACCAATTGGATCAGAGTTTGCCTGTCGCGCAGGATTCGGGATTCCAGGGTATCGCGCAGGATGGTGTAGGAAACAATTAGCGTCAGGACGGACGGGATCCATCCCGCCAGAAGAATAGGAAAGATGATCGTGAAACGCTCGAAACGGTCGCGCCTTCGTTTCGTTATTGTATCTCCCAGCTGCATGCCTGCCTTTTGCGAAAACAAATTGGCCTATCACGGTTACCTTGCTGACCCTCTCAGGCAAGGGCGAATGTCGGGAGACGTTGAACGGCTTTAGTAGCGTATTTTTTTAAAACAGCGGTAGGCTGGCCAGCGGCCAAAGAGATTGCCCGAACCGATTACTCCCGCAATTACGAAGATCGATAGGAGACCACTGCGTATCAACATAATATGACCGCGCTTTTCACAGGCAAACATGCGATTTTTGGATTGACGCAACCGCTGGAAACGGCATCATGACGCCCTTACTGGCTCAACGATTGGCGGCCATAGAAACTCCTATGCAAGGAAGTGTCGGACATATCATTTGGACTGTTTGCTACCTGAGCGTCCTCATCGGGCTTTCGGCTTATGGCGTCCATCGCTACTTCATCATTTACCTCTACCTGAAAAACCGCAAGCGGGCCCCGGTGCCGGCCCATTATTTTGAACAACTGCCGAAGGTGACGATGCAGTTGCCAATTTTCAACGAAGTGTACGTGGCCGAGCGGTTGCTCCGTTCGGTGAGCGAGGTGGATTATCCGCGAGAGCTTTTGCAAATCCAGGTGCTGGACGATTCAACCGATGAGACCCGTGAAATCACCGCCTCCTGCGTAGAGGAACTGCGTCAGCGTGGGTTCAATGTTCAGCGTATTCATCGGGTTGATCGCACCGGTTTCAAAGCCGGCGCACTGGCGGTAGGGCTTGAAGCTGCAGAGGGCGAGTTCGTTTGTATTCTGGACGCCGATTTTGTCCCGCAAAGAGATTTACTAAAACGCACGATCCATTTCTTCACCGATCCTAAAGTGGGAATGATCCAGACTCGCTGGGGCCATTTGAACCGTGGGTATTCAATGCTCACGCGCATGCAGGCGATTTTTTTGGATGGGCATCTTTTGCTCGAGCAAACCGCACGCAGTCGCAGCGGCCGTTTTTTTAATTTCAATGGAACCGCCGGTCTCTGGCGGCGTTCCTGCATCGAACAAAGTGGGGGCTGGCAATATGATACGCTATGCGAGGACCTTGATCTGAGCTATCGCGCCCAGCTGGCAGGCTGGAAATTCATTTATCTTTCAGATGTGGTCACTCCTGCGGAGTTGCCGGTGGACATGAATGGTTTCAAGTCTCAGCAGCATCGCTGGACCAAGGGTTCGGTCCAAACGTGCAAGAAATTGTTGCCCACGATCTGGCGCAGCCAGCTTCCGTTTCCAATCAAGCTCGAGGCCACGGGGCATTTGATGTCCAACTTCGCTTACCTTCTCCTTGCCTTTCTGTGTGTTCTTTTACATCCCTCGACGGGAGGGCCTGAGGGCGGCTGGGTGCGCACGGTGCTTATCGACATTCCCATCTTTCTTGCAGCGTCGGCATCAGTCGCCGCTTTCTATATTTGCGCCCAGCGCGAGTTGTATCCACGGACGTGGATGAGAGAGATTCTTTTTCTGCCATGCCTGCTTGCCTTGGGAATTGGTCTCTCGCTCAATAACGCGCGAGCGGTGCTGGAAGCGCTCATCAATCACAAATCCGATTTCACGCGTACGCCGAAGTACGGCATTGAACGCAAATCGCAGCACTGGCGCACCTGCAAGTACCGACCGCTCAAGTCAACACTTCCCCTGCTGGAACTGGCCTTCGCCATCTATTTCAGTTACTTCGTGGTGTTCGCCATTGTGCACGGCCAGTTCTTCTCAGTGCCGTTCCTGCTGATGTTCCAGGGCGGTTTCCTTTACGTTTGCCTTTCTTCATTCGGCAGCCGCTGGTCAAAAATCAATTTTGACAGCTCACGCACAAGCGCTGCAATTCCCGCGTGACAAAACCCGAATTATCGGGTAAGAGGTTGCGCATGTTTCGGCCGTTAGCTGTAATTTTTAGTCTGGTTTCGATCGCGCCGGTATTTTCTGCCACACAGCTCACACAGCTCGATACGGCCCATCGTGTGGTAATCAGTATCCGCGATCAGAAGCTGATGCTTCTCGAGAATGGCGGGAGAGTGGCAATTTATCCGGTCTCGACGTCCAAGTACGGAGTCGGTGATTTTCGAGGAAGAATGACCACACCGCTCGGTTATCTGATGGTCGCGAAAAAGATCGGCGATAACGCGCCAGTCGGCGCCGTCTTTCACA
>QHNQ01000046.1 GCA_003218135.1 Verrucomicrobiota bacterium
GCGCAGCTCGCGATCCAATCGGCGCGCTCCATCGATCCGCTTTTGAACAAAAGCTTGATGGCACTCGACGTGGACCTCGCGCCTAACGACCACGATGAGCTGATCAAAGCGCGCGATGCGGCGTTGACTGCATTGCACAGCTATGCGGATGAACTCGAGAAACGCCTGCCAAAAATGGTCGATTTCTCGCCAATGGGCGAAGCGAACTACAACTACTATCTCAAACACGTTTTGCTTTTGCCGCTCAACGGCAATGAGGTGGAGATGATCGGGCGCGCCGAGCTCGCGCGTTACCGCGCACTGGAGGCGCTTCTACCCGATCCGAAGCTGGCTGATCCCGACCCAAAACGCGCCGCGCAGATTCCGCCTGATCAGGAGTCGTTTTTAAAAGCATACGAAAGTCGTGAGGCGGAAATGATCAGCTTCTTGAAAGAGCACAATCTCGTAACGTTACCGGGTTACCTCGGCCCGTTTCAAATTCGACAGCTGCCGGACGCGTTCAAGCCGACCAGTCCCGGCGGTTTCATGAATCCGCCTGGCGTTTACGACAAAGATTCAACCGGATTCTTTTTCATCCCAACTTACAATCCGGAGTCGAAGAATTTTTATATTCGCGCGGCGATTGAAGACCCGCGGCCGATCCTCGGACACGAAGGAATTCCGGGACATTTTCTCCAGCTCTCGATCGCGAATCATCTGAATGACGAAATCCGGCGGCAGCATGAAGATACGGTGTTCATCGAAGGGTGGGCGTTGTATGGCGAAGAGATGTTGATGCGCACCGGCCTCTATCCGAACAACTCGCCTGCGCAAGGACAAATCCTGCGTCTGTCGCGCTATCGCGCCGCGCGGATCGGAGTGGACGTAAATCTCCACACCGGTCGATGGAGTTTCGAACAAGCGGTGAAATACTTCATGGACGCCGGAGGCCTCGATCGCGAAGCAGCTGAAGGCGAAGCGGCAGGGGCAGCTTCAAGCCCGACACAAAAGATCAGCTACATCATCGGCAAATGGCAGATCATGAATTTGCTCGGCCGTTACAAAGATAAACAAGGCGAAAATTTCCGGCTCGGTCAATTTCACGATGACCTTATCAAGAACGGCAGCCTGCCCGTTTCGGTAGTCGAATGGCTTGTGCTCGACGATCCGAGTGCAATTCAGCAAGTGCTGAAATAATATCCTGTCGCCGCTTCGCTGCTTGTCTACGCCGAGTTCAACAAGTCGTTACTCGCGCACGAGCGTCCAGTCGATTCCAACGATCCTCTTGTTTACAAAACGCTTGAGCGATCTTGGGAAAACCAAATACCTGGCGTCCTTGCTTGCCTTGAAGCCAACGACGCCAAAATCTGTGCCGCTCTCGCTCTTCAAGATTGTCATTACGCGATTGTTTTTTATTTGTGATTGAAAGTGACGGTCGGCGGATGGCTTTTGCCAGAGTATATAAACCTGCGGTCTACCGCATTGTTCAACAATTTGTGAAAAGCGCGCTGTCTTTACCTTGAGCAATTTCATCGTAGCGCATGCTCCTCGCCCGTCGCGGCAGGCCGGAGGCTCATGCCCCTTAACAAGTCCGCCAGAGAACTACGGCAAGGAGGATCAGACTACCGTTGCTGCATTCCTGCCCTGGCGGGATTTGTCAGTCCTCAATCCATAGCCCCTGACGGAAAACAAATCTTCTTGCAAGAACCGTAACGCGCAACCCGGAACTCCGAACCTTTCGATCGGAAAATCGGCGCGTGGTCCCTGGCGTCTCAACAACCTGAGAGGGCGGCGGTTCGGAGTTCCGCCTTCAGGCGGCAATCACAGCGCGCGCGGGGGGCCGCGTAAACGCGGAACTCCGAACAGGCGCACCTGTTAGCCGAATGGGAGATTCGCCTTGACGCGCGCTGCATCGGTACTGTCCACGAGCGCTGCTTTGCCCAGACGGCGTTTGCGCTTTGCACGTTTGGAAGACAACAAATGACGTCGCGACGAGTGCGCGCGCAACACTTTGCCGCGCGCCGTGATCTTAAAACGCTTCGCCACTGATTTACGTGTTTTGCTTCGCGCAATTGCCTTCGGCATAAGGGCGCAAGGTAGCACAATTAGCGATTTAGCGAATTAGAGATTTAACGATTGGCTTAAATCGCTAAATCACTAAATCATTTAATCGCTAAATGAACTCGAAACCGCATGTCGTCATCATCGGCGCGGGTTTTGGCGGCCTTGAGGCTGCAAAGAAATTGGCGTGCAAGGATGTGCGCGTGACCGTAATCGACCGCACAAATTACCATCTGTTTCAACCTTTACTCTACCAGGTCGCCACAGCCGCACTCTCACCGGCCGACATTGCTGCGCCGATACGCGCGATCCTGAGCAAATGCAGGAACGTCGAGGTGATCCTTGCAGAGGTGGAATCCGTTGACGTCGACGCGAAAAAAGTCAAAACCGTCGATCTGCAAATCGATTACGATTATCTGATTCTCGCGACTGGCGCCCGACATTCCTATTTTGGACATGGCGAGTGGGAGAAACTGGCCCCTGGATTGAAGAGCCTCGAGGACGCGGTTGAGTTGCGCCGCCGGATTCTTATGGCGTTTGAATATGCGGAAAAGATCAACGATGAAAAAGCGCGCAGGGCGGCGATGAACTTCGTGATCATCGGCGGTGGACCGACCGGTGTTGAATTGGCCGGAGCAATCGCAGAAATCTCCCGCCATACGCTGGCAAGAGATTTTCGGCACATCAATCCCTCGGAGGCGCGTGTCATTTTGATAGAAGGCGATTCACGCCTGCTGGCTGCTTATCCGCCGGATTTGTCGGAGAGCGCGCGCAAACAACTGACTGACCTCGGCGTGGAAGTGCGCACAAATACGCGGGCAACAAATCTCACTGAGGCCGGCGTCCAAATTGGCGACGAGTTCATTCCCTGCCGCGTGAAAATTTGGGCGGCGGGCAACAATGCGTCGTTCGTCGGAAAAACTCTCGGCGTACCGGCTGACCGGGCTGGCCGCGTCATCGTGAACGAGGACCTTACGGTTCCTGGTCACCCGGAAGTGCAGGTGATCGGCGATTTGGCGAATTTTACGCACCAGACTGGAGAGCCTTTACCGGGGATCTCGCCAGTGGCGATGCAACAGGGGCGTCACGCCGCGCGCAACGTACTCGCGATGATAAAAGGGCGTAAAGCCAAACGTTTCCGTTATTGGGACAAGGGAACGATGGCGACGATTGGGCGGAACAAAGCCGTCGCGGATTTGAGATTTTTGCATCTTAGTGGGCGCCTCGCCTGGCTTGCGTGGTTGTTTGTGCACATTCTTTTTCTGGTCGGTTTTCGCAACCGTCTGCTAGTTTTCATTCAATGGGCCTGGGCGTATTTTACCTTCGATAAAGGCGCACGATTGATCACGCGCAATTTTCAATCCGAACAAAGGCCGCCAGCGTAACGCACAATGTCATGTTGAGCGAAGCGAAACATCTCTGGATGATTGTTTTCGTTTGCCCAGCAGAAACGATCAGAGATTCTTCGCTTCGTTCAGAATGACAGTTCCGAAAGTTTCCGTGCGCAATCTGCAGCGAAAAATTTCAGTCAATGTTGCCGGGCTCCAAAAGTTCGCCGTGAAAGCCCTGCAGAATTGCCTGCAATTGCAAAAAAAGAAACAAACGGATTTGAGGAAATTGCGCGACATTTTCGTCTGGTTGATTTCCGATCGCCGGATGTCGCAATTACATCGACAATTTCTCGGGCAAACAGGACCGACTGACGTGCTGACGTTTCAACACGGTGAAATCTTTATCAGCGCCGAGACAGCAAAACAACACGCCCGCGTGTTCGCCAACTCGCTCATGCACGAACTTCAGCTGTACATCGTCCATGGCCTTTTGCATCTGCACGGATTCGATGATCGAACGCCAGCCGGCGCGCGAAAAATGAAGAGAATGCAGGAGAGAATTCTGAGCCGCGCGCTGTCACGTTGAGCGAAGCGAAACATCTCTGATTTTCGCTTTAGCACCCTCGGAAGCATCCCAGAGATCCTTCGCTACGCTCAGGAGGACAACCTTGTCATTGGCAATCGGCATTTGGCAATTCGACGCAGGTTTGAACTGAAGCCTGCGTATGTTAGCCTTTTCAGCATGAGTTGCGGGCCATGGCGGGACAGAAAGTGCATGGCGCAGATTAAAGAAATGCAAAGGCTCACTCATGCTTCGAACGAGCAGGCGGGGACCATAACGACCGCGGAGCCTACGATCGAAAAACAAACGCGTTCGGAAGAAGATCTCGATCTTCCGTGGCAGATAATAGTCCATAACGATCCGGTGAACTTGATGAGTTATGTGACCATGGTCTTTCAGCGCGTGTTCGGTTATCCACGCGAGAAGGCAGAGAGACATATGTTGGAAGTCCATCACGAAGGTCGATCAATTTTGTGGAGCGGCATGCGCGAGCCCGCCGAGTTGTATGTGCAACAACTGCATGGCTACCTCCTGCTCGCCACGTTGGAGAAGATCTGCTGATATGGAAATTCGCAGGCGCAACGACCACATCGAACTCTCCGAGCTGGATCCGTTCCTTGCCGAATTGCTTCGGCAAATTCCCACAAGCGCAGACCCGGGCGGTGTACCGGCTGCCGAACAACGGATCTTCAGTTCGCCAACCAACGGAAAAGAAACGGAGACTTGCGCCGAGTGGAAGACGTACGTCGAACCCGAGTTGCGGCGTCTTTTTCAGACGGCGACGCAGACTGTGGCGGGCGATTTGGAGCAATTAAACGGCAACGAAAAAAGTTTGGCGAACCGCACCCTGCGCATTCCTTCCAAACATGCTGATGCCTGGCTAAGTGCGCTTAACCAGGCTCGTCTCGTGATCGCAGCAAAAAATAACTTCACCGAAAACGAACTGAACGACCACTTCCGCTCGCCCATCGGATCGCGCCGGGACCTGAGCTTGTTCCAAGTAAACTTCTACGGCTTTCTCCAAGAATTTATTCTGCGCGAGCTGGAAAGTTAAGAGAAGGCAGGTCTTGCAACTAGGCTTCCTTCTTTGCCTTGACCATGGACATCAGCTTTTCTTTGATTGTGGCGGAGGCTTTTGCCGGGCGCAAACTTAGCGCGAACGCTTCGTGCAACGCGTAGCATTTGGTAATGAAGTCTTCGCCCTTTTTGCCGAATTTCGTCCGGGCGTTCTCGAACTCCTCCAATTCCTCCGGCTCCAGCGCGCCAATGACATAGAGCCGCGCCTGGTTCTGGAATTCGCTAAAGTTCAT
This sequence comes from Verrucomicrobiota bacterium, assembly GCA_003218135.1. Taxonomy (GTDB): domain Bacteria; phylum Verrucomicrobiota; class Verrucomicrobiia; order Chthoniobacterales; family UBA10450; genus Udaeobacter. Next base: position 5,244 of record QHNQ01000046.1, read on the forward strand.
CTCTAAACTCCTTGAGGCCGTCATAAATTTTTTTCAGCCCCAGTTCAAGCCGGGTCTTTACCGTCCCTAATGGTGTATTCGTTTTGGCGGCGATTTCGCGCTGGCTCATGCCCTTAAAAAATGCGAGATCGATTGCCTGCTGCTGTGGCGGTGGCAGGCTGCTTATAACTTTGCGGATAAGAGAGCGCGTGTCGCTGAGCAGGATTTCTTCTTCGGTGGCATTATTCACCCAGGCATCGGGCTGCTGTTCGGTTTCGTTTTGCAAGCGTTCCTCCGCACGCGCATAAGCCTGCTTCTTACGCAGGCCATCGATCGCGCGTCGCCGGGCCAGTGTCACCATCCAGCCGAGAGGTTTGCCCTTTTGTGCAGAAAAATTTTTCGCCTGGTTCCAGATCTCCATGAAAATCTCTTGTAACAGATCATCGGCTTCAGCTTCATTATGGATGACTCGCAAAATTAGCGCCTTCAAAATGCCGTTGTACCGATCGTAAAGCTGAGAGAGCGCATCGGCATCGCCGGCCTGAATCCCTTGCATCAAGTCCAAGTCACTGGGGGCTCCGGGTTCCAGTTGCGGCACGACAGTGACCGCTCGCGGTCGCGATTTTGCCAGGCGCACGCGTTTCTCTGGCTTGCGGCGCGTGGAAGCAATTAGTTTGGATTGTCCCATGTAAGATGAAGAATTGATAGAATCAAAAGAAGATCGAGCGCGGGATCGTAACCGCGTCTCTTAATCTGCGCAGACGACTTCGTCCACCGGTTTTCCAAAACAGCGGACAATTCAAACAGGGCAAGTAATGCGTCCGATTCACTCATCACGATAAATTCTTGACCCATGGCCAGCAGCTTCACTACGCTCGCGCGAATCGTATGAAACTAATTACAACATTAATCGGCATCACTGGCTTAAGCTTCGCCACACTGGCGATGGCACAGGAACAGCAAACGGCATCTCCCGCGCCTGAGGAGAAGCCATCTACCACAGTTGAACAAGCAACCACGCCCGCACCGGAGACAACGGCGGCTGCAAAAGCTCCCGAACAAACTCCGGCTCAGCAAAAGGAAAAGCCCGCAGCTCCCGCGGCAATCCAGAAACGCCCGGGTGCAGCGAAAGCGCCTTCCTCACCTGCCCCTGCGCCGTCGAAGAACACGAGTGTCGAAGCGACGCTGAAGGACAACGAAAACAAATGGGAAGCATCTTACGCCGCTCACAATACCGCAGTTGCCGAATCATTAGTCGCCAGCGATTTCACCGGCGTCTATTGGGACGGAAGAGTGATGGGCAAGTCTGGGATTATTTCTGAGATAAAAAAAGATAAAGACACGTACAAGTCTGCCGTGAATGAAAAACTCGCGGTGCATAGTTACGGACCCGGCGTCGCAGTCGTCGTAGGCACGGCACGCGAAAAGGGTACCGGGAAAGACGGTAAGCCATTTGATCGCACATTTCGCTTCACCGACACCTGGGTGAAGCGCGGCGGTCAATGGCAGTGCGTCGCGAGCCAGGTAATGAAGGTCAGAGGATAGAGGACGCGTAGATTTTGTGAAAACGGCCACGGTAACGCGGCCGTTTCTATTCGGGCAGAGGCGATGCGGCTTGCGCGAGCAAAAATGAACCGTTGATTGCGCATCGCGTTTTTGCGTCAAAAGTTAGTTGCATGGCACAGGCAGGGAATGATGGATCTGTCGATCCGCTTTGGTACAAGGACGCCGTCATCTACGAGCTGCACGTTAAAACGTTTTGTGACAGCGATGGCGACGGGATTGGTGACTTCCGCGGCTTGATCGAAAAGCTGGATTATCTGCAGGAGTTAGGGGTCACTGCGATCTGGCTGCTGCCGTTCTATCCGTCGCCCCTGCGCGACGACGGCTACGACATTGCCGATTATTTCGACGTCAATCCGAATTTCGGCACGCTCGATGATTTTCGCGCGCTCCTGGACGCTGCACATGCGCGCAATCTGCGCGTCATTACCGAACTGGTAATCAATCACACGTCCGATCAAAATCCCTGGTTCCAAAAGTCGCGACGCGCTGTAGCCGCAACGGGAGTCGGTGCTTCCGGCCGCGCAGGATCTACCGGGGTCAACGACCCCGGCTACAGCGATGACCTCGCTTACAAGGACTTCTATGTCTGGAGCGACACTCCGGAGAAATTCAAGGACGCGCGAATCATCTTCAAAGATTTTGAAACGTCGAACTGGGCGTGGGACCCTCTTGCAAAAGCGTACTATTGGCATCGGTTTTATTCGCATCAACCGGATCTGAATTTTGATAATCCGGCCGTGCATGATGCCGTGGAGAAGGTCTGCGACTTCTGGTTGTCCATGGGCGTAGACGGGCTTCGTCTCGATGCTGTCCCGTACCTGTACGAACGGGAAGACACCAATTGTGAGAACCTGGCTGAGACGCATGAATATCTCCGGACGTTGCGCGGGCACGTCGATGCGAAGTTCCCGAACCGCATGCTGCTTGCAGAGGCTAACCAATGGCCGGAGGACGCGGCGGCTTATTTCGGCAAAGGGGACGAATCCCACATGAGTTTTCACTTCCCACTCATGCCGCGCATGTTCATGGCGCTCCAGATGGAAGATCGCTTTCCGATTATCGACATCATGGAGCAGACACCGCCGGTCCCGGAGAATTGCCAGTGGGCCATGTTTTTGCGTAACCACGACGAGCTCACCCTCGAGATGGTCACGGATGAGGAGCGCGACTATATGTATCGAGTTTACGCGACCGATCCGCACGCGCGGATTAATCTTGGCATTCGCCGGCGACTCGCGCCGCTTCTCGCAAACAGCCGCCGCAAAATCGAGCTGCTCAACACGCTGCTATTCTCAATGCCCGGCACCCCCATCGTGTACTACGGCGATGAGATCGGCATGGGAGACAATTTCTACCTGGGCGATCGTAACGGCTGCCGCACGCCAATGCAGTGGAGCCCAGACCGCAACGCGGGCTTTTCGAGAGCGAATCCGCAGCAGCTTTATCTGCCCATCACGATTGACCCCGAATATCACTACGAAGCCGTCAACGTCGAGAACCAGCAGAAAAATCTTTCGTCATTACTGTGGTGGACGCGCCGGGTCATCGCCATGCGAAAAAACTTCAAGGCGTTCTCGCGCGGCTCTCTTGAATTTCTCTACCCGGATAACGCGAAAGTTCTGGCATTCCTTCGTCGCTGGGAGAACGAGACGATAGTAGTGGTGGCGAATCTCTCGCGATTCGCACAGTCGGTAGAGTTAGACCTGTCGCGATTCGCCGGCTGCGTGCCGATGGAAGTTTTCAGTCGTAATCTATTTCGGCAGATCCGGAAATCGCGTTACGTCATCACGCTCGGTCCGCACGCCTACTACTGGTTCGCGCTGCAGGCACCGGCCGAACCTCGCCGTGCGCTGAAGAAACGGGTTGTGCCGACGCTGAAAGCGCCGGCTCAGATGGAGATCCTGCTTCACGATGGCCAGCGAGAACAGCTCGAGCGCGAAATCTTGCCGACCTATATCGCTAACTGCCGCTGGTTCGGTTCGAAAGCGCGCACTTTTCGCAATCTCAAGGTGATCGAGCAGCTTCCTATTTCGACGGATCCGAATGGCGCCCAACTCTGGTTCATTGAAATCAGTTATCTGGATGCTCCCACAGAAACGTATGCCATACCGGTAAAGATCGGGTCGAACGACATCGCACGCTCGCTTTCTCAGAGCGCGCCACATGCGATCATTGCGCATTTCGCAGGCCGTGATGGAGCAGTTCTGTTCGACGCGATCTGGGACGCAACGTTCCGCTCGCAATTATTCGAAGCGATCATGCGCCGTCAGCCGATGAAGGCGCGGGCCGGCGACTTTGTCGGCGTCATCGCCAGCAGATTCGAGGCAGATCAAACCGTTACCTCTGGTAATTCACAGGTTGTCGGCGGAGAGCAGAGCAACTCGTCGGTGCTCTTTGATAACAAATTCTTTCTTAAGCTGTATCGCAAGATCGAAGACGGATTTAACCCCGATGTTGAAATCAATCGGTTCCTGACGGAGCGCACAGATTTTCCAAACGTGCCGGCATTCGTCGGTTCGATTGAATATCGTAGGGCAAAAGCAGAACCGACTGTCGTCTGCCTTTTACAACGTGCTGCTGCAAATGAAGGCGACGTTTGGACGCGCACTGTGGACGCGGTGGGTCGCTATTATGAGCGGGTACTGGAGCGCAAAGCCGATCTTCAAAATGAGACCGCGCCACCGGGTGCACTGCTCGATGAGCTGATCGGCGGTGTCTATCCTGAAAAAGTAAAGCTGTTCGGGCAACGCACCGGCGAATTGCATCTCGCGCTGGCATCGCGCCCGGATGATCCTGCATTCCGGCCTGAACCATTCAACGCCATGGCGCAGCGTTCTGTTTACCAAAACATGCGCACATCATTGCGGCGGACGTTTACTCTGCTGGAGAAGAAATTGCCGGACCTCTCCCGAGGATTTCGCGATGAAGCCAGGGAAGTGCTGGCCGCGCAGCAGGAAATTCTTGCGCGCGAAAAGCGGCTGCTCGATCGCCGAACCAATGCCGCTAAAATCCGGATTCACGGCGACTATCATCTGGGACAGTTGCTCTATACCGGAAAAGATTTTGTCATTCTCGATTTTGAAGGCGAACCGGCCCGGCCGCTGAGCGAACGCAAACTCAAACGCTCCGCGCTGCGCGATGTCGCAGCCATGATGCGTTCGTTTCAATATGCCGCTTACAGCGCGCTTTGGCAGCCAGCCATGCGTAAGGAAGACGCGCCTTTCCTCGAGCGTTGGGCCGATCTGTGGTACCGCCAGATGAGCAGCGTCTTTCTGCAAAGCTATTTGAACACGACCAGTAACGCGATTTTCATTCCGAAAAACAGCGAAGACCTTCAAATCATGCTCGAAGCCTACTTGCTCGACAAAGCCGTTTACGAAATCGGGTACGAGCTAAATCACCGCCCCACGTGGGTGGTCATCCCCATCCGCGGCATCAAACACATTTTGCAATCTGGCTGAAACGTTCAGCCAGATGAACACGGATGAAACACAGATAGGAATTCTGCAGCTTTAATCTGTGAAAATCTGTGGCAATCTGTGGCTCAAACCATATTCGGAGAAATTGATGAAGACATATCTCGAGGAAATCGACAACGACATCGCGGCCAAGCATCTTTTGAAACATCCGTTCTATCTCGCGTGGACGCGCGGCGAGCTGAGCAAGGAAGCGCTCACAGATTATGCGCGGCAATATTATCATCATGTCGCGGCGTTCCCGACGTATCTATCGGCTGTCCACGCGAAGTGCGATGATCAAGTCACACGGAAACAATTGCTCAACAATTTGATCGATGAAGAAGCCGGCTCACCAAATCATCCCGAGCTTTGGCTTCAATTTGCTGAGGGCCTCGGTGTTTCCGCCAGCGACGTTCGCAACACGGCAAAAGAACCGGAGACAAAAAAACTGATCGAAACGTTCCGATCAGCTTGTGGCGACGGATCGGCCGTGCAAGGTCTCGCAACTCTCTACGCGTACGAGAGCCAGATTCCAGAAATCTGTGAATCGAAAATTGACGGGCTGAAAAAACACTACGGCTTCACCGATCCCAAGCACTACAAGTACTTCAGCGTGCACATCGAAGCCGACCGTGAACACTCTGCTGCCGAGCGAAAGATGCTGCGTGAACATGTCGGCAGCCAGAACCTTGAATCGGTAAAAGCATCAGTGAACCGCGTTCTGGACGCGCTTTGGGAAATGCTCTCCGGCGTTTACCGGCGCCATGCGATTGCGTGCTGACGGTAGGGACATCGCGCTGCGATGTCCGGACGTGCGCAGCGCGCCGTCCCTACCGACTCTACCGAGGCCGCAGAACCAGAAACGAACGCGCCCGGTGGCGGCAAACCGATAGAACCTGCGGCTGGTTGGGATCGAGCGACCGAGCGATCTTTTTGTAGTCGGAAACAGATGCGACTGGCTGTTGATTGATTTCTTCAATCACGTCGCCTTTCTGCAATTCTGCCACACCGCTGTCGGGATCGACGTCAGTAACCAGTACGCCTCTCGCGTTCGGAGGAAGATCAAGCTGGCGCGCTTTCTCCGGTGTTAATTCGTCCACGTGAATTGATGCCAATGGACTGTCAACCGTTTCTTGATCGTTAGGTTGTTGCGGACTTTGTGACTGCGGCTGATTTTGCCGAGGAACAGCGCCTAGCGTTTGGTTATCAATCGGCTGTTCTTTGATCTGCGCTTTCACCTTGAGCGGTTTTCCGTCGCGCAGGATTTCAAGTTCGACTTGTTTGTTTAACTGCGTTTGCGCCACGAGGGTTCGCAGCGTGGGAAAATTCTTCACCTCACGTCCATCGAACTTGCGAATGACGTCTCCCGGTTGAACGCCCGCCTGAGCTGCGGGCGATCCGG
>QHNQ01000015.1 GCA_003218135.1 Verrucomicrobiota bacterium
AGTACGACGTATTTTGAGTCGGTGATCTCGAAACCGATTTTTGTCAATGGCGAATCCGGCGGACCCATCATGTAGGGAATCACGAACATGGTGCGTCCGCGCATCGCGCCTTTCAATAGGCCACGGAGTTTCGCGTAGGTTTCTTTCGGCTCAGACCAATTGTTGGTCGGGCCGGCTTCCTCTTTTGTCGGCGTGCAGACAAACGTGAATTGCTCGACACGCGCCACATCGTTTGGATCGGAGCGATGCAAATACGAGTGTGGAACTTTCTTTTGGTTCAGCTTGATCAGGACGTTTTGCTTGAGCGACTCAAGGATCAGAAATTCGTTTTCCCGATCCGAGCCGTCGCACCAGAAAATGTTTTCCGGTTCCGTGAGCGCAGCGATTTCGTGCACCCAATCGAGTATCGCCTGGTTGGTTGGCCTGGCGTCCCCGATGCCGTTGGGCGGAAATATGGCGGGCGCGGGATTCTTCATGAAACGAAGATGTGCATCTTAACCATGAACGCTGGCTTCGCCACGTTCAATCGTTGAACGGTTGAACCGGCGTCATCCTGAGCGGAGGGAAGCGGAGTCGAAGGTTTCGGTGGATTTACCGTAAAATAATGCAACGGGATTGAAAGCCTGGCCTCGCTTCGAAAGCTTTCGGGGCTGCGTTGCAGCCTCGACTTCGCTCGGAATGACTGCACCTTCACGAATCACGCTTGCGCAGAGGCAATGCGCGGCATTTATTGAAAACATGTTCGGGGTCACCACGTCCGATGATTATCGGCCGGTTGCGTGGATGGGTCGCTATCCGGTCGATGTGACCACGATGCTTGTAGGCGTGCACGTCGCGGCGGCGGTGTTTGCGGCGATTCTCGTAGCAGTCGGAGCTGGGTCCATTTTAGGATGGTTGCAGTTCGATAGCGCGGCCGTGTGGTCTGGCGGGCAGGTTTGGCGCCTTTTCACGTACGCGTTCGTTCATGCGCCATCGGCGCTGCTGTGGTTTGCGATCGAGATGTACATGCTGTTCGTGTTTGGGCGTGAAGTGGAACGCTTCGTCGGGCGACGCGCGTACATCGCCCTGTATCTCATTTTGTTAATTACGCCTCCGGCGCTGCTCACGGTCTGGGGGCTATGGGAACGGTCTGTCGTCGCCGGTTCGCCCGCGTTGCACTTTGGAATTTTTGTTGCCTTTGCAACTATCTATCCGCGGGCGGAGTTGTTCCTGCGGATAATGGCCAAGTGGGTTGCCCTCATTCTCGCAGCCGTTTACACACTTCAATTGCTTGCCTACCACGCCTGGAGCGAACTGGTAGTCGTCTGGACAACTATCGGCGCAGCGTTCCTTTTTATCGAATGGAGTGGCGCCGGGCCAGAGCTTGCCTGGTGGACCGCAGTAAAAACGCGCTTCGCGCCCAGGCCAAAGTACCGCATTGTGCCCAAAGTCGGACCGACGCGTGCCGCAGAATCCGAAGATGCCGATGCATCAATCGATCCAATTCTCGACAAAATTTCAAAATTCGGGATTGGAAGTTTGACCGCTAGCGAGCGGCGGCGACTCAATCGTGAACGCGAGCGGCTGCTCAAGAAATCCGACTAAACCAGAGGAATGAGGGCTTGGGCAGCCGTCGGCCTAAAGTACTTCGAGCGCCAACACCGATGAGCGGAATGCCTAGCATCCGCACGAAGCGGCGCCGCGCGATGTTGTCCGTTACTGCACCTCAGTGATTTCAGCCGGCTCCGACGGCTGCCTCGTAACAACCGTCAGCGGCGAAATCTTCAAACCAGGGTTCAGTAGATTGTGAATCTCGACGGCTAGGTTCTCCGGCTCGAACCCGCCTCCATCACGAATATTGCCGATCATCGCGATGCTGTACCCGTCGCCAAACAGCGCGTTTGTCGATTCGAACAGAAACGTGTGCCCACCGTGCCATTTCGTGTGCGGGTTCGGCAGCATCCAGCCCATCGCGTAAACAGTCGGTTTACCATCGTTGACATGCAGCATCACCGGAAAGCGTTTGTCCTCTTCGAAAACAGTATTGATCTTGCCGTTCCCGGGCACGGTAAACATGGTTCGCAGCGAGGCTTCATTCAGCACCTTCTTGGCAAGCAGCGCCGCATCCCACTTCAAAAGGTCTTGAGTTGTCGATACCAGGTTGCCAGTCCTGAATGAAAAATCGGGGTGCAACTCTGCCCGAGTGACGAACGGCTCCCCCGGCTTCTCGTGATGATAGCCGGACGCCATATTCGCGGGCGGCTGATCGATGGTTGAAGTCGACGACATGCCTAGTGGCGAGAAGATGTGCTCACGTAGAAACGCGATATAAGATTGCCCGGAAGCCCGTTCGATTACTAGCCCTAGCAAATTGTAATTCGTGTTCGTGTAAACCATGTGAGTCCCAGGTTTCCACATCAGCGGCAGCTTATTGAGATTCGCAAACATCTCCTTACGCGTGATCGGCTCGGTGAGGTGATCCCCGTAGATTGCCGGATCGTTATCGGAAATCCCGCTCACCATGTTCAACATTTGACGCAGGGTGATCTCGTCGCCGTGGACGTACTCCGACACGTACTTGGCGAGCTTGTCGTCAATCGAGAGTTTTTTCTCTTGCTGCAGCAGAAGAATGCCGGCAGCCGTGAACTGTTTGGTGATCGATCCGATGGGCTGTGGCGTCGTGATCAGCATTGGCGCGTGTGAAGACACGTCTCGCTCACCGGCAGTGTTCTCGTAAATCGTTTGGCCGTTCTTTGAAATCGCAACAGCGATCCCCGGCGTGACACGCTGAGCAGGCTGGGCTTGAACGAGCGCGTCAATCTTCTCCTTTACGCCCGGCGGTAGCGACAACGGCGATTCTTTGGCCACCGCGAACGACACAGTGGCGGCAAGCATCCCAACGCATGCTATGCGACTCTTCTGCAAATCCATGGCTGTCCTTCGCGCAGCGATCTACAAATAAAAGTTTTCAGATACAATAAAAATTTTAGACGTTTTCGAAAAGTTCATATCCCCGGTGTGAATCGAATTGATGGTCTCCCGAATACTCGGATATGCCTGTTGCAAATGAGCGGGCGCATTGGCGAGACGCACAACGGACTAGAGCCGAGACCGGCGATATCACTGATGATTGCCTTGATTGGGATTCTCTCGCTAAACATGTACGCGCAATCACCATCGCAGAGCGCCGTCGCTACGAGCGCCTCTGGCTCTTTGCTCTCTCGCGAGGTGGTCGTCCCGCTGAGCGTAGTTAATCGTTTCTTTCCCGAAATCACACGGCAAGCTACGACAGGCCAAAACTTAACCGCAGTCGGCAATGCTAAGGCGACGAGGAGCGTCATCTACGCAAATAGCGACAGCTCGAAGAAAGTGACGATCACCGTGGACCAGTACGCAAGCTCGAGCGATGCGTCTTCGGCCTATGAGGAGGCTGTTCAGAAGAGCAAGACTGTTCCAGGCTTCAAGCCGATCCCTGCGGAGAATCTCGGCCAGAACGCCTTTATCGGAACGGTGACTCAGGGTGGCGAGACGCATATCGGGCTCGGCGCGTTGGATGGCACAGTGATCGTGGGAGCAACGCTGGCGGGCTTCGACGCCACGCCCGACATCATAGATAAGCGAATCTCTATGACCCGCGAAGAAGAAGGCGTTGCCAAAACGGCCGTTGCTGCAAAGCGGTTGTGAATCACTGCGGCTCCAAATTTAAATGTGTTTCAGGCATCCCTTCGTCATTCTCTTCGTTTCTATTTGCGCAAATTGAAGTCACGCGGCTACTTTAAGACCCGTGTTCAGCTTGACGATGCTCGGCAGCGGGAGCGCGGGAAACAGCGCGCTGGTCGCAACCGGTCACTGCAAGATTCTCATCGACGGCGGGCTTAGCGCGCGCCAATTAGTTTTGCGCCTCAAGCACTGCGGCGTGACGCCAGAACAACTCGATGGAGTCCTGCTTACGCACGAACACGGCGACCACGTGTGCGGCCTTGAAATTCTCTGCCGCAAATTTGACGTACCGATTTATTGCAATCGACTCACGGCTGAAGCGCTTCGTTGCACCGGTTTCTTGGGACAAATTCGCAACTGGCGAATTTTCGAAACTGGCGCGGAGTTTTCTATTTGTGATGTCATGGTGCAGACATTCCCCGTGCCGCACGATGCCGTCGATCCGCTGGGGTTCGTCTTCCACGCCGGGTCAGGCAGTCTCGGGTTCATCACGGATCTCGGTTACGTGACTAAACTGATCGTCGAGCGATTACGGCGGGTGCAAACACTCGTGATCGAGACGAACCACGACGAAAAACTTTTGCAGAACGACATGCATCGGCCGTGGCCGGTGAAACAACGGATCCAATCCCGTCACGGTCATCTGTCGAACAGCGCTGCGGCAGGCGTAATCGAGGAATTGCTGCCCGGCAAGATCGAGCGCGTTGTGCTGGGACATCTCAGCCGTGATTGCAACACGCCCATGCTGGCCTTAGAAACAGTCCGCGCATCCCTGGCAAAGTGCGGCAAGGTCGACATGGAGGTCCATTGTGCCACGCAATTCGAAATCACTCCGCGATTTCGAATCGGCGACACCGACCCCAACCCGTTTCAACCGACCTTCGAGAACGCGTTTTTCCGAACCGCGCTGTAGCGACTGTCTGTGACTGACTGCCGCCCTCGGGGGAGCGCATGCGCCTCGCGTGCTGGTGAGCGCACCCTCGCGATCACAAACTTTTCTTCAGACGCGACGCAACGTTCTTTGCCGCGGCATCCAGCGCAGAGCGCACGATGCTGACTTCGGCAGCGGGAAGATAAACATTCGTGGCGCCCTGCCGCCCCCATGCGCCGCTACACAGTTTGAAAACTGCAGGCGCATCCTTGATGCATTTGCGTTGCTCCTCTGGAGTCAGTTTCACCATAGCCCAGCCCTGATCGGGGTAGCCCAGCGACGCGAAAATCTTTCCAGCAACACGAAAGTCCGGATGATTCATGTGCGAGTGTTCGACTGCACCGCGAATTTTCAGCGCCAATTTTCGGAACGCGTTGGCAGTCATTTCACCCGCGGTCTTTGCCTATTCATGCGTCCGTCTTACTGAGCGAGCGGTTGCTATCGACTCAGTTCCCAGATTCCCGCAGCTGCCGCCCTTTTGCACCAAATCGTCCGCTGCATGGTCCAGGTGCGAAGATGGCAGAGAGGTAGCAGCGGGCGTGACAACCGCGCCGGTTCGCTGCAGCGCACGGTTAGGCGCGTTCGTGGTAAATCGCTTGGCGAACGCAATGCTTGGAACCTCGAATACACGATACCAGATGGCGGAGAGAGCCATAATAGGAAACCAAAGGCAAAGGCACAAAACGAATACCACAATCTGTGGATGGCCGAAAAATGAGAGCTTCCCAGCCACGCGAGGGGCCAAAACGAGGAATGGCTGATGTAGTAGATAAATGCTGTAGCTCCACAATCCGACCCTGCGAAGCGGTGCGAAAAATCGGCCAAACGGAACAGGTCTGCTTCCCCGTCCAAGAAGTTTGGCGATCGCTGTAGCCGTAAGCAGCGCAAAAAAAAGGAAGGAAAACGAAGCCAAAGGCTTCAGAAAGGCGCTGCCGATGGCCGCTGCGCTCCATGCGAGCAACGAATGATTAAAGAATGGAAGTGTGCGTCCTGAAAGATATGCGTCGGCGACGGCTGCACCGATAGACCAGCTAAACCAATAAATGAACGGAAGTCCGTAAAACCACAAAGGAGGCGATTCGCCAGTGCTGACCAAGACTACGTTCGAAAGCGCGCGAAGACCGACCTCCAATACGCCGATATAAATCAAAGAGCGCCGCCAGCCAAATCGCGCCACCAAAGCCACAAGAATTGGATAAAGTAAATAAATCTGTGCCTCGACCGCGATACTCCAGAACGCTGGGCTGATACCGAAAAATGAATGATTGTCGAAGTTGTGAACCAACGCCAGATGAGTCCATAACTGGCTTACTCCTAGAAGGTCAAAACCAACGCGTGACCAAGGAATGAGCAGCGAAAAGAATAGAACAGCGAAAAGATAAGGGGGATATATGCGAAAAAAGCGGCGCAGAGTGAAATTCCGCCAATCCGGCTTGCGCCTGAAGTTAAGGTGAATGCAAAAACCACTAACAACAAAAAAAATTGCGACTCCCGACCATCCAAGGCTGAACGGGAGTAGAACCAGAAAGGTTCGGGATACGTCAAAATTAGCAATCCAGTTAGCCCAAGGCAGTTGATTGCGCCCGCATGCTGTGCCGAGTGAATGGAAAAGAAAGACCGCTACCACGGCGATTCCTCGAAAGTGGTCGAGAAAGTCGATGTGCTTTTGACGGTGGTTCATGAGTCTAAGCGCCTAACGAGATGGGGCTCAGCCACCGCTCTGGAAGCGAGGCTGCGCTGCAGTTGAAGATACGGTAATCAAGATCGAGCTCGACGCGCAACGCCAAAGAGCGATTGGCTGCAGCGCTTTATTGGTCAATGCCAAGGCATAGGCGATACCGACCGGCACCAACATCGTACTCAGCATCAGCCCAGCCATCACATCGCGCGCAAACCAGGCGGCTTGGGTACTCGTTCAGAATCTGCAGTCCCGGCAGCATACGGCTTCCAGCGGTTCATGGTGAGTGGTTCTTGTTCGACTTCATGGTCATTCGAAATCGTCGTGTTGGCGCGTGCATCTGGTTGCTAAAGTCAACTCAAGCTACGGCTAACAGGTTCTATCTTGTTCTATGGCCGACCATTTCGCCGGACATGGTCCGGCGATCGACACGGGTGAGATTCTTTTCCATTGCCGGTGTGAGCAATGAGATGTGCGGGATGTCGCAGAGATATTCGGCGATGAACCAGATCGGTTTTTCCGTCGTCATCCAGTTCAAATGATCGAACCGCGCGAGGTTCACCGGGCGCGAGTACCGCCGCAGGGTGCGTTCGCCGCGCAGGTTGAAGTAAATATTAAAATAACTCATGGCCAACTCGCGCAGGCTGCGATACACCGGTTCGCGATAACGGCAGCCGGTGAAATTCGATTTCGCGACCGCGCCCCAATGCCCGCGCACTTTGAAAATCGCCACTACATGATCGGTGTCCTGTTCCGCTTCCAAATCAAAGATTAACGGCGGGAATCCAATGACACGGAGCGCGGCCGCTCCGAAAATTCCGCCCTCGAGACATGACGCGGTGCGATCTTGCAGGACTTTCTCTGGCGATCGCGCGGTGTAACTCAGGTTGTAAGGCAGCTCGTCGAGAAACTTCTGTACGCCCGCCGGCGTTTTCAGCGCGCGCAACTGGCGCAAGTCGGATGGCGTAAAACCGAAACCAGCTGCATTCCTTCTCGAATTTGAACTGCGGCGCGCAAATGTTTTCACCCGTGTCGTCATCAATTTCGCGTGGGCGCGCTGGTCCATGTAGAGGGGTTCCGGACTGCCTCGACAACCTGCTTGATTGCGTCAATCACCAGTTGCGGTTCCTGAACTTGAATATAGTGCGCGCTTTTTGTGGCGACTGTGTGTTTGGCATTTGCTGCAAGCGTCGTCAGCGCGTCTTGTCCGCTATGCCATGCCCTGTTCAGCGCTGCAGGAAAATCAACAGGCAACGGTTGCCATGGGCCGAGATCGAATGGTTGACCTTGCGTCAGAACAAAAAGTGGAATCGCGCGGAGCGGTTGTGCGGCAGCGGCTTTTTCAACCTGATCTAAACTCGCACTTACCTCGAGCGTCTCGATCTCTTTATATTTTTCGAGCCCGGGCGTCGGCTTGGTAAATCCAAAGTTCACATACAACTTCCATTGTTCGGGTGTTAGACCGGACTTCACCTTTTCGGACAGCGCATCAACCAGAACCATTCCGACAACCTCATCCGGATAAGTGCTGGCGTACAAGCGGGCAAGAATGCCACCAAAGGAATGCGCGGCCAAGACATAGGGTCCTAGGACATGCGCCGCGTGGAGTAACGCATGAAGATCGAAAATGAGGTCGCGCGCGCTGCGCGGCATGGGGACGGCGGTGCTCCGGCTCAAATGATTCGCGTCAAGAAAAGTTCCCGGGCGATCATAGGCACAAACCCGAGTGAACTTGGCAACCTGTGCAAACACAGTGGTCATCCCAAGCTCGAGCGGGGTGCTCCAGATTGCGGCATCGTTCCGGTACCCGGATTCGAGAATCACAGTCGGGCTGCCCGAGCCGCGGCACTCGAGATACATCTTGCGGCCATCTCCGATCGCGACCAGACCGGCAAAATCCCCAGTCGTGGGGACTGGCGCGCTGCTCTGTGGTGCAACTTGTGGCGCTGACTGACGCTTGAAAGTTCCTTCACCGCGCACATTGAGATTTTCCACGAGCACCTGTGCGGCTTTGCCATCCGGGCCGACGGTAAAGGTAATGCCGCTTCTGCCGACAGCGTTTTCGCCCTCCGTCTCATAAGTGAACATATCCCGGTCATAGTGCTTCATCGGGAACGTCTGGTTTTTCGGACCCTCGACGATTGCTAATCCGCCATCCTTTTCAACGATGGAAATGTCGCCAAAGTAATCGTTCGTATATTTCCCAGTGTAGGCGCTGTTTTTTAGCGCGGATGTTGCCGATGCCGGTGGTTTGGAATAATCGAACCCAAGCACCGTCCCAATCGCTGCCGGGTTGGAATACACCTGTTTAAACAGCGGAAACCAATCTTGAGTGGGTTTGCCATACAGTGCGATATCCACAAAGGTCGTTCCGAGTGCTTCCGCTATGCCGAGGGGATATGCATTCGTCAGCACCACGATGCCCAGTTGCTCGCCTGGCACCAGATTTGCATAAGTGGCCGTGCCGAGGCCAAACGCGCCGGAGTGATTTAAGCGCAATCGACCTTCCTGATCGTAGCCAACGTTCCATCCCAAACCATAGAAAGTCGGTAGTTGCGTGAAGGGATTAAAGCCGGTGAGCATCTGCGGGTGATGTGTTTCGGCCAGCGCCTTTTCATCGACGATTTGTTTGCCTTTAAATTTGCCGTTCGCGAGTTGCAACTGCACCCACTTCGTCAGGTCGTTTACAGAAGAACTGACCCCACCGGTCGGCGATTGCGCATCTGGATCGCGTTTGAATTTTTGCACCCATTTGCCATCTACCAACACATGTCCCAACGCTTTGTTCCTGCGCGCCATGAAATCCGTATAACGCGAGCTGGTCAAGCTCATGCCCAGCGGACGGTACAATTTTTGTTCGGAGGCGTTTTCCCATTCGACGTTGTACGCTTTTGTTGCAGCGATGGCCCCCTCGGTCATGCCAAAATTCGTGTACGCATAATGTGAACGAAAACTGCCCGCCGGGTGTTGATAGCGCAGGCGATGGAGAATTTCCGCGCGCGTGAAGCCCAAGTCTTCCAGCAAATCGCCCGCGTGCTCGGGCAAGCCGCTGCGATGCGCGTACATGTCCCGGATCGTGATTTCGCGCGTGACCCACGGATCAAACATCGCAAATGTGGGATCGAGGACGCTCAGTTTTGAGTCCCATGTGATTTTTCCTTCACCGACCAGCTCTGCAACCACCGTCGAGCCAATTGGTTTGGACAGCGACGCGAGTTGAAACACAGTGTCCGCATCCACCGGACTTTTCGAGCTGGTATCGCGAACCCCAAATCCCTTCGCGTACACCGCCTTGTCTTGAAAAACGACCGCGATCGCCAGCCCCGGCAGCGCATTTTCCTGTATTTGCTTTTGTGCGAGTTTTTCGAGTTCTTGAATAGCTCGAGTTACCTGCTCGGAAGTGACATGAGGTTTTTCCTCTGCGGTTACAGAGGAGAACGCTAGTAGCGTAAGTACTATCGGACTACTCCAACGGATGATTGGCATAGAATGTTGAACTAATCAGACGTTTGGGCCAAAGCGACGCGACGACGCATTGCACTTCAAAAGCACTTGGTGCGAAATGCGTGCAGGACGCTGTTCCTTATTTCGCGCAAGCTTCGGAGTGCGCACGCGTCCTCGCGTCGCCTTTGTTTCGCCATTATCACTACAACCCGATTGGATGTCGGGCATCAAACCCGCGCGGTGGCCGATAAACGGTTTGCCAACGCGGCGCCCATCTGCCGGTGTAATGATCGAACGGTGTTGTGTCGAGTCGCAGTCCGGCTATGACAGCGAACGTGTGACCTTCGCGCGCGTAAATGGTGATCCATCTACCCGGGCCGCGTTCGCCATAGCTGCGGAACTCGGTTGAGCTGATGGGCGAAGCGAGCAGCCCAGCCGCACCGAGAACATACGAGATCGTGCCGGAACAATCGTAAGCGTGATCATCAAAAGATTTGTGGCCACCACCGTAACGATATGGTTTTGAACGAAGTTGATTGGCCGCCCAGATTGCGCGTTTCACAAGGAGCGGCGCGTTCTTGGGCGCAGCCGCACGGCCGAATCGAAGCCGCGCTGTTTTTCCGGACACAACAGGTCCGGAATCCGGAAAGAGAGCCGCCGACACCGATTGAATGATGAGCACTGCGACTGCGAAACTGAGCAGGACCTGACGGCCAACCGGATTTATAAACTCCTCCGGAGCCGTCTTGTATAGGAGGGAAGCGGCAGTTGAAAAGAAAAATTTTCAGAAATTTTCGTGCGCCGTAGCGGCTTCGTTTGGTAAGTGCGGTGAGACAGCGCACGCTACAGCCGCTTCAGTCTTGAACTTGCTGCAGTGTCCCTGTCCTCAGCGGACTTGCGGATTTGTGATAAACTCGCGGTATGAAGCGCGTGCTTGGTTCGGCTGTCGCGCTTCTCGGTACGGTGCTGCTGGCAGTCGCTGCGGATGAATCGCAACAGAGTAAATCTGACGAGCCCGGCGAGTTCGATATCGAGCCGCCAATATTGAAACAGAACCTCTCGAACGAACCATTGTCATCCAAGGCGAGTCCCGAGGCGGAAGTCGCGCGATTGGAAAAACAATTTCAACTTGCAAAACAAATCGCCGCAAGCGCGGCGCGCCTTTACAAAATCGGCGTCCTTTCGAAAGCGGAAATGGAGCAGCGGCTGCTAAAGGTCATCCAATGCGAATGCAATCTGGCAATCGCCCGGCTCGCGTTTTGCGAGGAGCAAACTGCTGCGCTGGAATCACTCGTCGCATCTGGTGAAAACGCGAAGGACGAACTCGCACAGGCCAGAGCAGACCTGGCGCAATTAACCGAAGCCGCAGGAATCGCCAGCGCAAAACGCGAGCGCGCGGAACTCGAAGCCGCAGAATTGAATTTACGTCGTCAGCAAAAGCTTCTTAAACTCGGCGTCGCACGCGAATCGGACGTCACGCGAGCCGAGGAAAAGCTTGCCGAGCTCAGGTCACAAAAAAATTAATCCTGATCCCAGATCGACGATTTACGTCCTGACCTTGGTTACCTAACAGCAGGGATCCAGGCGTATTGCTGGACGGTTGTGAGCGACTCAATCGGGCCGTACTTAGTGTAAAGTGTTTCCCATGCATCGGGAGTGCGTTCGCTGGTCCCGATCAATGCTTGCAGCGCTGCCTTGGAATGTTGCCCGAAGACCCCGTCCAAATCCTCCGGACTAGTCAGCGCGCCGCCTTCGAAGAGATATTTTTGCCACTGCAACCCTTCGTCGAGATCCAGTGAATTTTTGAAGAGCCGGTTTAAAGGAATCTCAATGTGTGGCAGGTCCTGCCAGCCGCTCCAGTTCCCGCCCCAATCGAGATTATATTTCGCTGCGCCCTTGCCGATCTTTTGTTCCTGCGGACCGGACTCCAATTCCTTCCCATCCGGTTTGAAGAGCACGATGTCGACGGCAGTCGCAGGCAGATAATTGTGGCGCGATTTCTTTTTGTAACCATCCAGACCCGTAACCTTCTTGTTTTTGTCGACTATTACCCAACTGCCATCCTTGAAGGCGCGCCCCTTCTGAAAAATTGTGAACTGTTCGCCTGGCGTGCGATGGATTCCTTCCAAAGCAGTGCCGGTTTTCCAACCAGCTGGGAGATTGTTTTTGACCTCCGCCAGAATGTCGGCAAGCCGTGCGTGCAAAATCGGGTGAAGAAAGAGCGGGTCGGATTTGTGATTCGCCACTGGAATGGAGAGGTTTTGGAATCGATAGAAGAGTAACGACCCTCAATTCACCGGACAAGAGAAAACGCGCTCTGCGTTTTTTCAATATCCTGCCGCCATTCCATCCTTGCGTGATTCGCTGGCGCCGACATAGACGCGTTGACCGTTGTGCATTTCCATTTTGATCGCTTGATAACCGCCGTAGCCGCCTACATCAAAACGCACGTCGTGACCTTTTTTGCGCAGTTCGCGCACCGTCTCATACGGAATACCGCTCTCCACTTCAACGTATCCACCTGATGCGCTCATCTTTTCGCCGGTCGGCTCGTTGTCCCCTTCGTGCTGCCAGCGCGAAGCGTCGCCGGCTTCCTGCACGTTCAAACCAAAATCGATCTGGTTCGTGAGCACTTGAACATGCCCCTGTGGTTGCATGCCGCCGCCCATCACACCGAATGCTTCCCACGGCTTGCCATCTTTCATCACGAATCCAGGAATAATGGTGTGAAAAGGACGTTTGCCCGGCGCGTAAACGTTCGGGTGAGCCGGATCCATCGAAAAAAGTTCGCCGCGATCCTGAAACATGAAGCCGAGGCCGGGCACCACGATTCCGCTGCCCATCCCGCGATAATTGCTTTGAATCAGCGACACCATGTTGCCCTCGTCATCAGCCGTGCACAGGTAAATCGTGTCCCCTTGATTGAGCGCTGGATTGCCAGCTTGGACCTGTTTGGCTGCGCGATTCGGGTCAATCAATTTGCGACGCTCTGCTGCGTATTTTTTCGACAGTAAACCGGCGAGTGGAATTTTCGCGAAATCCGGATCTGCATAAAACTTCGCCCGATCTGCCCAGGCGATTTTCTTCGCTTCAACCATGGTGTGCAGCGTCTCAGGTGAATTGCGTCCCAGCGCTCGCAGATCGAATCCTTCAAGGATGTTCAAAATCTGCAGCGCGGCAATCCCCTGACCATTTGGCGGAAGCTCAAAAACATCGTAGCCGCGATAATTCACCGAGACCGGCTCAACCCAGGTCGATGTATGGTTCTCGAAATCGGCTTTTCGCAGGAAGCCGCCGTTGGCGCGCATGAATGCGTCGATCTTGTCGGCGATTTCTCCTTTGTAGAAAGCGTCGCGACCTTTTTCACCGATCAATCGTAAAGTTTTCGCGAGGTCTGGATTTTTGAAAATGTCGCCCTTTGCCGGAGTGCGGCCCTTGCCATCAAGCGTGTAAGTTTCGAGAAACGCGCCGGGCAATCCTTTGTAAAGCCGCGGCCCGAACGCCCAATAATACGCGATCAATTCCGTGACCGGAAAACCCTCTTCGGCATATCGAATTACAGGCGCAAGGTCATCGCTCAATTTCAGTTTGCCGAATTTTTTGTGCAGCTCCGCCCACGCGTCCACTGTTCCGGGCACGCTGATTGGCAACATGCCGATAGGCGGAATTGTTTCGCGATTCAATTTTGTCAGCTCGGCTTTCATCTGATCGTAACTAAGTCCGAGCGGCGAACGACCACTTCCATTGATTCCGTACAGTTTATTTTCCTTCGCGCCGTAAACGATTGCGAAGAGATCGCCGCCGATTCCGTTTGAGACGGGTTCCATCAAACCGAGCGTTGCGTTTGCGGCGATCGCTGCATCAACCGCGCTGCCGCCGCGTTTCAAAATGTCGACGCCGACCTGTGTCGCGGCCGGCACGCTGGTGCAAACGATCCCATGTCGCGCCAGCACTTCCGATCGCGTCGCGAAACTTTTCCCCGTGATGCGATCGATTTGCGCATTCGCAGGAAAAGCGACAATCAACAGAGCGAGCAGTGCAAAATTCAGTGGGTGATTCGAGCGCACCTTGTGCAACTTTAACGCTTTACCTTTAAAGAGCGCACTTGAATTTTAGCTCGGGACTGTATTTGATTGCGGCCGTTAATGAAAATTTCTTCTGATGATCAAAGAGCGATCGGCCTGATCTTACTCTGCCTTGGATTTCTTTTTTTCCTGATCGGCCTTGCTGCGCGGCTAAAAGAAAATTTTCATTCCCGCGTCGAAATCTCAAGCACAGGCTTCACTGCCGCCGCGATTGCGGCAGCGCTCGGCATCATCGTCCTTTTGTTTTCCTTGAAAAAGAAACAAGGCTGAGCGTGACGCCGAGTCAGGCTGGAAGCCCGGACAGCCGTTTCTCCCGAGCTTATCCATTGCACAACTGAACTGCATTTCTAAATTACTACGGCTTAGAAGCTCGCAATGGAAAAATCGGAGTCAGTTGAAAATTTAATTCAGTTCGTGGTCGACTCGGTGCGACAGGCGCACGCTGATGATGCACCGTTCCATCATTTGCGATTTGATCGCATTTTTCCCAACGAGTTTTACGCGGAGATGCTCGAAGCGATGCCGGTAAATGAGGATTACCGGGCCATGTCTGGCAAAAGTAAAATAGGCAGCAGCAGGGCCGACGGAAAACCGACTCGAACCAAGATCGATCTTTTTCCCGAATACATTCGCCATTTGCCTCCGAAGAAACGTGAAGTCTGGGATCTCGCCGGCCGCGTTCTCCGTTCCAAAGAACTGAATGCGGCTTTCGTTCAACGGCTGGCACCCGGGTTAAAAGGCCGGTTCGGAGAAAACTTCGCAAACGTGAACATGTATCCCGTGGCGATTCTGACTCGCGATATTCCGGGCTACCGCATTTTCAAGCACACCGACAGCCTTTGGAAAGGAATCACCGTCCAGTTTTATCTGCCGCCGGACAATTCCACGCCGCATATCGGGACGATCTTTCACGAGGTGCTCCCAAATGGACGAAAACCGAAGAAGGCGCAGATGCCGTTTTCGCCAAATACCGGCTACGCGTTTGCCGTAGCCGATAACACCTGGCATTCGGCCGACCCAGTTGGGGCGGAGGTGAAAACGCGCGACAGCATTCTGCTCACTTATTTCGTCGATGCCGGGCCCTGGCGATTTTTCCGCAATCGCGGCCGGCGAGTGGCAAATTTTGCGCTCAACGAGTTGCGCAATTTAAGCGGGGCACGACACGCGTCTGGCGTCAGCTAAGCAATGCCGTCGAGATTGATGCAACTATCAGCGGCGTACTCGGCTTCATCTTGTATCGCCGAAAAATTGAAGCACGGCGGCGGAGAACTCCGTCGGACATTCCAGTTGCGGCATGTGACCGCAATTATCAATGATCTGGAGCTGGGAGTTCGCAATCTCTTGATGAAATCGCTCGCCAAAACTGAGCGGTATGAGTTTATCGTCGCGGCCCCAAATGACGAGCGTCGGCCGATTGATCATGCGGAGCCTGTTATCGAGCACGTCGTCTCCGCGCACCATCGACTCGAGGAACTGACCAACGGTGTAGTTGTCTCCGGCGGTCATTCGCTGCTTAAAGATAGCGTCAATATCTCGGTAGAAGCGCGCATCGCGAAATGTTAGCGCCCCAAGATATCGAATGTCTTCGCGGCTCGCCAAACGAAGCGCACTCATTGCGCGCGGATCCATGGTTTTCACCAACGCTGCGTAGCCCGCCGCGTCGGAGAGGACAAGACGTTCGATTCGTTCTGGATGCTCCAATGCGTAAGCTGCCGCAACCCAGCTCCCGAGCGAATTGCCAATTAGTGAGGCGCGCTCAATTTTCAGTTCCGACATAAAGCCATGGAGAAAATCCACGAACGTGCTGATACGATAGTTAAGGAGCGGTTTATCGGAACGGCCGAAGCCGATCTGATCGAGCGCGATGACACGGAATCGTGCGGCTAGACGCGGGATTACCGGATCCCATATCGTCGTATCGTCTGCCAAACCATGAATCAAAATCAGTGGCACTCCGCGGCCTGCCTCGACGTAATGAATCCTTGCGCCGTACACCGTGACGAACTTATCAGCTTTCGATATCGCTTCTTTTCCTTGCAGCGACGGGCATACCACAGTCGCGAACAGACCGATCGAGAAAGCAAAACGTAGCGTCAACATTTGGTCATCGAGGCAGTCCTCGCTCCATGTTCGCCAGCGCATACGCAAGGACTGCCACCACAGCGGAGTTTTCTGCCAATTCTTTCGGCACGATCTTGTCCAGCGTGTCGGCGGCAGTGTGGTGATAATTAAAGTAAAAACGGTTGTCTTGAATCGGACTAAAAGCCGGCACGCCTGCTTTCTCGAGTGGCTCGATGTCAGCGCCACAGTGCTCGACGAGATTCAGGCTGCCGGCGCCTGATTCCTGCAAAAGTGCCGCCACGGGCGCGAACATCTTTTTTACTTCCGAGTTTCCCTTGATGTTAATACCAATCGGGTGCCCGGCGCCGCCGTCAGTTTCCATCGCTGCGAAATGATTTGAAAATTCTTTCTCGTGATTCTTTGCGTACTGCTTTGAGCCCGCCTCGCCATTCTCTTCATTCATCCATGCGATCACGCGAATCGTGCGCTTCGGCTTCAGATGAAGTTTTTGGATCAGATTTGCCACCTCCATCGAGACTGCGACGCCTGCGCCATCGTCGATCGCGCCCGTGCCCAGATCCCATGAATCCAAGTGACCCGAAACGATGATCACCTGTTCGGGATATTCGCTGCCCTTGATGTCAGCGATGGCATTGTAGCTCTCCGCGTCCGGCAGTTGTTGTGGCGTGAGAATCAATTTCATTTTCACTGGTCCTTGTCGCGCGAGATCGGCAATCAAATCGGCATCCTCGGCAGTAACCGCGCCGGCTGGAATTTTCGGCGCATCGTTCGCGTACTTAGTCTGTCCCGTGTGCGGGAGCCGATACTCAGCGCCACCCACTGAACGAATCAAACACGCGACAGCGCCGTTTCGCGCGGCCGCGCTCGGGCCATCGCTACGATAAACAACCGCTTGTCCGTAAGCGTCGCCGCCTCGGCCTTCTGCGGCCATTTGTTTGTCGAACGGATAATTGAAGAGCACGATTTTGCCCGCGACCCTATCGCGAGGCAGCGACTTTAGTTCGTCAAAATTACGGACCGCGATTACCTCGGCTGTAATTCCATTTGCTGGCGTCGCGACGCTTGGACCGAGCGCGCACAAGACAATTTTTTGTGTCGTTTCCGGCGCCTGTCCCGGAAATTGAACGAGTGCGGCCGTTTCTTCGCCCCGCACCCAGTGCGGCACCATCACTTTCTCCAACAGCACTTCGCACCCAATCGCCTTCAACTCGTTCGCGACGTACTCGACCGCTTTGGCCGCTTGCGCTGAGCCGCTCAAGCGCGGCCCAATGTTGTTCGCCAGATGTCCGACTTGCCGGTAAGCGTAATCACTACTCAACGCGGCTTGTTGCAATCGCTTTAGTTCCGCGAGTGTCTGTGGCGAAAAGATAGTTGGTGTTGGGGACGGTGAAGCGCTCCGGTTCGATGCCGCAGCAGGCGTTTCCTGCCCGTCCACTCGCAACGCGCAAGCGACCAGCGAAATTAATAGAAGCAAGTTCGCGCAAAAAGAGTTTTTCAATTGGGGCATCGCGAACTCTGTCAGAAAAGCGTGTGATCATCAATCGCTGGAAAGGATTTGAGGCGCCGGACGGGTCGTTGTAGCGCGGGCGCTCCGCCTGCGACCGGCGACCAGTTATTCCCTCGGCAACCGAAGCGGTTGCCCTACAAACGCGATCCCGTTGTGTGGTTAGCTCGAACCAGCTATTTCTCTTTCTGGAACTCGATTTCCTCAGAAAGCAGATCACGGTTACGCGCATTTTGCTTCAAGAGCGCAACGATCGTCGCGGAGTCTTTAATGCCCGTCGGAACCACTTTGTCAGTGACGTTTCGCAAGCTCAGCGTCTTGCCGTTATCCGACAATTTCCAAAAGACGTAAGCGTACTTCCGGCTATTGGCATTGAGATCCTGGACGCTCACGAACGGCGTCTCTGCGACATCGGAATGATACGCACGGAACAAATCACCATCGTAATAAACGATGTAAACGCTCTCATCGAGTCGCCGTACCTTCATCTGTTCTTTGCCATCAGCAGAGGTCCAGTCGCCAACGAGTTGTTCCTGCACTTTGCGAGTAGGACTTGATGTGATTGGAACCTCATAATCGCAAGCCGTGAATGCGAAGATGCACAGGAGCACGATCGCGCCGAAGCACAGACGGCGATGACTCAAATCCGACGAAATCACCTTTGTCGGCTTTCGCCCGGAAACCGGCCTTCGTCAAAATCGATGAGGTCTGGAATGCACTGAATGTCATTGCGATCGGCGATTCCCATCTCTTTTTTTCGTTGTTCGAGCCGCGGCGTGACCGAATCGCGCCATCCAAGCTTCGATGCAAATCCGTTCCAGACAAAGAGGTCACCGTCGTTCAAGCGCCTTCCTTTTTCGAAACACCATTCCAGAATTTCTTCGTCCGTCCCGCCTTGCGTCACACGCTCAATCAGATCGCGATGATGCACGCGCAGAAAATTGCAGCACACGTCATCCGCCGCTCTCAGCGCGCCGAAGTTCTCTCGATAATCTTCGTGGAGCTCGCCGCGCAGATGCAGCCGAATCTTGTCCAGCATGCGCGGGAAATACAACATGCCGCGCGTCATTTCTCTGGGACTCTTTGGATACGTCCTCATGCTAGAGTAATCGTCGTGTCGCCGTTCTTGCGCAACTGCTGCGGCTACTTCGCCTAATTCGCGCTGCTATTTGTCAGGGCAAGGATGTGCGCCCGTTTCGCGCCGTAATCGAGCGAATGGAATCGCCGGATTTCATCGAGGCGACGCATGCCATTGAGCGTGTCCAGATAATAGGTGTAGCTCGCGGCTAGTTGGCTTGTTTCAAGATAACGGCCCCGCAGGTTTGCATCGCCAAAGGCCTCGGGCGATTGCCGGGCGAAAAGATGAAACCGCAGCCAGCGCCGGTCCGCCCGTGAAACCCGTTGCGGTTTTCGGAAAAACGTCACGAACAAAAGCAAAACGAGATACGTATCGACCTGCGCCTGGAGCTCAAGATTGCGCGCAAAATCTTCCGAGGCGATCTCCCGGATTCCCCTTTTGAACTGAAGCGCAGCATGCAAGGCATGATTGAGTTCCTCGACGAACATGATCAGCGAACGGATATTGCGATCGCCTAATCCCGCGCGCGGATCGTGTAGCTCGAGCTGTTCGATCAGCCAGCGCGAATAATAAATACCAACGTAAAGCTGGTCGCCCGCGCGACGCAGGAACGTCCGCGCGAGCTCGCTTAATTCGCGCGCCGATTTTCCGGCGAGCACTGACAATTGCGCGCAGCGCGTCCGATCAATAAGGCAATCCTCCAGATTAATCCCCACATGCGCGTAGGTTCGCTCGAATAATTTCTGAATCTGGCTGAAGAGCGTTTCGTTCACAGTGAGATCGAAGGTCGCGCATCATCATCGAGATTGAGCAACCGATCGGAAAGCTGATTCAGCGCCACCCGGATGTCGCGAAATCGATCAGCCAAACCTTCGAAAACGTCATCCAATTCGCAGCGGCGTGCGACGGCGTGCGAGGAAACCAGTTGAAAGTTCGTGCGACCGACCTGCTCGTAAAATTTAATGTCGGGTCCGCCCCGCAAACTGCCGTGCTGTCCCGCGACCGCGGGATGAAAAATTCCGCTGATGAACAGCGAATAATTGCCGATGTGCGCCCGAAGCAGGAACGCCTGCTCCGGAGTGGCGCGCGTCAGCGCGATCAGGATATCGGAGATGTATTGCTCGGCGAGATGATGGGTCTCGTCCGAAATCTGCAACCGGCTCGCGCGCGAAAATGTTTCCAGCAACGACGCGACGTAATCGCAAAGCTTTCGGTCGCCGATTCCGCCCTGTTGCAAAACGTGTCGGGCGAGCACGTAAAAATAAAATTGTGACGAAATCCGGAGATGGCCGCACTGATTCAAGATCGCGTCGACGAGTCGTGGGTGATCCAGAATGGAATCGCGCGTTTCGACATCGCTCAAAAGATCTACGAGCGAAACTTGATCACTTTGCGAACGCGCCAGCGTGCGCACAATGAAGTCGAAATCGGCGGCGGTAAACCGCGCCCGACAATTCGCCCGAATCATCGGGACTTCATAATGCGCGGTGAACGCGCCTATGGCAAGTCAACGTTTTAGCCACCGATCAAAACGGATTTGTTCCAAGATTTTGCCGCTAGCTTTTCGTTGTTGCCCATGCAGTGGACCGGCTGAACGTTGGGTTACTATGAAAAACAAGGGTAATAACCATTGCGATGGATGTGGGGGTTCGGTTCGAGCGTTAGCGGCTTCGGCCGGAATTCAGTTTGGTGATCTTCAGACTGAAGCATATCGCTTGCGCGAGAAGCTTGGACCGGATCACCAGAAAGCTTATTACGAAATCATTCGCCAACTCGCGCGTGGCGGAGCTGTGTCGGAGACAGAACAGCGTGTTCTACTCGAACTAGGGAAGCGCGGCTTCGGCGTCGGCTCGGACCGCGAGGCAGAGAAGTTCGTGGCTTACGTGCAAAGTTTGCACAAGCGCATGCTGGCGGATCGCAGCGCGAGCCCGGTCGCGCTGGCGATTGTCGGTGTGATTGCGAACTATGCTATTCCTTCCAACTTTGGCCGGCGCGGCCGCGTCGTGCTGAGAGCGTCCCAGCATCCGGTCCGCGACATCCTGATCGGTGTCGCCGGTGGCGCGCTTGGCGGTCTGCGGATGAGCGGCTGGAATCCCATTGGCGGCGTAGTCGGTGGGGTCGTCGGTGGTGCGATCGCCGCGGTGGAAGCGCTCTGCTAGCAAACTACAGATTAAGGCAGACTTCGCAGATTTTTCGGCGGTTGCAGACCGCCGCCACAGTCCCACACATCGTCGTCGCGGCATCTCTTTGCGAACATGAGCCTTTCACGAAGGTTATTGTGAACCTTTTGTCTTTGAAATACGTCCATCCTCGATTTTCCACATCGTGTGAGCGGACGTTCGGACGTACAGCGGCGTCGAATGCAGCAAACTGAGATAGACATGAGTCTCCAGTGGCATTGTGCTGACGAGCTGGTTCGCCCAAACAGCAACTGACGTCTCGCTCTTGTTCACGACGAGCCTGGTGCGTGAAAGTCCATCGACCCGCTCCGCCTTGTTGCCGTCGGCAGAAACCGTGACGCGGTAGTGAATTCCGAAAACGACATCATCCGGGTCTTTGCGCGTTGCGAGCGCATAAACCAGGTAGCCGCTCTTGGTCGGATCATGGAGCACAATGAACTTATGGCTTTTGTCGATGCGTGCACCGAGCGCTGCCTTGGCTGAATCGAGCGCACGCGCCTCGGTGCCTGACAGCGATTTTGGACTTTGGTTCTCGTGCTCGTACAACTGCCGGCCAAGAGATTCAACGGTACGCAAGTCGAACTCGCGAATTGCGCTCGCGTGCGTGGACCCCGTCGCGAGAGCAGCAAGCGCTGCCACGACTATCGCTCGCGTAAGATTAAAGATTCCTCCAGACCTTCGCATAAAGGTTACGGCTAGGCACGCGACTTCGCTCGGTCAGCCCGGACGGTTGCAACGTCACTCCTTGGGGCTTGTCGCCACGCGCGCAAGCGTCGCGATGATGCGAGCGCCGGCAACAAATGTGCCACGCAATGTGCCGGAAACTTTCGATTCGCCACCGGAACGGCGGCGATGGTTTACCGGAATTTCAAGAATGCGCAGACCAGAGCGCGCGGCTTTCATCTGCATCTCCAAATTCCAGCCGTACGTTTCTTCTCGCATGTTGAGTTTGGCGAGCGCGTCGCGGCGGATGGCGCGAAAGGCACACATGTCGCTGTAACGAACGCCGTAAAGCAATCGCAGAATCAACCCGGCAATCCGCCCAGACAAAATTTGCTGGAAGTTCATGCTGCCGGGCTCGCGTTGCCCGCGCGTGCGCGAGCCGATCACGAAATCGTACGCGCCGCGCACGATCGGATTGACAAGCTCATTCATGAACGATGGGACATCGCTGCCGTCGCCATCCAGAAACACTACGATCTCGCATTCGGGCGAAACCGCGCTAACGCCCGCCGCGCATGCGCGCCCATAGCCGCGCGGCGCTGTCACCACACGCGCGCCAGCTTCGCGCGCCCGTTCGGCTGTGCGATCGCTGCTGCCGTTATCGACAACGATCACTTCATCGGCAACACCGGTCGCGAAACATTCGCACACCACGCCCGTGATCGGTTCTTCCTCGTTGAGTGCCGGAATAACAACGGAGATCTTGCTCATCGCAAAACCAGCCAGCCGGAAGTAAAGTAAATCACCAGGGCAATCAAATCAGCCAGGGCAAGGGTAACCGGTCCGGCGGCAATTTTCGGGTCGAGCTTGAATCGGTGAAGAAACGATGGCACACCCACACCGAGCGCACACGCCGTGAGGAGGGACAATGTGATGCTGCCGCCGATTACAAACGCGGCGCGCAAATCACTGCGCCATGTCAACACGATGGCGCTGACGACTATTCCGCATGCTACACCCAACAGTAAAGCCGTTGCGACTTCCCGCTGAAAGGCAGTTGCCAGCCAGCGCGTCGTAACGGAGACCGAACGCAACGCGTGGATCGTCACGCTCATCGATTGCATGCTCACGCTTTCGTTTAGCGCCAGCACCATCGTAAGGAAAAACGCCAGCACTAAACTGCGCGAGAGCGTCGGTTCAAAAAAGCCGGCTAGAATGGCCGAGAGTGTGCCGCCTGTCACCGTCACCAGCAGCCATGGAAAACGAACCCGAAAAATGCGCCACGGCGATGCACCGCGGATTTGTTCCAGATGAAAACCAAGCGCCTCGAAAAACTCCGGTCCGACGACTCCACTCCCGCTGCCCCGGGACCGATCTTCGCTTTCCCCGGCCTCCAGAATTTCTTCAGCGAAAAGGTTCGCGTCGATGACGCCCACGACGTGCCGTTCTTCGTCAACCACTGGGAACGCGAGAAACTTGTAGAGCACAAAAAATTCGCACGCATCGAGAATAGTCGCATTCGCAGGAACAGCCACGACGCGTGGGGCCATGATCTCGCCCAGCGGCATTTCCAGTGACGCGGTCAGCAAGCGGCGTGTAGGCACAACGCCCACAAGGCGCTTTTGTTCATCCACTGCATAAAAGTAAATCACGCGCTCGCCCACGCCTTCGCGCCGGATCCTTTCCAGCGCATCGCCCACGGTCATGCTGGCGCCAAGCAACGGAAAATCTTTCCGCGCGTGATCTGCAACACGGGCATTAAGATCAGGGATGCCCGTAGTAATGTTCATCTCGCTACCCGATGAACAATTCGCTTGTTCCTTAAAATTTCCCTCGCCTCGCTGAAGTAATCGCGAATACCTCCCTGGGTGCGGATCCAATCGATGTAGCGCGCGATGCCTTCGCTTAGGTCGACGTTCGGTCGGTAACCGGCGGTTCGGGCGACTGTGGTGTCGCTGGTAAGATGGCGCATCTCGCCGGGACGAAACTCGCCGTTGATCTCGGGAGCGATTTTGATCTTCAGGATAGAGGAAAGTTGTTCGGCAATTTCGCGGATCGGTATGCCAATTCCGCTGCCGATATTCACGGCTAATCCATCGAGTTTATCTGTTTCGGCAGCGAGTAAATTTGCGCGCGCGATGTCCTCGACGAACGAAAAGTCGCGCGTTTGCTCGCCGTCTTCATAAAGCACCGGCGGCAACTTGTTCAGCAACCGAGTGCAAAAAATCGCGATCACTCCGGTGTATGGATTGAAAATAGATTGCCGCGGTCCGTAGGTGCACGCGTAGCGCAGCGCAACCGTGGGGATGCCGACCTGTTTTCCCCAGAGCAGCACGAGGCGCTCCTGATCGACTTTCGTCAAGCCATAAACAGTTTCGCCGCCAACCGGCGCGTTCTCGGGAGTCGGAACACTTTTAGTAATCGCGCCGCAAAACGGGCAATGCACTTGCCAATCACCGCGCCGCAATTGTTCGATCGGACGCACGCTTGGAAACACCAAATCATGTTTCGGGCAATCGCCGGCGCCTTCGCTGTAAACGGCTTGCGAGCTTGCAACAATGATTTTTTCAATTGAGAGATTTTTCTCGCGAATGACCTCGAGCATCTGTGCTGTGCCTAGCGAATTGACGTGAACGAATTTTGTGATCTCCGGCATGTAACCGCCGTACGCGGCTTGGTGAAATATCATGTCGACGTTGTCGAGCGCAGCCGTGATTATGCCGTGATCGCGCAAATCGCCTTCCATGAATTCCGCGTTTTCATTGATCCACGCTGGCCTTCCGCGGCGATGCGTTTGCAGCTCAAGATTATCGAGCGCACGTACTCGCCAGCCTTCGTGCACGAGAAGATCGACAACGTGCGAGCCGATCAGGCCTGCGCCACCAGTGACTAGGGCGCGTTTTGCCATGCATTGTTTTAACGGCAGTCTCGAACGGCCGCAAATTCAGTACGACATCCAGACACCGCTACAGTTTTCTTTGTGCCGTCAGCTTCCGCAAAAATTCTCGGGTCTTCGGCGCGATATGCGCCGGCGCATCTCTGCCCAGCAGTTCTCCGCGCAAGCGGCGTAAACTTGCCTCATCATCAACATCATATCCCCCCGGCAACAGTTTGACTTCGAGGCCCAGTTCGCGCGCACGTTGTTTGGTCTGAGCAAGCACCCGTTCGGTGCTCCAATCAATCCGCTCAAAGATTTCCTGATGCGGCTTCTTAATCCCAATCAGGTAATAGCCGCCATCATCGCACGGACCTAAAACGATGCGATCTCCGGGGCGCCGTAGAAGTTTAACGGCTTGCGCGAAATTCTCGGCTGGGACAGTCGGGCTGTCGGAATCAATCAGACAGACCGATTCAAAGCCACACCTGAAGAGGTCCACCGTGGCGAAGTAAAGGCGTTCGCCAAAGTTTTCTCCGCGTTGTGGCAGCAAAGCGAAGTCTGGTGATAAGATTTTGTTATAATCCAACTCAGCACCGATCGGCGTGTAAACGGCAATTCCGAGTGCGCTTATGGTCGCTTCGCCATGCGAACGGTGTAGCTGACGGCTACAAACATTCGAAATCGAAGCCGCTGTATCGGCCAAGAAACATTTGTTCAATGTCGCCGCTTCATTCGCTGTCAGCGGCGGGACAAGACGTGTCTTCACCTGTCCTGGCTGTGGCGCTTTGGTCATTACAGCTAAAGCGGAAAGCCCACGTGTGTTTGGGCTCGAAAATTTTGGATCGAGAACGGAGAACCGATTTATGCTTTGGTTCAAAAGGTTTTTCACAGCCCACCATGATTATTTAGGTTTCCATTTCGAGAATTTCATCTTCTTCTTCACGTGAATAACCAGCTGGCTTATTCTCGCAAATGCTGGAGACCAGACAGCTGTTGATAACATCTGCGGATCGCACCGACAAATGCGCGTTTTCAAAAAGGCAGAGTAGTTATTCGATGTTATTCAAACTTGTTGGCCAATTGCTCAGACATACTTTAACAAGGCAGAGTGCGAATGACTAAGCTTTTGGAGTGTACACGCGTCTTGACGTGTCTTTTCCTCTTGCTGACTTCAGTAATCTGCCTCGCAGATGATACGTCGCTTTGGAAAATCCAGAAAACGCTCGCCGGAAAAAAATATATCGATTTGACCCATGAATTCGCGCCGGGAATTCCGCGTTGGTCTGGTTTCCCCGATGAAACGCGAAAGACGATCTACTGGTATGACAAGCGTCCCGACACAATGGGCACCGGATTTTTCTCGGAGCTGTTCACGCATGTAGGTCAATGGGGAACACACGTTGATCCGCCGGCGCACTTCGTGAAAGGACTGCGGACTGTTGATCAGATCGACCCAAAAGAAATGATCCTGCCGCTCGTCGTGATCGATGTGCACGGTGAGGCAGCCGCCAATCCCGATTACACGTTACCGCTCGAGCGTGTGAAAAAGCGGGAAAAAGATCACGGCCAGATCCCAGGTGGAGCGGTTGTGGCGATGCGGACGGATTGGTCGAAACGCTGGCCCGATGGCATCAAAATGGAAAACAAGGATGCGAATGGGGTGGCGCATTATCCAGGATGGAGCATCCCCGCGTTGAAATACCTTTACGAGGAGCGCAAAATCACTGCTTCAGGCCACGAAACGACAGACACCGATCCGGGCATCGCCACGAGTAAAGACGATTACTCGCTCGAAACATATATCTTGAGCACGAATCATTATCAGATCGAGTTGCTGACGAATTTGGATCAGATTCCTGAGGCCGGCGCTATCGCCATAGTCAGTTTCCCAAAGCCAAAGAATGGCTCGGGCTTTCCAGCGCGCGTATTTGCAATTGTGCCGTGAGTCGGTTCGGGTGAGTTGACCGAAAGTCGCGGCAGGAACGAAGATAGACGCGAGTCATGCACATCACCGACATTATGCGGGCGAATTCGCCGACGTTCTCGTTCGAGTTCTTCCCTCCAAAAACGCCGGAAGCGGCAGAGACCCTTTACCAGACGATTCGCGACCTCGAATCGTACATGCCGCATTTCGTCAGCGTGACTTATGGTGCCGGCGGATCAACGCGTGATTTAACTCACCACCTTGTCGAGCGCATTCAACACACAACAAAGCTGGACCCGATCCCTCACCTGACCTGTGTCTGTCACAACGAAGAGGAGATTCAACCGATTCTTCTCCGATATGCGAAGTCGGCCATTGGAAACATTCTCGCGCTTGGCGGCGACAGGCCGGCCGGGATTGCTTACGATAAATCGCGCGAGTCGTTTCAACACGCGATCGATTTGGTCAAATTCATTCGCAGATTCAACGAATCCGGAGCGCATCCAGAGCGCCGCGGTTTCGGAATCGGGGTGGCCGGTTTCCCCGAAGGGCATCCCGCCACGCCCAATCGATTGGTCGAAATGGATTATTTCAAAGCGAAAGTGGACGCTGGCGCCGACTACGTCGTAACACAGCTATTTTTTGATAATCGCGACTTCCTCGATTTCCGCGAGCGCTGTGCACTCAGGCAGATTCACGTCCCGATTATTGCTGGAATCATGCCGATTACCTCGATTACCGGATGCAAACGCATGGCCGAGCTGGCGGGCGGCACGCGCTTCCCTGCTACGCTTCTCCGCGCTTTGCAGCATTGCCAAAACAATCCCGAGATGGTCAGGCGCGTCGGCATTCAGTACGCGTTGGAACAATGCCACGATCTTCTGGATAACGACGTTGCGGGTATTCACTTTTATACACTTAACCGCTCGGACGCTACGCGGATAATTTTTGACAGCCTCGGTATTCCGCGTCATCCGAACACACCGGTTTCGACCGTCTAATTCAGCAATACAATCCTGGACAGATTCAGGTGCGTGCACCATTGCTCATTTTTTGCCGTGACGAAATTTGCGCGAAGGCGATGCCGCGCGCAAAATTTTGAAATGCCAAAGGTTCCCCGCTCACTTTACTGGCAGGCTGCAGCACTGCTGCTGGTAATTGCTTTGGTCTGGGCGCTTTCGCGCTTTTTCCCAGTGGTCGACTTTATCGCCGTGCTCCAACAGCGTGTGATGAGTCTCGGTGCGTGGGCTGCGATTTGCTACCCATTATTGTTTGCAGCTTGTAACATCCTCCTGCTCCCAGGCGGTATTCTCGCTGTCGGGAGTGGTTTTTTCTTCGGTTTATGGTGGGGATTTTTGATCGTGTTTGCAGGCAACATCGTCGGAACGGCAATTTCCTTTGCTCTAAGTCGGTCGATAGCCAGACGATGGTTTCAACAAAGACTCTCGAGTAACCCAACGCTGCGCGCCTTGGGGCCTGCGGTTGAACGTGAGAGCTGGAAGATTATTCTTTTGAGTCAGTTGCACCCGCTTTTTCCTACGAGCCTGCTGAATTATTTTTACGGCCTGACACGGATTCGATTTAGCTCCTACATGTTCTGGGCGTCGATCGGCAGGATACCGGGGTTGTTTTTGTATGTTTACGTTGGGACGCTCGGGCAGCTTGCAGTCCGGATCATGCGCGGTGAAAATTACCCGCGAACAATCGAGTACTGGATCTGGGGAGGTGTCTTCGTGACAACCATATTGCTGTTGATCGTGCTGGTCCGGATAGCATATCGCGCTATTCAGACATCGCACGCCTCCACAATTCGACCGATCGAAGGAAAGACCACGCCCAGCATGGGGTTTCAATGAGTTAACTTACTGATACTCACATACTTACGTAAATGACTCTTAAGCTTCCAACAGAGTACGATGTCTTGGTAGTCGGGAGTGGACACGCCGGAATTGAGGCGGCCTTGGCTGCAGCTAGAATGGGTTGCCGCACATTGATGCTGACTCAAAACCTGGACACAATCGGGCAGATGTCATGTAATCCGGCGATCGGAGGTCTAGGGAAAGGACATATTGTCCGGGAAATTGATGCAATGGGCGGTGCCATGGGCCTGAACGCCGATGCGACTGGGATCCAGTTTCGAATGCTGAACAGATCAAAAGGACCATCTGTGCGCGCTCCAAGAGTCCAATGCGACAAGAAAGCGTACCAGTTCCGGATGAAAGCTCTGTTAGAAAGCGCTGACAACCTCGATCTAAAGCAAGCGACTGTTTCCCAAGTGACTGTTGATGACCGACGAGCGGTTGGAGTTGAGACTGACCTCGGGTTGAGGATTGCAGCGAATGCAGTCGTAATCACTTCCGGGACATTCTTGCGGGGTCTCCTGCACGTAGGAGAGAGCCGCAAACCAGGCGGCCGGATGGGCGACGCAAGCTCAAATTTGAGTGAGAACCTCCGACAGCTTGGATTTCAAGTGGGGCGTTTCAAAACGGGCACTCCGTGCAGGCTGAATGCTCGCTCAATCGATTTCTCTCGTTGCGCGATTCAAATTGGCGACGAACCTCCTCCGACGTTCACGTTCGACCCTGAAGAAGTTGCCAGCGGCCAGGGGAAGGAGATTTTTACCTTAAACTCGATTCGAGCGGGCAAGTTCCACGTGGAACAACTTCCCTGCTGGATAACGGCGACGACGACTGTAACGCACGACATTGTCCGGGCAAATCTTCACAGGTCTCCGCTTTATGCCGGGAGAATCAAAGGGACTGGGCCACGGTATTGCCCGTCGATAGAAGACAAAGTGGTGAAGTTTTCAACAAGAGATTCACATCAAATCTTTCTCGAACCTGAAGGGTGCCACACGTCTGAGTATTACGTGAACGGAATCTCTACCAGCCTCCCGTACGATGTTCAGCTCCAACTAGTTCAGAGCATTCCCGGGCTGGAGCAAGCCGAAATTATGCGGCCAGGCTACGCCGTCGAGTACGACTATTTTCCTCCGACCCAGCTTTTTCCTACCTTGGAAACAAAGCTAATCTCCGGGCTGTATTTTGCCGGACAAGTGAACGGCACCTCTGGGTACGAAGAGGCGGCGGCTCAAGGTCTGATTGCCGGAGCGAACGCTGCTTTGAAGGTTCAAGCTCTTCCACCATTTATCCTGAATAGGAGGGAAGCCTATATCGGCGTTCTCATTGACGATCTCGTCACCAAAGGAACTGAAGAACCCTATCGGATGTTTACAAGCCGGGCCGAGGACCGACTGTTTCTGAGGCACGACAACGCTGATCAGCGGTTGACCGGGCGTGCGTATACCATCCAGTTGATAAGCAAATCTCGTCATGCTCGTTTTCAGCAGAAAATGCGCCTGTTGGAGCTAGCGCGATCCACAGCTGTTGAAACGAAGTTCCGAGGGATTCCAATCGCTCAATTATTTAAGCGGCCGAATTTTCGTATGCAGGATCTACCTCCGGATATTTTTTCTTGTGTGCCAACTGCGATTTGGGAACTAGTGGCAACCGATTTCAAGTACGAGGGCTACGCGACTCGGCAACGCGAGCAGAATCGAAAACTCGAGCGGAGAAGCGACCAACTCATCCCAAATGGACTGGACTATAACAACATCAGCGGTTTGCGCTCGGAGACGAGACAAAAGCTCGCGAACTTGCGTCCAGGCTCCATTCGCCAGGCGGCACGCATAAGCGGTATCACGCCAGCGGATGTTGCTATTATATCTATTTGGCTGTCAAAGAACAACTTACACCACGCGACTTCGCAGTAATGAAGCTACCGCTGACCAACCACGCTTGATGCTCACATTGGTCTTTGTGCTAGTTGCAAGCTATCTACTGGGATCGATTCCTTTCGGGTATCTAGCCGGTCGAATTGCGGGAATCGACATTCGCCAGGCCGGCAGCGGCAACATTGGCGCGACAAACGTCGTGCGGGTTCTCGGAAAACGATATGGCTATCCCGTATTCCTCCTAGATTTCTTCAAGGGTCTGGGGGCCGTTGAGATCGCCATTGCGTTCGCTAGAGCCGCGCGACCGGAATGGGGTTCACCCGAGGTGTATGGAATTCTCGCGGCGTTTGCTAGTGTCATTGGGCATTCTTTTCCGCCATGGCTCAAGTTCCGGGGCGGAAAGGGCGTGGCGACCTCTGCGGGTGCGCTTTTCGGATTGATGCCTCTCGCGATGCTGATTGGTGTCGCTATTTGGATCGTAGTCTTTTGGCTAACGCGCTTTGTCTCGCTAGCGTCGCTGGTAACTGCAATCACGCTGCCGCTGGTGATTGCCATTCTGACTCGACTAAATGAAGGCCATGCGAAGGCGCTATTCTACTCAGCGCTTTGTATCGCGGCAGTTGTCGTGTGGCAGCATCGTTCAAATCTCTCCCGACTAATGCGCGGCAGGGAGCCACGTTTTAGCCGCAAGTGAATATAGAAAAGACAGCAATCGTAGGTGCCGGTGCTTGGGGAACCGCATTAGCTTGGCTGTGGGGCAAAAATGGGCGAGAAATTTCTCTTTGGGGTCACAACGGCGGTCGTGTCCTGCGCATGCAAGAGACGCGCGAAAACACCGACTATTTGCCAGGGATCAAATTACCCGAATCAGTACGCGTTACATCCGAGTTGCGCGATTGTGCGGGAGCAGACTTGATAGTTTTTGTTACGCCGTCAGCTGCACTGCGGGAGATCGCGACTCGTTTGCGAAAACTGATCAGTAATTCCGACGCAGTGTTACTGAGCTGCACTAAAGGTATCGAGCACGTGACTGGGAAGCGGATGAGCCAGATCTTAAGGGAAATTTTCCCGGAACATCTGGTCGCGGTCCTGTCAGGGCCCAACCTCGCTGTAGAAATCGCGCAAAACCTTCCCACCGCCACCGTGATTGGGTGTGATGATCTTGATCGTGCGACACAGCTGCAACGCCTGTTGGGGAGTTCGCGTTTTCGCATTTATACCACTCAAGACGTCGTTTCTGTCGAACTGGGCGGTGCCTTAAAAAACATTTTCGCACTGGCGGCAGGAATCAGCGACGGCCTTGGGCTTGGAGATAATTCCAAGGCAGCATTGGTCACTCGATCACTCACCGAACTTGTTCGCCTCGGCGTTGCCATGGATGGGAATGCGAATGCCTTTTACGGACTGAGCGGGGCGGGCGATCTGGTTTTAACCTGCTACAGTGAACGCAGTCGCAATCACACCGTCGGCAAACGGCTTGGGTGCGGCGAATCCCTGGCTCAGATCACGGCATCGATGAAAACCGTGGCTGAAGGGATTCCCACTACACGAAGCGCATGGGAATGCGCACGGCGGTTGAATATCGTCACGCCGATTATCGATGAGGTATACGCGGTGTTGTACGAGCAGAAAAAACCGACGGCTGCTCTGGAAGAGTTGCTCAGCCGCGAACAAAAAGCCGAACAACTTTAGCGCAGCAATTGATAACCTCGATTGCGCACCGCGCCGGAAATCACAGGCCTGGCCCCGCATACTTTTCACAAAATTCAGCGATTGCCGCAGGGTACAACTGGTGCTCGGCACCTTGAATCCGGGCATGCAGGCTTTCCGGGGTATCGTGAGGCAAGATCGGCACCTCGCGTTGGGCGATGATCTGCCCATGATCGATTTTTTCGTCGACAAAATGCACGGTGCAGCCCGTTGCAATTTCGCCGGCTGCCAGTGCTTGCTTCCAAGCTTCAAGTCCTGGAAATTTTGGCAGCAGTGCCGGATGGATGTTGATGATGCGCCGCGGAAACGCGTTGAGCATTGGCGCATGCAATACGCGCATGAAACCGGCGAGCACGACAAGATGAACACCGGCTTGTCGCAACATTTTCACCAGCGCTTCTTCTATTTCCGGCTCCAGGCGCGTGCGAAAACGACCGGGCGGCAGATACGCATTCGCAACGGAAAACTCTCGCGCGATATCGAGAATCGGCGCGTCCAGCACATCGGAGATTATCACACGCGCATCCGCTGCAAGGTCGCCCGAGCGAATGCGCTCGAGAATCACCCGGCAGTTGCTTCCTTTTCCCGATCCCAGAATTCCAACTGGTAACCGTTTCACCTAATTTGAGGCCTCGGTTTGCATATTTGTTCGATCAAGCGCGAAGTCGAATAACCCGCTTCAAATGGAATGAGCCGAATCTCCGCGCCGATTTCCTTTAAAACTGCGCGCTCCTCTTCGTCCAACATTTCGGATGTGTAGTCGCCACCTTTGACGTAGATCGCGGGTCTCACCGCGGTAATAAACTGTGTCGCCCGCAGTTGTGGAAAAATTGTCACCAGATCCACACATTGCAAAGCCGCCAAAAGCTCCGCGCGATCGTCCTGCGTCATGATGGGACGGCGGGTTCCTTTCAATTCGCGAACCGAACTGTCAGCGTTCAATCCGATTGCCAGGAAATCACCGAGCGCACGCGCACCTTGCAAGTACCGCACGTGGCCGACGTGCAGCAGATCGAAACAGCCGTTTGTAGCCACCAGTTTTTTCCCCGCATCGCGCAACTTCTTGCAGCGATCGGAAAGTTCTTCAAAACCAACGATTTTCGGGTTCATGCATTCCTTGATTACACGAGAGAGGTATCCGCTAAATCACTAGAAGATTGCGCAAATTCCAAAGGCGAAATAGAAAAAATTTCGCTTGGTGCGGAATTTGGCGCAATGTTAGAGATTCGCCTTTCACGGACTTTGAGAAAATGGCGGCAAGAAAACGAAACCCCACCGCGCAAACATTGAAGGCGCGAATCGGCTTCCGGATTTGCAAAAAACCGCTCGTGCACGTTGCGGCAGACGACGAACGAGACAATGTCGGCGATAGCGTCGGTCGGTCGGGCGAATACGGCGCGCCCATCCTGTTCGCGATCGCAAGGGATCCACGCACCATCTTCACTAGCTGGAATATCGATTGGCTGTCGTTATTTGAAAAAGCGGTACCAGTGGATCGACAGGTCCATCTTCGAATGTATGGCGCTGATGGTCTCGCAGAAAAAACTGTGGCTGTCGAACCTATGGCCGCGATGCATTATCTCACGACCTCGGGAGCGCATTCTTCGTACCGCGTTGAGATCGGGTATTATCAACCCGCAGACGCCTGGCATTCGATTGCGATGTCGCCTGAGATCGCGATGCCGCCATGCGGCGTCTCCGAAGCCACAGATGTCGACCTTGCCACGATTCCGTTTCATGTCGGTTTCCAACAGCTTCTCAATCTGTTCAGAACGGCGACTCAGACTCGATTGGCAACGGTGCTCTCGCAATTTCAAAAGCGCGCATTGAGCGGCGAAGAGCGAACGCGACTGAGCCCAGAGCAGAAAAGAATTCTCTGCAAGCTAGACGTTTCGCTTTCCGACATAGCAGCAGCGCGGCGCGCTTTCGACGAGGCCGACAGCGAAAAGCTTGCAAGGCGCACCGGCGCGCTCCCAGGATTCGGCGCGAGTAGCCCGAATCGCGGATTCGCCGGTACCAGTTGGAGTTGGCGCGCGTAACGAATCAGCGCGTCAGCTGAATGCCTTCTGGCATTTCGGGCGGCGGTACATTGATACGGCTGTGGTGCTTTCCGTAGCTGAAGTAGAAGATCAGGCCGATTACCAACCAAACCAGTAGTCGCATCCAATTCGTCCAGCCCAGGCCGTAAATCATCGCGCCACAAGTGATGATTCCGAGCGTCGCAACGAGTGGCGCGGCCGGTACTCGAAAGCCGCGTTCTAGTTCGGGATTTCGGACCCGCATGATCCAAACGCCCGCACATACTAGGATGAAGGCGAATAGCGTTCCGATGCTTGTCATTTCGCCAACGACGTCTTCGGGAATGAAGGCTGCAAAAATACCCGTGAACACGAAGAAAAGTACGTTGGATTTGTACGGTGTTCTGAATTTGCGATGCACATCGGAAAAGATTTTCGGCACCAGGCCGTCGCGACTCATGGAAAAAAACACGCGCGATTGGCCAAGCAACATTACCAGAATAACCGACGAAAAACCGGCGAGGATCGCCACCGTCACCGACTTCGACAGCCATTCGAACCCGGTCATGTATTTCGTGATGGCAAACGCAACCGAGGCTTCGCGCCCGGCGGTGCGAAAATCCTGGACTGTTGCGACACCGCTGAGCACGTAGGAAAACAGCACGTATAAAATGGTGCAGATGAATAATGAGCCGAGAATGCCAATAGGCATATCGCGCTTGGGATTGCGCGCTTCCTGCGCCGCGGTAGAAACCGCATCGAACCCGATGTAAGCAAAGAACACAACCCCTGCGGCTCCGAGAATCCCGAGAATTCCTCCGTAGGCGTGGTGAATTCCTTGCGGGGTAACATAACTCGTTGGCGCCGGAATTAGCGGCGTGTGGTTGGCCGGATTGATGAACCGCCACCCGATGGCGATCACGAGCAAGACGATGCTCACTTTTAGAATGACGATGAGTCCATTCACAAACGCTGATTCTTTAGTGCCGCGAATCAGCAACAACGTCAGCAGCAGGAGAATGAACACGGCAGGTATGTTCATGGTGCCGTGCACACCGGTCGCGATGTCGTGCTCGAACGGCGAGTGCGACCATTGGTACGGTATTCGCCAGCCGAACCAATCCAGCACGCGGTTGGCGTACGCACTCCATGCGATCGACACGGTTGCCGCACCGACTGCATATTCGAGGATCAGGTCCCATCCGATGATCCAAGCGACAAATTCACCCATCGTCGCGTACGAATAGGTGTAGGCGCTACCAGCGACCGGAATCATGGACGCGAATTCGGCATAGCAGAGTCCCGCGAATGTGCAGCCCACACCTGCAACCACAAACGCGAGCACAACCGAAGGCCCGGCGCGGTCCGCAATCGCGGCCGCAGTTCGAACAAACAGGCCGGCGCCAATGATTGCGCCAATGCCCAGCATCACCAGATTAGTCGGACCGAGGGAGCGCTTGAGCGTGTGTTCGCCGATTTCCTGCGCTTCGCCCATCAGGCGATTAAGGGGTTTTCTCGCGAATAGATGTGCCATGCGTTCGTTGTTGGAATCGTGATTTCTATGTCAAATTGAACCACTCGTCTCAGCGGCAGGCTGCGGTTTTGTGCCGAAAACCTTCCAGAGAAAATAAACAGGCACGCCGGTGAGCACGATCATCAGCCCGGGCCAGGTGGTCGCTGTTTGATAGACGAAAAGCACAAAAAGAATCACGGCGGCTCCGACAATGTAAAGAGCCGGCACTATCGGATACCCAAATGCCTTGTACGGACGCTCGGCGTCCGGCCGTTTCCACCGCAGCAGAAAAATCCCTACAATCGTCAGGATGTAGAAGATGAGCGCTGCTGAGATCACGTAATCGAGCAGATTGCCATAGAGATTTCCATAACCAGTGACATTTCCCGCGGCATCTGTTTTCACGGTGCGTGGCAGTACGAGAGCACCGGCCCAGATGCCTTGAATGACGAGTCCCCACGCCGGCACGCGGAATTTGTTTAACTCGGCGACCGACCGAAAGAAGAGCCCGTCTCGCGCCATCGCGTAGTAGGCGCGCGCTCCGGCAAGAATGAGTCCATTATTGCAGCCGAACGTCGAAACCATAATTGCCACAGCCATAATCGTTGCGCCGGCGCCTGGAAAAATTACGTTTGCTGTCTCCGAAGCAACCCGATCGCTGGGGGCATTTTGGATCGCGGCGAAAGGCAGCGTTGCGAGATAAGCAACATTTGCGAGTAGATATAGGCCAATTACGAGGAACGTGCCGAACGCGAGTGAGAGCGGCACGTTGCGGCGCGGGTTGACCACCTCGCCTGCCGTGAATGTGATGTTGTTCCACGCGTCGGCAGAGAAAAGCGAATTTGTTTGGGCTACGCAGATTCCTACGAAGAGTCCGAAAGCAGTGGCAGCGGTCAACCCGGCGCCGACGTCCTGCAAATTGCCGCGCAAACTCCAGAAATCTTTAAAGTTTTCAGCTCCTGCACCCGATCGCACGCCGACGATGATCCCCAGCACGATGAGCGCGATCAGCGCACCAGTTTTTGCCGTAGTGAAAACATTTTGTATCAGCTTGCCCACTTCCAGCCCACGCGTG
>QHNQ01000047.1 GCA_003218135.1 Verrucomicrobiota bacterium
AATTTCGAGGCCGCTGCCCTGCCCTTGACGCTCTCGCAGCCGCTGGTAGCGTCGGCCAGTTCGCTTTTCATCATGAATCGTTCATGTGGTCGTTTAATCCCATGCGTGATCTTCGGCCTTTGCACGATTTTCGCTTTTGCCAGGATCGCTAATGGGGCGCCCGAAGAGGCCGCCGGCAGCATTCAGGAGATGATGAGCCCTGAAGAATTCAGGGCCGCGGGCTTAAACAAACTCACCCCGGACGAACTGGTAAAGCTCGATGCCTGGCTCCAAGGCTATCGGCAGGTTACCGAACAGAAAGCCGAAAAGGTCGCGAGCGCGCGGGCCGCGAAGATCGAGAAGACCAAGATGGATCTGCTGGTAAGCCGTGTGGACGGTACGTTTAACGGCTTGACCGGGAGAACCATAATCCGTCTGGAAGACGGCACTGTGTGGAAACAGGCAAACGCCGACGACCGCTATAGACCAAAAGTTACGGATCACCCGGCAGCCGTTGTTATACATGGCATCTTTGGGTACAAGATGCAGGTGGAAGGTACGCAAGAATTTTACGTCGATCCCGTCCGCAACCCGTAATTGATGAAGGAAGGGCGATTTTCAATTCGCCTTCGTAGGACGGCGGACTAGAGACCGCCGCTCCTTGAATCAAGCAAGCGGTTGCGTTGCTGACGCGGCCGGCAGCAGTCGCCCCAAGCCAAATTCGGCGTGAATCAATCGCGCAGCGCGTTCGGCGTCTTTTTCGTCGAGGATCACGGCGATTTTGATCTCGGACGTCGATACCATTTGAATATTGATGCTATTTCGCCCAAGGCATTCGAACATTCGCGCGGCGACTCCCGAATGCGATCGCATTCCAATGCCGACCACGCTTAGTTTGGCAACGCCACTCATCGTGTTCAGG
The DNA here is from genome assembly GCA_003218135.1 of Verrucomicrobiota bacterium. Lineage (GTDB taxonomy): Bacteria > Verrucomicrobiota > Verrucomicrobiia > Chthoniobacterales > UBA10450 > Udaeobacter. The sequence goes on from QHNQ01000047.1 coordinate 902, forward strand.
CGTTTTGCGCCGATTTCGCCTACGACGGGCATTAGAATTTTTCGGGCATTTTCCAATTCGTCCTCATGAATAGTGAATGAAAGGTCAGTCGTCCCCGCGATTGAGGCATTTTGCACAATCATGTCCACGATGATGTGCGCCGCAGCGATATTGGAAAATATTCGGCCGGCGATTCCCGGTTCGTCGCGCACACCTGCGATGCTGAGCTTTGCCTGATGCCGGTCGAGACTGATCCCGCGAATCACCACGTCTTCCATGCTGGGGGTCTCTTCTTTGGCAATTGTCCCCCTGCTTTTCTTGAAGCTCGATCGGACCTCGAACTCGACGCCGAATTTTTTGGCGAACTCTACGGCGCGTGACTGCATGATTTTCGCGCCGCTGCCGGCCATCTCAAGCAACTCATCGTAAGCCATTTCGTGGAGTTTTTCCGCTTCCTTCACAATTCGCGGGTCGCATGTGAAAACGCCATCAACGTCAGTGAAAATCTGGCACGCATCTGCATTGAGCGCGCCCGCCAGAGCGATTGCCGTTAAATCTGAGCCGCCGCGTCCCAGGGTCGTGGTTTCCCCTTCCGGTGTCTGCCCCTGAAATCCAGCGACGATCACGATGTAGTCGTCCGAGAGTAGTTCGTGAATCTGCCTGGGGCTAATGTTCGCGATGTGTGCTTTGGTGTAATTGCGGTCAGTCAAAATTCCGGCCTGTGCGCCGGTCAGCGAAATTGCTCGTCCGCCGAGGGCGTTCACTGCCATTGCGGTTAGAGCACTGGCGGCGCGCTCGCCGGTCGATAGCAAATTATCCAGCTCGCACTTTGTCGGCTCCGGCGATATTTCCTGGGCGAGCTTGAGCAAGTTGTCGGTCACGCCCGCCATGGCGGAAATGACCGCAACGACCTGGCAACCGTCGCGTTGCGTTTCGATAAGCCGGCGTGCGACCTTGCGTATGCGCTCAGGTGTCCCCACGGAAGTGCCGCCATATTTTTGAACTACCAGCCGCATGTCAGATGTAGATTAAATCAAACGAAACATGAACGGCGATGGTTTTTCGGCCGTCAAGCTAGAGGCCGATTGCGCGTCGCACATCCTTCACAGTTGGGTCGACGGGTTGCAACTCCTTCATTTGTTGTATGATCGCATCGGGGTCTTTCAAGCCGTGCCCGGTGACAGTGCAAACTATGCGACTCGCCTCCGGAATTTTTTGAAATGAATACGCCGCTTCATTTGAATCGCAGCATTTGAAAAGCCCCGTGATCGCCGCCGCGCTGGCGGGTTCAACAAAAATTCCTTCGTGTTTCGCCAGCCAACTCTGTGCCTCGAGAATCTGCTGGTCGCTCACGACGTCAATTGCGCCTCGCGATTCAGCGATTGCCGCGCAGGCGTGTTTCCAACTCGCCGGATTTCCAATCCGAATTGCAGACGCGATGGTTTCCGGCTTTTCGATGACGCGGTTGTGAAAGATTGGCGCCGCGCCGGTCGCTTGGAAACCAATCATCGAGGGAACTCTTGTCGATTCTTGATGCGTGCGGTATTCGCGATAACCCATCCAATACGCAGTAATATTTCCGGCGTTACCAACGGGCAACAAATGAAAATCGGGCGCGTCCCCGAGAACGTCGACAATTTCAAAGGCAGCGGTCTTTTGTCCCGCGATCCGATCCGGATTAATAGAATTGACGATAACAAACTCTTCGCGGTCGCCTAGCTCACGCACAATGCGCAACGCGTGGTCAAAGTTGCCATGGATCGCGACGATTTTCGCGCCGTATGCAAAAGCCTGCATCAACTTTCCGGTCGCGATTTTTCCTGCAGGTAAAATCACGACGCACAAAATCCCTGCGCGCGCTGCGTAGGCAGCCGCTGACGCCGAAGTGTTCCCCGTCGAAGCGCAAATGATTGCGCGCGCACCGCGCTCAATCGCTTTCGATACCGCCACAGTCATTCCGCGGTCCTTGAACGAGCCGGTCGGATTTGTTCCTTCATTCTTGACGAAAACTTCGCAGCTACGACCGACTTGATTGCTCAAATGGGAACAGTAGACAAGCGGCGTGTTCCCCTCGCCCAGCGAAACAATCGGCGTCGATTTGCCAACAGGAAGATACTGCCGGTAACGCTCAATCACTCCCGTGCAATGTGGCAATTTAGATGTTGTGCCTTCCATCAAGCTTTCTTTTCGACGCAAATCCGTGTGATTGTCGATCCGTAAGTGCAGTGTAAGATCATGCCGTATGCCTGCCCCAAGCAAGGAAGATAAGTTGCGGCTTTTGAGCGCGATGATGGAAAGCCGCCATTCGGACTTGCGCGAGCAGAATCTGATCCGTCAAGGCAAGGGACATTTTCATGTTTCCGGAATGGGTCACGAAGCATTGGCCGCTGTGTCAATTCAAATGCAGCCGGACGATTACATCGTTTCGTACTATCGCGATCGCGGCCTCGTCTTGGGGCGCGGCATGACGACGCGTCAGCTCGGTCTGGAATATTTTGCGAAACGGAACACTGGCAGTGGCGGCCGCCAAATGCCATCGCACTATAGCAACGCTGATCTACACATCTGGAGTGTCCCAACGCCCACCGGTTCGCAGCTTCTCCCCGCTTGCGGGATTGCCTGGGGCATCAAGCTCGACGCAAAACCAAATCTTGTTGTCACAACAGTCGGTGATGCTGCAACGCGGCAAGGCGACTTTTATGAAGCGATCTGTTTTGCCAAGGAAAAGAAACTTCCGCTGCTCTTTCTCGTCGAAGACAACGCCTATGGCATTAGCATGCCTACGCGTAAGAACAATCCGCTCGCGTTAAATGTTCTCGAACCTGCCAACTGGCGACGGATCGAAGGACAAGATGTGCAGGAGGTTTACGATGCGACGGCAGAGGCGTTCGAGAAAATTCGCGCCGGAAATGGCCCGTTCTTTTTCTGGATCAACATGGAGCGCCTCTCAAGTCACACCAGCTCCGATGATCAAAAACTTTATCGCAGCGCAGAGGAACTGCGGGCGCTCGAAAAATTCGATCCACTAAAGTGTTGGAAGGATCTACTGATTGAAGAAGGACTGATCACCGCTGAACAATACGCGAAACTGGATGACGACGTTAAAGAGCGTATTCGTCGGGAGTACAGTGAGGCCGAGAAAGCCGAAGACCCTTCCCCGAACGAGCTTCTCGCCAACGTCACAGCGCCACCGCCGAAAAGCGATAAGGAAATCCTGCCACCCGGAAAATATCGCATCGGCGATACCGTGAACAAAACATTGCGCCTCGGTCTGGAGGAAGACGCGCGGCGAATTCTCTTTGGCGAAGATATTGAAGATCCGAAAGGCGGCGTGTTTCGCCTGACCCAGAAACTTTCAACAGAATTTCCCAGGCAAGTCTTCAATTCGCCTCTCGCGGAATCAACAATCATTGGCGTTGCATGCGGTCTAGCGGCATATGGGAAGCGCCCCGTATTCGAAGTACAGTTCATCGATTTCATTTATCCCGGATTTAACCAACTGGTCACGAATATCTCCAACTTGCGGTGGCGATCCTTCGGCAACTGGAAATGTCCGGCGGTGATTTATGCTCCGTACGGCGCGTATTTGCCTGGCGGAAGTTTGTGGCACAGCCAGGCGAATGAGTCGGTGTTCGCGCATTATCCGGGTCTCAACGTTGTGATTCCCAGCACGCCTGCGGACGCCGCGGGATTGCTCTGGACTGCAATGCACTGTGAAGACCCGGTGATTTTCCTCATTCCTAAACATCTTCTTTGGGCCGAACACGAGTATACGAAGCCAATTCGGGCAGTTCCCCTGGGTCGCGCGCGCACTTTGTGCGAAGGTTCTGATGTCACACTGGTGGGCTGGGGCAACACCGTAGAGAAATCTCTCGAAGCTCTCGAGAAGATCGGCAATGAAATCAGTGTCGAATTGATTGATCCGCGCTGCATCGTCCCATTGGACAAGGCCGCGATTGAACAATCAGTTCGCAAAACTCGACGGCTGGTTGTTGTCCAGGAAGACACCGAGAATTGCAGCGTGGGTCAGATGATTATTTCTCACGTCACCAGTACGTCGGAGCTTTGGAATGAGATGATTAGTCCGCCGGTTCTCGTCAGCAAAGCGAACGTCATGATCGGCTATAATCCGATCTATGAATACGCAGCGTTGCCCGATGTGGACCGGATTGTCAGCGCGATTCGCCGCTCAATCGCAACAAAGCATGAGCGCATCGCTGTAGTCCCGACTAGTCGGGATGATTCTGGTCGGACCGCACCCGAACCTGAGTTTCCCGAGCCGGGATCGACCATTCCGGCGACAGCGGATGCCGGTAAACGCCACGTGCAAAGCATTACGGTGCCCGTCATGGGCGAAGGGATTCGCAACGCAAAAGTTGTCTCGCTTTTGAAAAAACCGGGCGACCCCATCGAGTTGGATGACGAAGTGTGCGAAGTCGAAACCGACAAAGCCGTGTATCCAATCCAATCATCGTTTGCCGGAGTGATGGGCGAATGGAAAACGAACTTGGGCGACACGGTCGAGATTGGCCAGGAGCTGGGCACCCTTATCACTCGCGAGCGGGCGTTTGCAGATCAATTTGAAACGGCAGCAAAAAGATCGGCGGTTGTAGCCGCGATCGATGATCGCGGCAGGACAGGACATAAAGCGGCGTCAGAAGAACCGAGATCACCGACCCCGGCTACAAGAATTGAGCCGGCGCTTTCGCCCACGATCACGCGAAAACTCAGTCGCGTCATTCCTGCTAACTTGCAAATCGACGCGCGCTGGGACGCAATTCGAGTAGCCCGTGGGACAGCGAAAAAGAAAGATCCTGAGAACGCCCCCTCCCCTTCCGTGATGATTGCCTGGTCGGTGGTGCGTGCCATGGAAAAACATGCGCCATTCCGCCGGATAATTCTCGAAGACGATCAGATCGTGCAGAATGACGATTTCTCCCTCGGTGTTGCAGTTGCCCTTGAGGAAGATCGTTTGGCGACTGCAGTAATCACAAATGCAAATAATAAAACCTGGTCGGAATTCGTGAAAGCTTACAACGACACAGTCGCTGCGACGCGCGGCGGTCGCGTTGATGCGATGAACGCACCAGTGGTGATCAGCAGTCTCGGTTCGTTCGAGGTAAAATCTGGGGCGCCGATTGTCGTGCCACCATCAGTCGGTACGCTTTTTGTTGGAACTGCTCATCGTGAGTTAATCCCCAACAAAAACAAAAATGAGAGCGCAGAAGTCATTACGCTCTCGCTCACGTTCGATCATCGGGTCGTAAACGGGGCCAGCGCCGCGGCATTCGCAAACGAAATCAAAAAACAAATCGAAGGATTTAAAATCCCCCAGTCGGTATCGCGGTCTGTCTCGACCTGATGTAGTGGCAGCGTAAATCTGGTCTGTCCCAAAAAAGCAATCGCGGCTTGGGAAGCGGCGCGCCCGGATTGTAGGGCATCCACTGCGGCGGACGCCAATCAGGCATTGGCGTTTCGCAGAACGGAGCCGGCGGGAGCCGAGCGACATAGACGGGAAGCCCGAATGGGTGAGCGAGCTGGCGCGAGCGAATCAAACGCCCTACAATTTGTCTACGCGCGTGCCATGACGACGGCTAATAAAATTACCATCGTTCGGATTTTGATGATTCCAGCCTTTGTCACGATGGCGATTTATTATGGTCAAAGCATTCAGCGCGGCACGCCGGCAGAGTGGGAACGCTTCACTGCTATCGCAATTTTCTTGATCGCGGCATTGAGTGACGGCTTGGACGGATATGTCGCACGCCGTTACAATCAGCGGAGCTCGCTGGGAGTCGTTCTTGATCCAATTGCCGATAAAGGGTTACTCCTTAGCGCCATCATTAGCTTGAGCATCAGTAACTGGAGCGAGCTCGACCCTAGCTACGGCAGTTTTCCGACTTGGTTCCCGATTCTTGTAATTTCGCGCGATGCCATTCTTTTCGTCGGCGCAGCCGTGTTGTATTTGCTCATTGGGAAAGTTCACGTGAAACCGAACTGGACCGGGAAAGTAGCCACCGTATTACAGATGATCGCCATCGGTTGGGTGATGCTGCAACTACGGCTGCTTCCCCTGCTCTATGTTGTAGTTGCGGCTGGCTTTTTCACGGCAGTATCGGGGATCTTTTATGTGACAGAGGGCGTCCGGCAATTGCAGGCGGCAGGGCACGCGCATCCGTCGAAATCCTAACCCTCAATCCTTTCCCCTTGATCAAGGGGAGAGGCGGACTCACACGTAAACATTGTTTTGTCATTGAATATGAACGACGCAACTCCCGTGGCGAACGTCGCAATCGTTGGGCGGCCAAACGTAGGTAAATCCGCACTGTTCAATCGCCTGGTCCGTCGAAAGATTGCTATTGTTCATGACCAGCCGGGAATCACACGCGACCGGATTTCTGCGATTTGCATTCGCGGCGACCGCCCATTCACACTGTGGGACACCGGCGGGATCGCGGTGCCGCAGTCGCGGGATGAATTGAGCGCGCAAGTGCGCAGCGTCGCAGAGAAAGCACTGCGCGAGAGCGACGTTCAGCTTTTCGTGGTCGACGGAAAAGAGGGATTGTCGCCGCTCGACGAAGAACTCGCGCGCACACTTAGAAAAGCGCAAAAACCGGTCGTGCTCGTAGTTAACAAAATCGATAACGAGAAACACGAACCACTGGCGGCAGAGTTTAGTTCGTTAGGTTTTGAACGAATTTTTGCAATCAGCGCGGAACACGACCGCGGGATTTCGGATCTGGTCGATGCAATTTCGCGGTTACTGCCCACGCCTCCAAAAACCGGGCATCAGCTCTCAACAATCAGCTATCAACCGATTTCAATTGCGATCGTCGGCCGGCCAAACGTCGGTAAGTCTTCGCTCATCAACTCCATTGTGCGAGGCGAGCGCGCGATTGTGAGCGAATTGCCGGGGACCACGCGTGATGCCATCGACATTCATTTCGAACGTGACGGCCGGAAGTTCGTCTTCATCGATACTGCGGGAATTCGCAGGCGCGGGAAGCAATCAACGTCAGCCGAGGTTTTCAGTGTGATGCGCGCGGAGCGAAGCATTCGCCGCGCTGACATCTGCGTTCTCATTGTCGATCTCACGATGGGCGTCACGGCCCAGGACAAACGGATTGCGGGTTTGATTCAAAAGGCGCGCAAACCTGCAATCATCATTTTGAACAAGTGGGATTTGGTCAGGCCGAAGCGGAAAGGAAAACAGGCTGCAAAACAAGTTGTCGAGGAAACACGCGCAAGAATTTTCTTCCTGGAATACGCACCCGCGGTGAACACGTCGGCAATCACCGGGGAAAATGTTGAGAAGTTGTTTGGTTTGATCGCGACCATTCAACGTGCCGCGCAAAAACGCATTGGCACTGGCGTCCTCAATCGCTTGCTGCGGCAAGCGTTTGAATCAAATCCACCGCCTATGGCGAAAGGCAAACGTCTCAAATTGTTTTACGCCGCGCAAACAAGGAGCGGCGGCCTCGCTCGCGAATCCTTTCGGAGTCTCGAGTTCGCCGAAAGCGTGCTTGCGAAATCCCCTTCGGTTGAAAAGCCTCTCCTACTCCCGGAATTCGTTCTTTTCGTAAACGATCCACGATTGATGAATGAGACATACCGTCGTTATCTTGAAGCTCGTATTCGCAAAACGGAACCGTATCCCGGTTTGCCAATCGTTTTAACGCTACGTCAGCGAACGGGCGTGCGGCACGACCAACGCACACGTTGAGCGCATTAGGAAACAAAGAGCACGTCGGCAGCTGGCAGCAGCACGTTTGATCGAACATTCTCCTAACGATACGTGTCTGACAAAGACCGTATGAAATCGACGCAGGAAATTACGCAGGAAGTGCGGGAGCTGGGCCAATGGATTCCGGCGCTCCGCCAGCAAGTGGGTCACGTTGTGGTGGGGCAAAAGTATTTGGTGGACCGCCTTTTACTGGGTCTGCTGGCCAATGGCCATCTCCTGCTCGAAGGCGTTCCCGGGCTGGCAAAAACACTCACGGTCAAAACGATGGCCGCGTGCATTCAGACTGGGTTTCAAAGGTTGCAATTCACACCCGACCTTTTGCCGGCGGATTTGATCGGCACGCTCATTTACAACCCGCGTACCGGCGAATTTACGACCAAGCTCGGTCCGATTTTTTCCAATCTGATCCTTGCCGACGAAATCAATCGCGCGCCGGCGAAGGTTCAGAGTGCGCTGCTGGAGGCGATGCAAGAGCGGCAGGTCACGATCGGTGAAACGACCTATCCTCTTTCCGATCCATTCCTTGTTCTGGCAACGCAAAACCCGATCGAACAAGAAGGCACATACCAATTGCCTGAGGCGCAGCTTGATCGCTTCATGTTCAAATTGAACATCGGTTATCCGCAGAAATCCGAGGAGCGACACATTCTCGATTTGATGGCCACCTCGGCGCCGGATTTGCGAGTTGATCCTGTCATCCAGCCCAGCCAGATCATTGCGGCACGGAACGTTGTTAACAGCATCTATATCGATGATCGGGTGAAGGATTACATCGTGGATGTTGTTTGGGCAACACGCCACCCGGCCGTGTACAACTTGCGATTGGAAGGTCTCATTCGTTATGGCGCCTCGCCGCGGGCAACGATTTATCTTGCGTTGGGGGCGCGCGCGCACGCCTTTCTAAACGGGCGCGGTTATGTTACGCCGCAGGATGTTAAAAGTATCGGTCCCGACGTGTTGCGGCATCGCATCATTGTCAGTTATGAGGCTGAGGCGGAAGCGGTCACCAGCGAGACGATCATTGAACGGATTTTCGCAGGGTTGCCTGTGCCGTAACTTCGGCTGGCAGTGAGAAGTGATTGGTGAGAAGTGAGAAGTTGCTAGTGTGATTGCCAGGTCATTTCGAGATCTGAAAGTTTATCAGGCTGCGCGAGAAGCAGCACGACTGGTTTTCGAGTACTCGAAGAGCTTCCCGCCTGAAGAGCGGTATTCATTGACAGACCAAATTCGAAGAAGCTCGCGAGCAGTGAAAGCGATGATCGCGGAGGCCTGGGGTCGACGCCGCTACAAGGCTGTGTTCGTAAACAAACTTGATGAAGCTCTCGGCGAAGCGACAGAGACGCAGTCATGGCTCGATGACGCGCAAGACGGGCAGTATCTCTCGAATGAGAAATTCAATGTGCTGAACGCCAAATATATTTCAATCGGTCAAATGCTTTCCCGGATGATCGATCGGGCGGACGACTTCTGTAAACACTCACCGGCCACAGATTATCGAGCGCTTCCACGCGTACAAGAAACAGAGTCGACGAGTGAAGAATGGTTCAACGTGGAAGAGTTCTTCGCTTAATCACTTCTCACCTCTCACTAATCACTTTTCACCTGTAATGGACACAACCGAGATTCTCAAAAAGATCAGGACACTCGAGATCAAGACCCGCGGCTTGGTCGAGACGGCATTCGCCGGCGATTATCACAGCGTCTTCAAAGGCCGCGGCATGAATTTTGAAGACGTCCGGGAATATCAGCCGGGCGACGAGATTCGTTCCATCGACTGGAATGTCACGGCGCGGATGGGCAACGCGTTTGTGAAAAAATTCACGGAAGAGCGCGAGCTGACGGTGATCCTGGTCGTGGATGTCAGTGCGTCGGGGAATTTTGGCAGCACGACACAATCCAAGCGCGAGCTGGCGGCGGAAGTTGCATGCTTGCTCGCCTTCAGTGCAATCAGGAACAACGACAAAGTCGGCCTGATCCTTTTCACGGATCGCGTGGAACTTTTTATCCCGCCGAAAAAAGGCCGGTCTCACACGCTGCGACTGATTCGCGAGATTCTGTTTTTCCAACCGCAGGGACGCGGCACAGAGCCGTCGCTGGCGCTTGATTACCTCAACAAAGTTGTGACACGGCGCGCGGTCGTCTTTTTCATCTCGGATTTTCAGGCACCGGATTTTTCGCAAGCCCTCGCTGTGAGCGGACGGAGGCACGATTTCGTAGCCATCCACATTAATGATGAACGAGAAAGGATGTTGCCGAATATCGGCATCATCACGCTGGAGGACGCAGAAACCGGAGAACAACTGGAGATTAATACGGCTGATCGCAGAACGCGCTCTCTTTTCAAGGAGCTTGTCAGTGGACGTGAAACAGAACTTTCGCACACGCTCAGGCGGAACAATATTGATGCGATCACACTGCAAACGGGGAGGGATTACCTCCCGGCGCTCCGCTCATTCTTCAAGCAACGCGAACGCCGGCTGGGGTTTCGATGAATTGGATCGTTGAAGCGTTAAAGCGGGTGAAAAAATGAAAGTATTGAGTTTTCTCGCGGAGGAATTCCACGACATCGCGCCACCAGTGGATTATTCACTGCTTCCGCCGTGGTTAGTTTTCGTAATTGTATTCGTGGCGCTCTCGCTGCTTGGTTTGGTCGTGTGGTTAATTGCGAAGCGCCGCAAACCGACGCCGCCGCCAAAATTGCCGCGCCACATAGCCTTGGAAGAGCTCGACCGAATTGGCCGCGATATTGAAAAGATGAGCCCATATCAGTTTAGCATCCGTGTATCGGACATTTTGCGAAAATACGTGACGCAGCAGTACGGGTTGCCGGCGACGCGACAGACTTCGATCGAATTTCTGACCGCGTTGGCAAAAGCCTCGCCGTTCTCCACTGAGGAACAAACGTTGCTCGAAGATTTCTTAGGCCGTTGTGACCTGATCAAATTCGCGAGATATGAAGCAACAACCTCGGACAGCGAATTGCTGCTGGGAGAAGCGATCCGTTTTGTGAAAGGAGGCGAAGTTGTGACGGTCGAACCAGAGATGTCTCGACTTCGCTCGACATGACAAACTTGCTTGATTGGTGGTCGGCAAACAGTGCCTTGACGTTTGCGCGTCCGTGGCTGCTCCTGTTGCTGCTGGCAATCCCATTGCTAGCGTGGTTGCGCGGAAAGCGCGGACCAGCCGCGGCGCTGACTTATTCGTCTACAGCGAGTCTTCAGGCAATCGGAAAACGGAGTGCCGCGCGCGCAGGAAAAATTCTGCGGACACTGCTGCTGGCTTCGCTGGCGATCTTGGTAGTTGGGCTGGCGCGTCCGCAGCTCGGCAAAAGCCTTACTCAAATCGAGGCGAGCGGGATTGATATCATGCTGGTGCTCGACGTCTCCGGCTCGATGCTGACGAAAGATTTTACGATCGGGGGGCAAGAAGCGACGAGAGTCGATGCGATCCGCGAAGTCACACGGAAATTTATAAAAGGACGACCAAATGATCGCATCGGCATTATCGCATTCGCCGGTCGTCCGTATGTCGTGAGTCCCATGACGTTGGATCACGATTGGCTTTTGCAAAATCTCGATCGCGTACGGATCGGCCTCGTCGAAGATGGCACTGCGATTGGATCGGCGATGGCAGCGGCTGCAAATCGACTCAACGATAAACATTCAAAAAGCCGTGCGCTGGTCCTGTTGACCGACGGAGAAAATAATGCCGGCAAAATTCCGCCAAACACTGCCGCTGAAGCAGTGAAAGCATTAAAGATTCATTTCTATGCCATCGGCGCCGGCATCAATGGTATTGCACCTGCGCCGATTTATACCGCGAGAGGGCCGTTGACCGACGCGCTTGGCAATATCCTCTACGAAAATCAGCGAGTTGAGTTTAACGAAACCGGGTTGAAAGAGGTTTCGAAGATCGCGGATGGAAAATTTTTTCGTGCAACAGACACGGAATCGCTCGAACAAATTTACACCGACATAGACAAACTGGAGAAATCCACAGTCAGCGTAAAGAAATATCAGCAATACCGCGATCTGTTTTCCATTTGTCTGATGAGCGGCTGCGGTCTGCTGGTGGCCCAACTTCTCTTGTCGCAGACCGTGTGGAAAAAATTACCGTGAGAAGAAAACGTCCAACCTCCAACGCCCAACGCTCAACATCCAATTGTCTGAGCGTTGTACAATTGGCAATCCCATGACCTTCGGCGCGCCAGAATGGCTTTGGGCATTGTTGCTCATTCCGCTTTTGATAGCGCTTTTTGTACGCGCGGAGCGTGGCGCGCTCAGGCGCCTGCAGGAATTCGTTTCAGCGCGTCTGCTGCCGCAACTTGCAGGCACGGTGAATCGCCCGCGGCGCATGATAAGATTTGGCCTGCAGTTGCTCGGGCTTGCTCTCGCCATTGTGAGTCTCGCGCAGCCGCGATGGGGTTACACGTTTGAGGATGTAAAACGTAAAGGCCTCGATTTGCTGATCGCCGTGGACACATCGCGCAGCATGCTCTCGAACGACGTTCAGCCGGACCGGCTCGAACGCGTAAAGCTTGCGGTCCAGGATTTGGTCAATGAACTCCAAGGCGATCGTGTTGGTCTGATTGCTTTTGCTGGCCGCGCTTTTTTGCAGGCGCCACTTACGATTGATTACGATGCCGTCTTCGAGGCAATCAATGATTTAGACACGAAGACGATTCCCGAAGGCGGAACGAACATTTCCAGCGCCATCACTCTGGCCACGCAGAGCTTCGGCAAAAGCGCCACCGGAAATCGAGCGCTCATCATCTTTACCGACGGCGAGGAATTGAGTGGTGACGCTGTGAACACAGCAAAAGCCGCAGCGGCTGACGCCGGTGTGCGAATCTTCACGGTGGGCGTCGGAACACCGCAGGGCTCGCTTATTCCCGTAACGGGCGACGACGGGCAAACGGCCTTCGTGAAAGATCCAGCCGGCCAGGTTGTGAAATCCAAGCTGGACGAAAACCGGTTGCGTGAAATCGCTGAGACCACAGGCGGGTTTTACGTTCATTTGGAAAACGGCCCCCGAATCATGCAGCAGCTTCAGAGTGAAGGTCTGGCAAAAATGCAGGCGGCTGCAATGGATGTGCGCTTGTCGCGCAGGCCGATTGAGCGGTACGAATGGCCGCTGAGCGCGGCGTTGATTGCGTTGGCGTTTTCCATTCTGATTCCCGAGCGGAAATCCGCCACGCGGCGGATTGGCCGTGGCGAACGCGCGCGCGAACGACGTTATGTTCCTGCACGTGGCAGCGCTGCCGCGGCGACCACCACTGTTCTAATGGGGCTGATTACATTCGCCTTCGGCGCTGCTCCAGGAATTGACGCATATCGCGACGGCAAATTTGAAGATGCTTACAGCCAATTCCAGCAGACGTTGAAATCGCATCCGGATTCGCGTGCCGAGGAGAAGCTCCAGTTCGATTCCGGCACTGCCGCTTACAAGCTAAAAGATTACAACAAGGCGCTGGAATCGTTCAGTCAGGCTTTGCTCACGCGTGACACCGGTTTGCAAAGCAAGGGACATTACAACCTTGGCAATACTCTTTATCAACACGGCGAAGCTGAGAAAAGCGACGATAAGAAGCTGAGCGATTGGACCGACGCGCTTAATCACTACGAACAAACGCTCAAACTCGATCCGCAGGATAAGGAGGCCAAGGACAATTACGATTACGTCAAAAAGAAGATCGAGGAGTTAAAAAACAAGAAATCACAACAACAGCCTTCCCCTTCGCCATCCCCACCGCAAAAGAACAAACAGAACCAGAAAAACAAACAAGATCAGCAGCAACAGCAGAATCAGGACCAGCAACAACAAATCGACCCAAGACAAGGAACAAAAGCAAAACGAGCAAACTCAGGCGAAGAACGAGCCGAAAAAACAACAGCAGCAACAACCGGGCGAGACCCCTTCTCCCTCGCCAGGCGCGGAAAAGCAGCAGCCGAATCGGCCTTCACCGTCACCAGGGGAACGGCAAGCTGAAGAATCGCCGAGCCCGGGTGAAGGTGAAAATGAGATGCCCTCGCCGTCACCGGGAGAAGGCGAAGGCGCTGAACCATCAGCTACGCCCGCGGAGTCGCCGCAGAAAAAGTTCGCTGGTGAAGTGAAGGGGGCCAATGAAGACAAATCGCAGAAGGCTGCGGACAAAAACGCGGCGATTGCCGAGGCCGAACAGGAAAAAGAGGGTCAAATGAGCGAACGTCAAGCGCTGGCGCTGCTCGAATCAATGAAGGACGAAGAGGCGCGAGTTCAACTTGATGAACGCAAGCTAAAGCGCCATGTCTATAAAGACTGGTAGGACGGAGAATCGATAGTCGAGGGTTGATAGTTGATAGTTCACAGAAACTCCATGCGTTGCCGAATTTTACTCGCGGTTTTTGTTGCAGTCGCACTCGCGCAGTTTGCTCGCGCTGATTCGCCCAGCGTCACGGCCGTGCTGAGCAATTCGGAGACCGTTGTTGGTGAAACGGTTGAGCTACAGATCAAGGTAACGGGTCCAGGAGATGCGCAGCCGCCAGAGGAAATTTCAATCGATGGGTTGGAGATTCACGCAACAGGGCAATCGCGCCAGTTCGAAATGCGCAATTTCTCCACCAGTTCGAGCGTGACGTACACCTATACCGTGCTCCCGCTCAGGGCCGGCCGATTCACTATTCCGTCGCAAACAGTTCACGCCGGGGGGCGAGTAATAAGGACGCCGCAGTTGGTGTTGAATGTTGCGGACTCTCCCGGCCAGCCAACTACCACCCGCCCGAATCGTGGCACGCAGAGCCAGGCGGCCGCCGCGCGCGATCTCGTCTTTGCTGAATTAATTGTGCCGAAGAAGACTGCGTACGTGGGCGAGATCGTCCCTGTTCAGATCCGGATGGGATTTGACCCACGTCTTCGTCCCAGCCTCATCGAGCCGCCCGAAATCACCGGCCAGGGATTCACTTCGCAGAAGTTACAGCAATCCGGACAAACTTCAGAAACGGTCAACGGCAGGCCTTACGAAGTAGTGACGTATAAAAGTGCGATCGCCGCCGCACGCGCGGGAAAGTTCGAGATTGGACCGGTTAAAGCGAAGGCACAGGTCATTGTTCCACGGAGACGACCTCCGCCGCGGGCTCGCACGCGTTCACCATTCGATCTCTTTGATCTGGATGACCCGTTCTCGGATCCGTTCTTTAGCAATCCGTTTGCTCAAATTGGCGAGCGACGCGACGTAGAGATTAGGAGCGAGCCGGTGCAGCTCGACGTAAAGCCATTGCCGCCGAATGCACCGCCGAGTTTTTCCGGTGCGATTGGGAATTTTGCGATGGCAACGGATGCGAAGCCCAAGAGTGTACAAGCAGGCGACCCGATCACCGTCACAACCAGCATAGCGGGCCGCGGCAACTTTGATCGCGTCAATGCCCCGGTTGTGGAAGACGAGCGCGGCTGGCACAAATATCCGCCATCTTCCAAGTTCAAGCAGGATGATGAAGTTGGCATCAGCGGAACAAAAACATTCGAGACGGTGCTGTCGCCAAACGAGAAAAAGCAGGCGCTGCCAGTGCTCGCATTTTCTTACTTCGATCCGGCGAAGGAACAATACGTGACGCTGCGGAGCGAGCCGATTGCGATCACTGTTCAAGGCGGAGCGGCTGTTTCGCAGAACGTAGCGGCAAGCCAGCCAGTGCCGGCTCCGACGGGCAGACCGCCCACGGCGGCCGTGGCCACATCGAAGCCGCAGGATATTCTTTATCAACTCACGGATCGAGGTCGAACAACGGAATCGTTTGCGCCGATCTATACGCGCCGGGTTTTCTGGGCGGCGCAGTCAATTCCATTGCTTGCACTTCTTTCATTTTCAATCTGGAAGATTCGTAGGACAAAAATCAACAATCGCGAGGCGCGGCGCATTGCGGCACTGCAACATGAGGCCGCCGAGCTGATGCACAAATTGCATCGTAAGAACACAACCCCCCAGGAATACTATGCTGAAGCCTCCAGAGTTGTTCAGGTAAAAGCGGCGCTAGCATCAGGCAGCCGCGAGGTCGAGCCCAACATGGTGGATGCGGAAACGGCGGCGGATACGTTTAAACTAGACGACTACTCGCGGGACCAGTTGCGCCGCCTCTTCGAGCAGAGTGACGAATGGCAATACAGCGGAGCCCACAACGGGCCGGGCAGAATTTCCCCGGAAAACCGCCGGGAGGTGCTGGAGTTGATTGAAAACTTAAAATGAATTCTCTGGCCGTCATTCCGAGCGAAGCGAAGCGAAGTCGAGGCTGCAACGCAGCGGACGGAGTCCGCGAGGCCAGGCTTTCCATCCCGCGGAATAGCCCGCACGGGGCAAGCGAGCGCGAATGTATTTTACGATCTCGGCAACGCCTACTTTCGCACGGGCGATTTTGGACGTGCGATTTTGAATTACCAGCGCGCCCTCGCGCTGGAGCGGCATCATCCTGAAGCGACGGCGAATTTACAGATCGCACGCGATGAGGCACACGCCCTTGAGATGCAGCCAGGCCGGGCGGAGCGCTATTTGCATTTTGCGAGTGTCAATCAGTACACCATCACAGCAGCGGTCGCTTTTTGGATCGCAGTGTTTTGTCTAGCAGCGTCGATTTTCGCCCGCCGCCGATCAGCCATGCTGATCCTCGTCTCGATCTGTTGTTTGCTGGCCCTTGCGATTTCGGTCTTTGCGATTTACACACTTGATCGCGGCACGAAAGGCCAGGCACTGGCAATTGTGACAGGCAAAAATGTGCAAGCACGCCTCGCGACGGCAGACACAGCCAAAAGTGTGTTGGCGTTGCCTCCCGGCAGTGAAATCAAAATTCTAAGCACACGCGGTGACTGGACGTACGCAGCGCTACCAAATGATCTGCGCGGCTGGATTCCAGCGAAGGACGCTGAGCGAGTGCGGCTGTAAATTCTGGGGAGCGCAGCTCCACGTATCCATTTAGCGCCAAAGGCGCGGCACTCAATGATAAGCCTGGGGCAACGCTCCAGGATTTGTAATAGCTCACGGGCAGCGCTGAAGGCGTGCCTCACTCGCCGTTGATGGGCAAACTCAATGTGAATCGCGCTTTCAGCGCTTGGCTTTTTATCCAACTCGCTACCTGGGGCGTTGCCCCAGGCTAGCATTAGAATAGCGCCTTTGGCGCTAAGCAGGGAGCATCTGACACAGACGCCCTTAAGTAAAGATCGCCATTTGCGGCGGTTGGAAATCGACCGTACAGAAATTGCATGAATCCACAGATGGAGATCGGCACCGACGAGAAGGCCCTCCAGATCAATCTAGATCCGAGCAAATATGGGACCTTCGCTGAAATTGGCGCCGGCCAGGAAGTAGCCCGCAGATTCTTCCGCGTGGGCGGCGCAGCCGGCACCATCGCCAAGACCATGTCTGCCTACGACATGACGTTCAGCGATGCCATTTATGGCCCGGCAGACCGCTACGTCAGTCGTGTGCGTCTCCAGACAATGCTCGACCATGAGTACGACCTTCTGATCGAGCGGCTTGACGAACAATTCGGCGCCGAGAAGACATTCTTTGTTTTTGCCGACACCGTTGCCGCACGCAGTTTCAAGGAGCGTAACGAATCGCATGGCTGGCTCGGCGTTCGCTTTCAATCGCAACCACGCGGACAACCGAGCCAGATCATTATCCACGTCCGGTTACTCGACGAAGCAAATGTCGACCAACAAGAAGCCCTTGGTGTCATTGGTGTGAATCTTCTTCACGGCGCGTTTTACTGTAGCCAACCGGAAAAATTGATTTCTTTACTTCAGCAAAATCTGCCTCCAGAACGCATCGAAGTGGACATGATCAAATTTGCCGGGCCAGTCTTTCAACACGTCGACAATCGATTGATGAGTTTGCAGTTGGTCAGCCAGGGTCTAACGGATGCGGTGATGTTCAAGGCGGACGGCGAGACTGTTCAGCCCGCCGAAGTCTTCTACAAAAGAGCGATCCTGGTTGAGCGCGGAAGTTTTCGACCCGTCACCTACGCCACGAACGATATGCTGGATGGCGCGCGTCGCGTGTTTCTGACGCAATGCGATTGTTCCGAAGATGAAGTTGTCGTTCTCATGGAGATGACGCTCGAAAATTTGCGCGCCGACGGCCAGGTTGATCACGCGGATTTTCTTGCTCGCGTCGATATTCTCCGTGCGCTGGGACGAACTGTTCTAATCTCGAAGTTCGGCGAGTACTATCGGCTCGCGGCGTATCTCTTTCGTTACACCAACCGAGCGATTGGCCTTGTGATGGGCGTGCCCAGTTTGATCGAAATTTTCAACGAAAAGTACTACACGAATCTGGAGGGCGGAATCCTGGAAGCGTTGGGCAGGATGTTTAAAGGAAAACTAAAACTCTATGTTTATCCGATGCTCGACGGGGCGACTGGAAAGATCATCAGTGCGAAGGAAGTCAAGGTCGCATCCAACCTTAGATCGTTGTTCCAATATTTGATCGATAACCAATACGTCCAGGAAATTACCGACTATCATCCTGAGTAGAGGAATCCCTGGATTTCGATCAACATTCCATGCGATGGACAGAGATATTTCGCTCCGCAGTCTGCATGGCCTTTCTCGCCTCTCCCTTCCAAGGGCGAGGCGACCCATGACGCCCCGCGGCAGATCCACTGCCCTAAAGATTCCAACTGACAATTGATGAATACTGCTTTTTTGTGATCGAATGAAAGTCGCAGTCGCTCAGATTTCGTGTTCGCTGGAAGATCCTGAGGCAAATCTTCTGAAGGTCCGCGATTTTACTCGCCGGGCCAAGGACGAAGCTGGTGCCGAGCTGATCATTTTTCCGGAGATGATTGATACCGGCTACTCGATGCGGGTGATTCGGGAGCATGCAAATGATTGGAACCGTGGATTCCTTCCAAGGCTTCAGGAAGTTGCCAGGAAGCTCTCGGTTGCGATCGTCGCCGGCGTTTCCGAGCGAAATGGTTCATCGATCTACAACTCGCAAGTTCTCATCGACTCGCATGGCGACATCCCTGCGAAATATCGCAAGACTCATCTATACGCGGTCGCGCCCGTCGAAGAACAGACCTGCTTTGCTCCGGGCAACTCCTTCGCGAGCTTTGAGCTTGGTGGTCTGCACTTTGGTTTCAGTATCTGCTACGACCTTCGCTTTCCGGAGATGTACCGAAAACTGGTGACCGAACATGACGTCGCCGCTTTTGTCATTTCTTCGGCCTGGCCGTTTCCGCGTGTCGAACATTTTCGCACGCTCGCCATCGCACGGGCAATCGAGAACCAGAGCTACGTCGTTGCATCGAACCGCGTCGGCAAAGATGACGATTTATGGTTTTGCGGCAGCTCCGCGATCATCGATCCACGCGGAGTTGTAGTTGCAGCCGCATCGGCAGACCGCGAAGAACTTATTGCAGCGGATTTATCCCAAGAGCTTGTACTCTCAGTCCGGAGCCGGGTTGAGTCGCTCTCTCACCGGCGAGAAGATTTATACAAATAACAAAAATGACGAAGCCCGAATGGCGAATTAATCCTGCAACGGCATCATTTTAATTGACCTAGGCTGGAGTTTGGCGCGGATGGAACGCACCAAACCCGTCGTAGTCGTTCAGACGTTCGATGTCATCGTCACAGCCGAGGAGCTTTTACTACGGCACGCGTGTTACCGTGCCCTCGAACACTGCTGGCGCTGGACCGGTCTGGATCATCCAAAGCTGCCTGCCGCTTGCCTCGACGAATATGTCAAAGCTTGCACCTCCGGTAAATGAGAGCGTGCCGGTACAATCCGTGTTTACGTTATAGGTTCCTAGCGATCCGCTGGAATGGATAATCGTGCCATTAATGCTGACCGTCGCGAACGGGCTGACCAGCGTACCATCTCCGTTGAAATCGATCCCTTCTACGATGGCTTTTGGTTGCGCAACACCGCCGACGATGTTCCACCCATGCGTGGCGAATAGATACGACCCGTGCAGAGTGTATGCACCGCAACTTGCCACCCCTTTGTCTGCCCGCGCGGTGCCGGACGTGCCCAGCGCTATTGCGGCAACCAGGCTAACCAACGCGCACGCCAAGAGTGAACAGCTTGCTATGCTCTTAACTAATTTTGTCTTCATTGTTGTTGTTTCTTTCTTTTTAAGTTTGTTGTTCTGACCTTCATTGGCCCCTCGTCGTGAGAAGTCAGTTCTGGCCGTTCACTGAGGTACAGAACGGAAACCAGTTGGAGGTTATGCGGAAAATGGCTTCGGCACGGAAAGACCTCGGATCACGCGGATTTTACGGATCCGTTTTTAAACAGAACGAAATGGCGAAGAATGCATTTGGATTCCACAAACAGAGATTCTTAATCGAGTTGTTGCCTTCTGGTGGCCGAGAAACAGAATCGAGGACGCAATCGCCAACACACCAAGGCGCGTGCTTCCCCGCAGACTGAGAAACAATCAGCCGCCACACAGTGAAGCGTGACGGCTGATCGCGAACTGCTTCAGAGCTATTGCCGGCTACTGTTTGACCATGGAACCGCCGACTACGATACCGCCGTCGGGGTCTGTACCCACATACTTGAGCTGCCTTCCGCCATCGCCGATCACGAAGTGGCGGCGATGGTCCCCCGTCAAAGTCA
>QHNQ01000048.1 GCA_003218135.1 Verrucomicrobiota bacterium
CGAACGTAATTTTTGCGTGATGACACAGTGAACAGCTCGTTGCCGTCTGACACCAGTTCCCCATCAATTGTCTGCACGTTAGTGAGAAGCCCGTCGATGGGCGAGCGGACTTCCGCGCTCTTCATCTGGGCTTCCAATTTTTTCGTTGTTTCCTCGAGCGAATTGAGATTGCGGTCCCGCTCGATCCGCTCCGTCTCCACTGCGCCGCGCAACCGGTTTGCTTCGCTTTTTGCCTTTTGATATTCAACTGCGGGGACATTGCCCGAGCCAACCACTTTTTCGAGTCGCTGCAGATTGTCTTCGGCCGCCTTGAGCAACTCCGCTGAGGGCAGCGGAAGCGCAGCGCGATCCACGGCCGCCTGCAAATCGGTGCGCGCTTGTTTCAGCTGTCGCGCAGTTTCCTCGTCCGCGATCGTCGCGAGCAACTGATTCTTTTCCACGTTCTTGCCGATCGCGCCGCGTCCGGCGGAGAAAGGTTCCGCCAGTTGGATAAAGCCGTCGTTTTGCGCTCGAACGCGCACAACAAATGCCGGTTCAATCCGCACCGTCCCGTAAACGGCGGAGATCGCTGTGCCGCGGCGAACGGCGGCCACCTCCGCAACTGGCATTAGAAAGTAATACGCCGCCGCAAAAACCAGCACGAGCGCTGCACCGCCAACCCACAAAGCCCTTCTTGATTTCGGCAATTTCAATTTGGACAACTAGTCTGATGTCCCTGACGTTTTTTTGCAATAAACCACCGCTCACCCTGGTGGTCCTTGGTGCAGTTTTCGGCAGATGTTCAAACGAGCGTTATTCCCAAGACAGCTAGGCAATGGCACACATTCGATCTGAAATGTTGTAGCCTGTCCCGTAACCAAAAATCTACACAGTCGGCGCCAATTCTGCCGGGGTCACCGAGCCCGGCTACAGCTATCGCGACGGCGGAGTGTCGTAGGAAAATTGAAAATAGCGGCCGGTAGCACGATCCCACTCGGCTCTGGCCAAATTGTGTTGGTAAGTGGCATCCAGCAATCCGCTTTTCGTTTCCAGCAATCCGCTTTGCGTGATTCGATATTCTAGCGAAGAGACCAGACCGCTAGCCACATTCTCCTGGACCACACGCGCGCTTTCCTCTGCAGCCGCCGTCGCAGAGGCAAGCGATCTCTCGCGTTCTTCAGTTGTTCTAAGATCGTTTGCAATACGCGCGAGCGCGCGCGGGATGTTCGCCTCGAGTTTTTGGCACGTCAGCTCGTTTATTTCTCGTGCCGAACGCGCCTTCAGGATCGCGCCCCCGACTTTACCATTATCAAAGACGCGCCAAGTGTATGCAGCCCGCTCGCGGATCTCTGACCCAATAAAGTCCTGGGTCCTGCTCGTTGATTCCTGGCGATGGATGCCTGTGACGGGGACCCAGTCGCCGCGAAGGCCCCCAGTCGCCTCGGGATAATAATCGGCCGCTATGATGCGCTCATCTTCGTTGGCGGCGCGCACAAACAATCGCGCGAGTTTGACATCGGCCCTCCTCTCCAAGGCCGCCGCCGTTTCGGAATCAAGATCGACGTGCATCGGCATAAACTCCAGCTCGCCTTCAGGCGCGGGCAGTGTTCTCTTGGCAGGATCGATGCCCATTGCCTGGGCCAACTGCAATTGTGCATCCAGGTACACACGCCGTGCCGCCGCAATTTGTGTTTCCAATTCAGCGGCCGGGATCGTTGCGCTCGTGAATGCACTCCGATTGGCCAGCCCGGCTTCGTAACGGTTTTTCTGAGTGGCTGCGTTTTCCTGCAATCTTTGCTGTTGTTCTTTGCGGATGGACTCCAGCGAGCGGTTGTAAAGTGCTGCGTAAAACGCGAGGCGCGCGGTATGTAGCTGTTCCACGACGGCAACATTCAATTGCTGTTGGGCGATCAAAATCCCGACATCGCCGCGTCGCAGCGAGTGTGGCACGGCAACATTGAACAGAGTCTGGTCGAGCGCACCGCGCCCGACGCCGAATCCTTTGATTCCGCTTTCACCGGCCCGATGACCGTACTGAAGGCCGGCTGGCACGCCTACTTCGGCGCGAGGCCAAGCCACGGAACGAAAAACAAGGCGTTGCCCGGCCGCTTGCTCGAGCCCGGCTTTGGCTTCCTGGATGGATGGATTGTTTTCCAGAGTGGTTTGGAGAACACGTTCAAGGGTGATGGCGCTGGTTCGGTGCACAAAACAGATCAGCAGGAAAAGGAGCAGGAGGAACCTCATCCCACCACCAAATGTCCGCTTTTGAAAGCGTGCGCTCCCGGAAAAAAGGAAACGTCGTTTCATCGCTGGCCTAATTTCTCCGGCGGCTTAGCTATGTCGGCAGCCTGCGTGCCGCTGTGTTTTTCATTGTTCACATTTTTGAAATCAAGCGCTTCCGCTCGAGTCCCACATGCGTGCGCCAGCCGGGCGAGAGCCACGTTGTGCAGATAGATTGCGCTCAATTTCGTCGTCCGCGTTCGGGTGACATCAGCTGCTGCTTGAAGGATGTCGAGCTGTGTTCCCAATCCCGCACCAAAGTTGCTCTTGGCCATCTCGAGAGCTTCGTCAGCAGTCTGCACATTTTGCGTCTCGGTTTCGAGGACGCGCTCTGCTTGTTGAAGGTCAAAAAATGCGCTGCGCACTTCGGACGCAACGCTGCGCCGCGCTGCGGCGAGAGCTTCTAGCGCTGCCTCGCGCCGGGCGCGGGTCGCCTGCATGCGCCCCTTCGTAGCGAACCCGTCGAAGATATTCCATGTCGCATTTATACCCACTACGCCGCCGTAATTAAATTCCTGGCCTACGGCCGGATCGCGTTCGCTATAAATTTCGTATCCGGAAAAAGCGCGAATCTGCGGACGCATCGCGCTGCGATCCAGGATGTATTGCTTGTCTTCTATCTCGATATCCTTTTGCCGGGCCTTGATGGCCGCCCGATTAGCGTCGGCGCGTGCGAGGCAATCGTTGAGGTCCGCGTGATTCGATTGATACGTCAGTTCGCCGGCAACTCCAAATGAAGCTGGGCGATCTTCGCCGTGGCGCGCGTCAAAACCAAACAGATCCCCAAGCCGGAGGTATGAATTTCTTAATTGCGTCTGCGCATTAAAAAGTTCCGGCCGTTCGTTGGCCAGGGCCACTTCAGCCCGTTGCACATTCAATTTTCCGACGATGCCAGCACCAAAACTTTGCTGCCGGCTATTGAGTTCCTCCTCCAGAACATGCACTGAATCCTCGCGCACCCGAACCTTTGCCCGATTTAGAAGTAGCTCGTTAAACGCAATCCGCACCTCCATCGTGACGCGATTGATAATTTCCTGAAGCTCGTAATTTGCCTTGTCGATGTTCAGCTGCCCGATGGCCACCTGGCTGCGGACGGCTCCGCCGGTGTAAAGATTCTGTTCGAGCTTCAGAATCGCATTGTAATCCTCCTGTCGCAGTGTCGTCTCGCTCTGAGTCTGTCGTTTGTCGTATAACCCGCTTGAACTCACTGAGGGAAGAAATCCGGCGCGCGCCTCAATCCAGCTGCCACGCGCACCCTGCACTCTCTTGCGCGCAATCAAAATATCTGGATTGTGCGCTTGGGCGACTGCGACCGCCTGTTCGATCGTATAAACGGGAGCGGTTTCAACCGGCTGGGGGAAAACGAATAAGCCGGCAGCAATCAGGACGCTGATAGCCGCGGAGTTGAAACGCATTTTGTCTATCTCCTTGCGAGGGCTTTCCTTGCACCAGGAATGCCCCTGACTGTTGCCCTTATATCAGGTCTTGCAAGCTGGCGCGACTTCGCACACATTCGGCGCTTGCATTTACAGACATTTTCGCGAGTAAGTGCGGACGGAAGGCAGCTTGGGAAGCGGCCTAAGTTGTGTCTTGCTTCGAATTATTCAATTTAGGTAGTTTTTCAGCTTTAACGATCTAGAAATGAGAAAAATAAGAATCGCCATTGTCGGAGTTGGCAATTGTGCCAGCTCGCTTGTTCAGGGAATCAATTTTTATGACGGCGCCTCTGCCGACGGCACGCGCATCGGATTGATGCACCGGCAAATTGCCGGCTATCGGCCTGGCGATATCGAAGTCGTTGCTGCTTTTGACATCGACCGGCGCAAAGTCGGCATGGACGTCAGCAAAGCCATCTTTTCGCCGCCCAATTGCACGAAAGTTTTCTGCGAAAAGATCAAGCTCAGCGGCGCCATCGTAAAAATGGGTTGCGTGATGGATGGTTACCCCCCGCACATGCGCGACCAGGACCCGCTCCGCACATTTCTTCCGCTCGAGAAAGAAACCACTCGCGAAGACATCATCTCCGAGTTGAAAAACTCTTCCGCGGAAGTGATGGTCAATTATCTTCCCGTCGGGTCCGAACAGGCCACGCGATTTTATACTGGGTGCGCCTTGGAAGCGGGGCTCGGTTTCGTTAACAATATTCCGGTCTTCATCGCCAGCGATCCGACGTGGTCGAAGCGTTTTGCGGACAAAAATCTTCCGCTTATCGGCGACGATATTAAAGCGCAGATGGGCGCCACCATCCTCCATCGGGCGTTGGTTGATCTTTTTCGCAAGCGTGGAGTGAAAGTTGTGCGCACGTACCAACTGAACACTGGCGGTAATACCGATTTTCTAAACATGCTGAATCGCACCCGGCTCGCGTCGAAGAAAACTTCAAAGACCGAAGCCGTCCAATCTGTAGCTGGCGAGCGTCTGGCGGATGAAAATATTCACATTGGCCCGAGTGATTATGTGCCGTGGCAACTCGATAACAAAATTGCTTTCATTCGCGTGGAAGGCCGTCTTTTTGGCGACGTGCCGATGGAAATCGACCTGAAGCTTTCCGTCGAAGATTCGCCGAACTCCGCCGGCGTGGCGATCGATGCAATCCGGTGCTGCAAACTTGCGCTCGATCGCGGCATCGGTGGCGTGCTGCATTCCGCCTCTGCGTATTTCTCCAAACATCCGCCGGTCCAAATGACCGACGACGAAGCCTATCGCTGCGTCGAACAATTCATCCGCGGCGAGCGCGAGAGCTAGTCAGCTCGAACGCAACGAGTTAGCCCAACCCCTTTTGAGGGGTTGTTTCTTCCCGTCAAAAACCATCGGGCGCGACCAGTCGAATCTCATCTTCGAGTCGCCCGGGAGGGAGCTGTTCCAGCCGGTGCCATTCGGTTTGGAGTTCCTCCGCAGAGTAAAGCAGCAGACGGCCCAGCGCGGTCGAAAACAAACCCGCTTCCACTTCAAGGCCTGTAATTTCCCCGACCGCTTTCCAGTAGGCCGCCAACTGCGGGCGGTAACGGGCGCGAAAGATTTCGGCATCGCTTGAGGAAACATCATTCGTTTTCCAATCAAGCAGAAGACACCGGCCGTTTTTGCGATTAATCATGATCGAGTCGATCAAGCCTTCAAGCACGCTGCGGTCGTTCCTGCGCCACGAAAATGGAAACTCGGCATGAAATAATGTTTCATCGCTCGCAAGAAAACGAGCAATGCTGGCGTCGCTGAACAAATTCCGGCGCGTGGCGTTCCAGTCTTTCACGGTGGCTTTTGCGTCGGGAGAGATCGGCAATTGTTTTTCGAATAACTTTTGCGCGGAATCGATTCCGCCTTTCCAATCCAGGCGCTCGAAAAATTTGTGCCACCAACGGCCATAGAGGGTGGCCAGATTATCGAGCCGCGAGCGCGCCCGCACCTCTGCCGTCACTTCCGAATCGAGCGCGCTCGGTGTGATCTTGCGCACGAATTCCGAAGCGCGTTTCGCCGCGCGCTTGAGTTCGGGAGAAGTTAACGGTTCGATTTCGGCGCCGTTTTTCTGCGACGCGTGCCGCACGGTCTGGGAAGCTTCGAGGACTTCATCGATCGTGCTGCTGTGTCGATCGAATTCGCCGGAATAAGAATCCTTGTCGCGAATCAGTCGTCGAAGTTGTGCTGTCCTCGGCAGTTTGCCTTCGCTATTCGAAAAGATTTCCTGATCGAGCACAACTACGAGGGTGTGGCGCGCCCGCGTTGTCGCAACATACAGAAGGCGTTCCAGTTCCTGCTGTTGGGCGCGCTCGATCGCGTCTTTCAGATCCTTCGATTTGTCTTGTTTGGCGAACGCGATAATCAGTTCGCCATTCACGGGCGATTTCACGAAATCCGGATAACGCGGCGATGGCAGCCGCAGTTCGCGCGCGAGGAATGGCACGATCACCGCCTGCCATTCAGACCCTTTTGCCTTATGCGAAGTGATGAGTTGGATCGCGTTGTCGTCAGCGGAAAACCGGACGGCGCGTGGCGACGCAAAATCGTTGCGCAACTGTTCGGCGAACTCTGCCAGGATCATTCTGTTCGCTTCCGCTTCCGCCGCTTGTGCGACCAAGGCATCAAGTTCGCGCGCGAGATCGCCAAACTCCGTCGCAGGCAATAGGAGCAAACGCTCGCGCAATTGCGTTTGCTCGATGATCAAAGTAACGGCGTCAAATAACGCCAGACCTTCCGCGCGTTGGCGAATTTCTGCGAGCATATGCAAAACCGAGGAAATTCTTCCGGTCGCCGACACAATCTCGGCGATGCGAAATCTCGCTTTCTGCCCTTCGGAAAAGACGGCTAGATCGTGATCGGACGCGCCGAAGATCTCGCGCAGGACTCCGACGATTTCGTAGGCATTGAGCGGGTCGGTCATGATCGTAAGGAGCGCGGTCAGCCACGCATAAGCCGGGCTGTCGCCGTTGACATCGCGTTCAGATTGGATCGCGACCGGTAAACCGACGCGGCGTAACGCTGCCGCCGTCGTTTGCAGCCAGGCTTTGCGCGGACAAAGGATTGCCACTTCCCGCCACGAATCGGCCGAAAGTTTTTTCAGTCCTGCGTCCTTGATCCATCGCGCAAGATAATCCGCTTCGATACGTGCCTTTTGGTAGTCCTTCAGCTTTTTTTCTTCCGGCAACAACTCCTTCGCGGCAAGCGGTACGCGAATGACTTTCCCGGGAAGAATTCCCGGGCGCGGTTGCAATTCGACGAAGCGCACCTGTCCGTCCTTGTTATTCAAAATCTCACGGAAAGTTTCGTTAACGAAATCGAGCTGCTTCTGGTCGAGCCGAAATGTGACGGCGAATTCCAGGCTCTCACCGTTCTTGTCGGCAATGAGCGCTTCATGAACAGCTCGGTAATAATTCAAGTCCGCTCGCTGCCAGTAAATCGATTGCTGGAAATCGCCGACCATGCAGAAGTGCCCCGGCCGCGGACCTAAATGTCGATCTTGCAACCAAAGGCCCTTCGCTTCCGGCGGGCGCGTCGCTTCCAACAGCACGGAAAATTGCAGCGGCTCAGTATCCTGTGCCTCGTCGAGGATGACACGAAAGCTTTCTTCGCGAATTCTCTGCGCGGCGACCGGATGTTGCAGCAACTCTTCCGCGAGCGCGATTTGATCTCCGTAAGTGACGAGTCCGTGGTCGAGTCGAAAATTGAGATAATCACGCTGCACCTCTACCGCGACACACGTGGCGGCGTCGCAGACCCAGTGTCGTAGCGGCGCAAATTTTTGTTGCCAGAGCTGAGTAAATTTAGCGTTTCCCGCCGTGAAACAAACCGGCCAGCGCAAGTACTCCCAATCCCCGGCGTGACGTGTCTCCCATTCGCGCAATTCCGCCTGCGATTTACTGATGTTGTCGTTTCCCTTTTCCTTATCCGATTGTGAGTAGATCTCCGCGAAATCAAGCGGCGGACAGGGCGACAGCCCCGGCACGTGCAAAACAGCCGAGCGCGCGCGTCGGGCCAGCTCCATGAGGTCGCGCGCCTGCACGAAACGCAGAAGCATGGTCCGGTCCTTGTCGCCTAATGACCTGCCAATTCGAGTTTGGTTTTGTGCAAACTCCTGCCACAGGTCGTCGTCGCCTTCGACTAACTCGAGCGGCGCAGGCAGACCAAGATAATGACCGAAGTCGGTCAGGAGTTTCATGCAAAACGAATGGATTGTGCCGAAAAAAGCGCGGTTAAACGCAGTCTGCACTTCCTGTCTCAAATGTTGCTCGAGCAGAGCTTGCCGGGTGCGCTGTTGCATTTCGTCCGCCGCACGATTGGTGAAGGTGACCACGACCAGACGCGGCAAAATTTCCGCCGCGTTCGGCGAACGTGCGATCGACAAGATGCGTTCGGTGATCGCAGTGGTTTTGCCGGAACCCGCCGATGCGACTACAGAAAAATTACGATCCAACTCGCTGGCAAAACGAGCGCGTACACATTCGTCGCGCGGCTTCACCATGTTTCCCACTCCTCTTTCTCAAGGACGAGCGCGGGATGCGTCAGCGCCCATTTATCTTCCAAAATGTCGTTGTCGATCGGCAACGTCGCCAGCGGGTACGGCGCGCTGTAACCGAACGCCGGACGGATTTCACCTTTCATCCCGAAAATCCCGGTGCGCTGCATTTCCGCGAGATCGGCAAAGACGTCGGTATGCGGTGCAAGATCTACAACCGACAGTTGTGGCGCGACGTTTTTAACTGCGAGCGAAATAATGCTCACGCTCACTTCGGCGGCGCCGAGTTCGCGCATGGCTAGGGCATAAAGACCGAGCTGCAAGGTTGTGCCTTTGACCAGATTGTCGTGCAGATCGGAGGTCTTCAGCTCCCTGTTCGAACCGGTTTTGTAATCGACAATCCAGATGGTTTGCCCGGCGAAACTGGGCGCGTCATTTTGCCCGAACACCAAATCGATCTGGCCGTGCAGCTCAAGCTCCACGCCATCGGCGATTTTCACGGCACCTTCACGACCGACGGCCAACTCCGTCGCGATCCAATTCCACCCTTGCGCACCTCCGATTTTGGCGCCGAGATGCCGCGCGAGATAGCGCGCGTTCAACCAGCCCGAGATCCACCAATCAGGGACGACTTTGCCTACCATGCCGCAAAGGCGCCGAAGTGCCGCACACCGTTCGTCCACGGCAAGCCGAATGCGCTCGTCGATCTTTGTCAGGGTCGGAAACGCCGAGAAAATCTTTCCGTCCGGCGTCTTGATAATATTCGCCAGCCAGTGATGCACCCATTTACCGGTTGTCGCCGCCCACGGATTCGCGGCGTCCTCCGGGGCTTCCACGCCAAGATAACGTTTCATCCAAATAATCGCTGGCGACGAAAGCATTCGTTCGAGATCCGTCACACTCAGCGTCGGCACCGGTCGATACGACCCGCTCGGCCGCAATGCGAAATCATATTCGGCGGCAGGCTTAGAGGAGTCGCGGCGCGTGTTGAACGCGATCAGGGTTTGCTGCACATCCGTCACTATCCCGGCCTGTCTTGGCAACAGCGCAGTGGTGCGTTGGAGATTTTTCAACGTCGCTTGGGTCAGCGGCCCACGCTGCGTTTTGAGATAAAGCTCGGTGAAACATTCGCTCGGATTCCAGAAACGTTCCGGCGCATCTTCCTGCACCAGACTGGCCGTGAGCGTCACGCCTTCATTGGCCGATTCGAGGAGCACATCGAATTGCCGCAACGCGATCGCGCGCTGCTCGCTGGGCCCGAGATAGAGCGAATGGTTTTCGCGCACACTCGTGTGGCCCTCGCCCTGGCTTCCCTGGCGCGCGGCGCGCTTGTTGAGCTGTTGCACGCTATGATTGAACGCATGAATTTCTTCGGCGCGTGCGAACTCTGCACCCGCCGGCGGCGGCCACGCCCCTTCGTTCCAGCCTGCAAGAATCAGGTGCGACCATTCCTGATTTTGCGCGCGCGCCACTGTCAGCAATTGCACGCGCGCATACGGGTGGTCGCCTGCGGCTGAGCGGGCGGCATCTGCGGTCGCAGCCGTTTCTCCCAGCCAGCGCAGAAAAAGCGCCCGTGAAAATTTCGCATCGAGACGCTGCGACCAATCACGCGCGACGTTGGCAAGTTCGAGCGCGTGTTGCTTCCAGTCGAGATGGGAAAGCGCGGCGTGAGTCTGTTCGAGAAACTGCGCGAGCGTGGCGTGCTGTGGGAGAAACGGCAGCGCCCGCAGAGCTTCGGCGGCCGACTGAGATTTGTCGTCCACGCGCGTGGCGCAGAATTCGCGCAGCAGTTCGAGATCGTCCAGCAACACCTCTTTGTAACTTTCGTGCAGGATTTTTTCGAAAACTTGCCGGCTGATTTTGGGCGATACGACCGCTGGGTCGGGCAACGCATTTAGAAAACGTAGAAAAGAATTAAGTCGTGGCGCGCGTTGCAATTCGATCCAGGCCTGCCACTCCGCCGATTCGAAAATGCCGGGAACAACGTGGGCGAGCCCGTCGTTATGCGGGATTTCAAGCCGCTCCAGCGAGCTCGCGACCAGCCGCGGCAAGGCCCCGCTGCCCGGAAAAACTACGCCTAGTCGCGTGCATTTCTCATCTGCCAAATAACGAACGCATTGTCGCGTGATCGCTTCGGCTTGTTCGGAAAAGTTTGTGCCGATCAGAAAATCAAAGCGCTTCGTCGTTTCCGCGCCTCCGCGCATTTCCATTTCGCTGAAAAGCGAATCGCCGAGCGCGGTGGTTGCTCTTGGCGAGCGTTGGGCTTCGCCACAAACTTCTTCCCAAGAGCCGATCCAGCAAAGATCGACATCGGAAAGGTTTTCTCGCGGTTCTTCGAGTACGATCGTGGCGTTTTCTGCCAGTTCGACCGCGGCGCGCAGGAGAAACCACTCTGCCCAATGGGCTCCGTCGAATCCGGTGATAAGCACGTGAGAGAATTCCCTGACACGTGCCGCTTGTTGCAAACGCCTTCGATCAGTCTCGCCGGGAAGCACAAACCCGCATTTTCTCAGCAGTTCGTTAAAACGCTGAACCACTGGCGCAAACGATGACAGCCCGAGTTCTTGGAATTTCCAACCGGCAGTTTCGAGGCGATCCAATGCGCGCAGCAATAGCGCGGGCGCACGAGCAACAGCTTTGGCAGCAAGTGCTTCAGATTCGTTAGGCCGATCTTCCATTTCGCTAGCCGCAATGGCGAGCAGCAAACGGAGATGTTCAGGCTCAGCAGCCGGGATCGCATCATCTTGCGCGAGCAACGCACGTAAACTCGACGGTGTCACAAACCGCAAACCCAGATGCGAACAGCCCTTTGCAATCAAGCGCGCCTTAAGATTGTTGGCTTGCCCTCGCGTGGGAACGACCACTAGCGCAGGCAACTGGCGTTGCCACGTTCCGGGCAAAACCTCGTCGAACCAGGGAGCGATCGCACTGTCCCAAGCTTCCTGCAGGGATGGTACAACGAGCAGAAGTGGCCCCGATCGTTTCACACGTTAAATGATCCTGCCAAGGATCCTTTTGTCCTCCACGCGTCGCGTAACGCCGTCTCGATCCAGCCGCTCGAGTAAGGGCACCATGATACGCCGCGAACTCTCAAGTGCCTGACGCAGCTCACTTACGGTAGCCGGTCCATGCTTGGAAATGAATTCGGTGATTCTCGTCTTCATGTGTTCGAAATTATCCCGCAATAAGACTGCATCCGGACCCACTTCGATCACTTGTCCACTTTCAATCAAAAAGCGGAGAACATGCTGCGCGCGTCGATCCGGTTCGATTTCACGGCGTGGCGGAGGATCGAATGGTTTATGCGAGAGCGATTCGCGGATCTTTCTCTCAACGGGTTCGAGGTCGGCCGGCAACACCGGTCGATGAGAAATCCGCGCTATGGCTGAACCTTTACGAATAAAATCCTTAACGCACAAATCCGCTATCAACGCTTCGAACACATTCGACTCTTGAACGCGCAGCGTCGAACGAAGCTCATTCAAATCAAGACCGGCGCGCTCCGGATTGCAGTTGTGCGCTTCATCGATCAAACTGGTTGCCCGCTCTCGCAGCTGCTGCCAAGTCTTGCGATCAGTCACTATTTCGCTGCAGAGCACAATTTCGCCCGCGCGTTGCAGCCGCGCTAAAACTTCGGAGATTTCGCCGTCGCTAAAAGGCGACTTGTTCAACAGGGCCTTTCTCAACACAAATTCGCGCAGCGCAATCTCAGAACGAACGCAAACATCGATGTCGTGCGGCGCGGTTGCACGCGCTCTCAAGAATCGAACCTGGGCGTTAGAGCGGAAGCTCGCGCGATCGGCCTCGGGATCGAGCACCGTGCCGCCGGCAATAGTGTTTTGTTCAGAGGAATCGCGCAAAACGAATCGATCACCGACAAAAGCCAGAATAGGTGACTCCAGCCGCAATTGAGCAATTGCGTTTTGCCCCGCCGCGAGCGCAGATCCATCCAAAAACGTGATCTTCGCAGCAGCGCGACTTGTTCCAAAATGAACTTGAACGGAACTGCCGTTCTTGATTGGACGCGCTGCAGGAGAATTTCGGTTCACGCGCGGCGATCTTTCGATAAGCACGTCGATTGTGGCTTGCGGACTGCCGCCTTCCCGGAGCGTGATGACGTCGCCGCGTTGTGTTCCGTTCTCGCCAACCGAGAGATCAGGCAGATTCATCGCTGTGCGCATTCCCGGCTGAGCGATCTCGAGATCGCGGCCGTGGTTTTGAATGGAACGAATCCGAGCGGAAAGATTTCGCGGCTGAACAACAACATCCTGGTCCCGTCGAATTGAACCGCCGCTCAAGGTGCCCGTGACGACAGTTCCGATACCGTGAAGCGCGAATGCACGATCGACGAAGAGCCTCGGTTTTCCAATGTCGCGCGGCGGCCGTAAGCGTGCCAGCTCCTTCGCTAGCGAGCTTTTCAAATTTGTGATCCCCTCGCCAGTGCGAACTGAAGTTGGAATGATTTGGCTATCCTTAAATGGAGTTCGTTCCAACTCCGCACGGATTTGAGCAGTGACGACATCGATTTTTCCCAAATCGCATTTAGTCAGCGCGACAATGATTCGCTGAATGCCGAGGTAAGTCAGAATTTGCAGATGTTCTTCTGTTTGTGGCATCCAGCCGTCGTCGGCGGCAAGAACCAGCAGCGCGAGATCGATTGAGCCGACGCCCGCAATCATGTTTCGCACGAAATCCTCGTGACCCGGAACATCGACAATCCCGACGTTGAATTGCTCGCCGTTGGGCCCGGTGAGATTCAGTTTGGCAAAACCGAGATCGATGGTGATGCCGCGCGCTTTCTCTTCGGGTAAGCGGTCGGGATCCGTTCCGGTCAGCCCTTTTACCAGCGCGCTCTTGCCGTGATCGACGTGACCAGCTGTGGCGATGATGAAATGGCGAGTGGTCACTTGATGCATGCTGCGCGAATGGCGGCAACGACCAGATCGTCCTGTTCCGGAAAGATTGTGCGCACATCGAGCCTGAAGCAGTCGTTCGCGACATATCCGATGACCGGAGGTGTTGCGCTACGCAGGCGGGAGGCGAATTCGAGCGGTGAACAATTCCCCGGGACGATTTCGATGGTGACGGACGGCATCTTGGATCTTGGCAACGTGCCGCCGCCGACTTTTGCGACGCTGCTGGCGACTGCGACTTGCAGATTGCAGCTCTGCCGGGAGAGCTGATTACAGATTGATGCAGCTCGAGCGCGCAATTCGTCTTCTGAGACTTGCAACAGCGCAAGCGTCGGGATTACACCGTGCCGCTGATTGAGATGAAGATCGACTGTCGCTTGCAGCGCGGCGAGACAAAGCTTGTCGCAGCGCAGCGCGCGAAACACCGGCTCACGTTTCAGCGCGGTGACAAATTTCTTTTTGCCGGCAATGATTCCCGCTTGCGGCCCGCCGAATAACTTGTCCCCGCTGAAGCTGACAAGATCGACGCCGCTTTTCAACACCTCGGCTGGCGTCGGCTCGTGGTGGTCGATTCCGAATTCTTCGGTTGCCGCAACGGCCCCGCTTCCCAAATCTTCGACGAATGGGATCCGTTTTTTTCGCGCCAGCTCGCTGATCTCGTCGGAAGAAGGTGATTCGACAAAGCCGCTCATGAAAAAATTGCTCTGGTGAACCTTGAGTATCATTGCTGTGTTCTGACCGGTGGCATCCGCGTAATCGT
This sequence comes from Verrucomicrobiota bacterium, assembly GCA_003218135.1. Classification (GTDB taxonomy): domain Bacteria; phylum Verrucomicrobiota; class Verrucomicrobiia; order Chthoniobacterales; family UBA10450; genus Udaeobacter. Next base: position 13,877 of record QHNQ01000048.1, read on the forward strand.
CGAGGGCTGTCTTATTAGTGGCGCCGACCTCGCGCAGTTTGGCCCCGGTTGCCTCAATTATTTCACCGATCCGAAATCCCCCACCGATCTGGACCAATTCGCCACGAGAAATGACCACGTCGGTCTTTGTTCTTGTGAAATGTCCAACAATCAGCACCAATGCGGCTGCGCAGTTGTTGACTACAGTGGCCGCTTCCGCTTTACAAAGCAGCGCGAGCGCGTTCTCGATGTAACTGCCACGTTGGCCGCGTGCGCCTGTTGCAAGATCGTATTCAAGATTCGAATAACCTGGTCCGATTTCCTTCAATGCATGGATGGCGTCGCTCGCCAGCGGCGCGCGGCCAAAATTCGTATGAATAAGGATTCCGGTACCGTTGATGATGGGTTGAAGCCTGCAGGCACCGAGTTCTTCAATCGACCGGCGGATAAGGACCACAGTCGATTCAAAGTCCGGCACCTTTTTTGTTGTTCGAATCTCCGACAGTTTGCGACGGATAACATCGACAATAACCGGCCGGGGCAGATCACAACGGCCTAACGCGCCAAGAATCCTGCCAACAGCAGGGATTTGCCGCCGCGCGTGTCCCTTTAACCTGTCATACATACCAATGGACCACGGCGCCGGGGTGGTACGATTTTTCCGATTACCGCAGCGGAGGGTGAGCCGGCTTTTCGCAGCACGCTCAGTACTTTCTCCAGATTCGTTTCGGTGACGCAAAGCAGTAATCCACCGCTCGTCTGCGCGTCCGTTAGGAGAACTCTGCGCGTTTCGTCCGTGTTGCCCCAATCCGCGATCACGGTCGTGGCGTGAAGATTTTGACGACTTCCATCAGGGACGCACCCCAGCTCAATCAGCTCACCGATTTCATCGCTAATCATCGGCACGTTGCGAGGGTTAATATTGGCGGAGACGCGACTGGCGCGGCACAAAGAAACCAGGTGCCCGATCAATCCGTAGCCGGTGATGTCCGTGGCGGCGCGGACAAGGCGACGCTCGGCAAGTTCAGCGCCAGCGATGTTGATCTTCGACATCAGCGCGACTACTTTTTTCTGAAGGGCGCGCGAAGCGATTCCACGTTTGATCGCGGTGGTGGCGACGCCGGTGCCGAGTGGTTTCGTTAGGACAAGCAAGTCGCCGGGACGCGCATTCGCATTCGTGGTAACATGCCGAACATCGACGATGCCCGTTACAGCAAGCCCATAAATCGGCTCAGGATTACGAATGGAATGGCCGCCTATGATGACGCATCCCACCTCAGCTGCCTTGGCGAGACCGCCGCGCAAGATCGACGAAATCACTCTTGGCCTAACGAGATCGGTTGGAAACCCGATAATATTTAGCGCGGTCAATGGGCGCCCGCCCATGGCGAAAATGTCCGAAAGCGAATTGGCTGCGGCAATTTGCCCATAAGAAAACGGGTCGTCGACGATTGGCGTAAAAAAATCGACTGTCTGCACAAGAGCACGATGCCGACCTGCCCGCCGGAACCCTGGCGAAGGCGGGTCCAGGCGATACACACCGGCATCGTCAAAAGTGTTCGAGCTCACGAGCACGTTGCGGTCTAGTGACATGGGAAGCTGCGGCAAAACTTGTCGCAGGGCCTGTTGGCTCAATTTCGACGCTCACCCGGCACAAGATGAAAGCGAAGTCAGCTTGCGGATTTGCTCACGCGACATGGAGGTCACCTCCTTTCGGGTTATTTGTCATTCCGAGCGAAGCAGAGAAAGCCCGACCAATTACATCTCGATTGGGCCACGGGATCCTTCGACCTCGAAAACTTTCGGGGCTCAGGATGACGATAAAAGATACCCGGAGAGGATAGGAATCGAACCTACCTCGCCACTTGCGCGGCGACGACGGTTTTGAAGACCGCGAGGGCCACCAGGCACCCTTCACTCTCCCGATTACGGATCTCGGATTGCGGATTGCGGAAAGACTATTTCGCCTTCTTAATCGCCTTGACGACCTCGTCGAAGTCCGGCCAGTCGCCGGTGTCGAGTTTGGAATGGAGCAGTTTGCCATTAGCGCGAATCTCGAAAGCGCCGCCGCTCGAGGGAATCAGCGTGAGCGACTTGATGCGCTCGCCGAGCTCAAGAATTTTGGCCGCCAAACTGACGGCCTTCGGCGTGTAGTTTCAAACGACGCAGTATTCGATCGAGACCTCGGTCTTCACCGACAAACTCCTTTCCGATGACGAAGCTATCGGCGCGGTTCGAAGCGGTCAAGAGTTGTAGCGGCGGCTGTGTCAGCCGCCGTTCACTCCAGGCGCTTGACACAAACGCCTCTACAACCGTGGAGAGTGTAGCCGCAGCCCGCTCCACTCGGGCTGCGGCATCTCCACTTCACCAAACCGCGGAAACAGCCGCGGCTTTCAGTCCTGAAGGCGTGAACCCCCAGAAATTCTTAGAAGGCGAAATTGAGACCGCTACGTAAAATTCCGAAGTTATTTCTCGGCCCGTCGATTACGCCGAAGCTCAAATCGTTAGTCCAACCAAAGTGACGGGCGATTCGGAATTCGAGACCGGCTCCGAATTGGCCGAGCACTTTGGTTTCACTCCCGAAGTGATCCGTCTGGGCATGGACCTCAAACGCGTCGGGCGGCCCCTGCGTGTGAAGAACGTCTCTTTCGCCACCGCCGAAAATCGCACCGACGCCAGCCCAAGCGTAAGGCGCAAGACGGGTGCACGCGATTGGATAACGCAATGTGAGAGTGCCTAATACAGAGCCAACGACATGGTCATGATTGATTCGCGTACGCGTAAAAATCGGGATGGTTGGATCCTCGAAGATATCGTAGCCGCTTTTCCTGGCGTCCAGAGCAAATCCTTCAACACCGACGCCGACGTAACGGCAGAAGAAATATTTTATGTCGCCGCCGCCGCCCCAGGCGTGATCGCCGCCAATGTAATGATCATACGTGCCAAGCACAGGGTGGCCTTCACTGGTACTTTGCACGATGTCCAGCAGCCAAAGATTAGGATTGTATTCCGTGTTGGTGAAAGCATAAGTGCCCCAGAGATTCACGTTCCATTCGCGATCGCCGTACCACTGCGGGCAGGGCGGCACATACGCGACTTGCTTCATTTCTTTTCCGGAATCTTTTCCTGAACGGCTATAAGACGCGTCGGAGTAGTACCGGAAACGCGAGGACACCGGCGCTTCGGCTTCGGCGCGCTCGCCACCGAACAGCCATGAAAAAGCAACGAATACCTCAGCAATCGGTGAATCGTGGGTACAGCCAAACAAAGGTGAGACGTCCAGGCGCGTTTGCGCTGTGGGTTTCCATGCGACTGTTGGACCGATAACGAAACTGTTCAAGGGATCACCGCGGGTGTCTTTTGTAGTGACATTCTTATATTCCATTTCAATGCCGACTTTCAGGCGTTCGTTAGGCAAGAGGACAGGAATCATCGCAGCCTGCGAGAAACCCCACTCACGTCCCCGGTCGCCGGTATTCTCTTTTTCAAAGAACCAGTTCATGGCCCATTCGACGCGCTCGAAGAAATCTTGCGCAAGCAGCAAACGAACTTCGTACGCGTCGGGGACTTTCGGCGGTCCGCTCTCTTCCTCCTCCTCTCCTCCTCCAGGAGGCGGTGGAACTTCTTCATGTCGAATGGTGCCGACGCCGAATTTGTATTCGGCGAAAATCGTCGGGTTGAGCGGAATCTTGTTCCAATCAGCAAGAGCCCAGCGCGCTTCCAGACTCACTGTCTGCGCGCCGCCGCCGCCATTAAATCGCTCAAACTGTGCTTCGGCCGCTACGTTGAAACGATAGGGCAATCCCATTTCGATCTCCTGAGTAAAGAGATGATCGGGCGGCCCATGCCGGAAGCCCTGACCTTCGTAAAGCTCTCCGAAGAAAAACGACCATGGCGGCAAAACATAGGCATTCACTGCGTTGGAGAAGCGGCTTCGGGAAAGTCCCGGAGGCGCGCCGTAAGCGCTCGGCACTTCTTCCGCTGTGACGACGATTGCCTCCTCGGTGGAAACCTGCGCGTGGATTGAACAATTAAGGGCGGGACTAGCAAACCAGATGGCTGGCATCAAGATGACCAAGCGTGAGAGACTTGGCCGGGAAAAATGACTCCTGAGCATAGGAATTCGGGTTAAGGTTTGAAGAGGTGGATTCGCAGACCATTACAAAATCGTAATGATTGGCAAGCTAAATTTTTGGTGCGCGTCGTGTTTCGGATGAGACAGCCGCCCGTGCGATGTCTTGAGCAGGTGATACCGTAGCTGTGGATGAGGTTGCTCCAGGGTCTAGACCTGAGAATTGGCTATGCCCAGCGGTTTACAAGCGACGCGGACAATTTTTGCCGGTAGCTTGCTAGGCTCTTTCGGATTTCTTCTTCTCGACGCACGCATTCACTGCGTGAATCAGGTATCCGAGAGAAAACAGCGTGACAGCCAGGATTGCGGACAGCAAATCGAGATAATGGCCAACGCTGTGCTGAGATCCCCAACCCATGCGCGGAAAAACACGAAGTCCTTCAAACACGTGAGTGAGAATCACGGCGACCAATCCCGCTGTGCCAACGAGCTGCAAAAACAAGGACATGCTCCTCCTTCGTACAAAAATGATCGTTGCGCCGGTAAAGAGCGCGCACACTGGAATCAGCGCGACGAACGCCTTGATCGCTGCGTCATTCATAGGTCCGCCGGTCCATCAACAGATCCATGATCCCGTTGCGACACAGCCGGGAACGTGAGCTTAACGGTTGTGCCGCGACCCATCTCGCTTTGAATGCTGGCCGATCCGCCGTGGAGTTCGACAATCGACTTCACCAGAGCCAGACCGAGGCCAGCGCCATCGGAGGTCCGCGATGATTCGGCACGGTAAAACCGATCGAAAACGCGTGGCAAATGTTCTGCAGCGATCCCGCAGCCGTTATCACTAATGGCAACTTCGAAATCATTGCTGTGTTTCGAAACCGCAACTTGAATCGAGCCGCGATCGGGAGCGAATCGCAGCGCGTTATCGAGCAGATTTCCTACGGCGCGTTCGAACAAATCGGGGTCGGCATAAATTTGTCCTTGGCCACTGCAAGTGATCGTGACGTGGCGATCCTCCGCGGCCGTTTGATAGAACGCTGCAATTTTCTCCACTGCCTTGCGCGCATCGAATCGCTTTCGCGCGATCGGCTCGCGTGCTGCGTCCACTCGCGCAACGAAAAGCAAATTGTCCACGATTCTGGAAAGTCGTTCGCATTCACCGATGGTGGATTCGATAGTCTCGCGGTACTCGGCCGCCGTGCGCTCACGCGTGAGGGCAACCTGTGCTTCGCCCATCATATTTGCGACGGGCGTTCGCAGCTCGTGCGCGAGATCGGCTGAAAACTGAGAAAGCCGCGTAAAGGAATCGTCGAGCCGTTTGAGCATGTCATCGAATGCGATGGCGAGTGGTTGAAGCTCGCTCGGCCAGCTGCCTGGCGCCACGCGCTCCTTCAAATGCGTCGGGTCAACACGTCCGAGCGATCGCGTCATTTGTTCGAGCGGTCGCAGCCCGCGTTTGGTGACGATGATGGCAATGGAAGCCGCCGATAGCACGCTGCCCAAAAGGAGTATGACAAAGAGGACGGCGAAATCCCGTTCCACTCGCTCATCGCTCGACCGGTCCTGCGCCACCTGAAACGTGTAAGCCTGGCTGCCTGATTCTTCGTTCAGTGTGACGAGAGAAAACAGTTTCGCCCCTGTGCGGTAAGCCTTCGGGCTGCGAACAGCCAATGCCAAATTTTGCCCGCTCGGAAAAATCCCTGGCGGAAGCAATCGATCCATTCCCGGTGTCTCCGCGAAGGTGCGGCCTTGCGGATCGAGTATCCTGATCCAATACGCAGGATGCTCGCCTGCGCGGCGAGCGTTTAATTCATCTGCAAACACGTTCGACCCGCTCTCGTGGAAGTCCGCGCTCAGAGCAGAGACTTTGTCGGCCAGAACAGCGTTGTCTTCAGCAAACGCGTGTCGGACAGTGAGCGAGTAAAAGACGCCAAGACCGCAGACGAGCAAGAGCGCTGTCGCTAGCGTAAAAAGCAGAATCAGCTGGGAAGCGATGGAGCGCGGCTTAACGTGCTTTGAGAACATAACCAACGCCGCGGATGGTATGGATCAGTTTGTTCTTGAACGGATCGTCCACCTTTGCGCGCAAGCGGCGCACAACGACGTCAACCACGTTCGTGGAAGTCTTGAATCCGATTTCCCACACGTGTTCTGCAATCTCAGCGCGGGATACCACTTCGCCGGCGGAGCGTACCAGATGAGCGAGCAGGAGAAATTCCTTAGGTGTGAGATTGAGCGGAACGCCAGAACGCGTTGCCTTGTGGTGTCGCATGTCCATTTCCAAATCGGCGATGCGCGAATGTTCCGTTTGCCGCTCTGGAGCGCGTCGCAATACCGAGCGCACCCGGGCGAGCAATTCGGAAAAGGCAAACGGCTTGACCAGATAATCGTCCGCGCCCAGCTCGAGTCCCTTCACACGGTCGCGTACACTGTCGCGAGCGGTAAGAAACAGGATGGGCGTGCGAACCCCATCACGGCGGAGTTCCGCGACCACTTCCCAGCCGTCCTTGTTTGGCAGCATGATATCGACGATAAGAAGATCAAATTTGGTAGCCCGGGCTTTCTCCAAACCGGTCTCGCCATCGCGCGCGATCTCAACCGCAAAACCGGCTTCGCGGAGCCCTTTCGCGAGGAAACCCGCCGTTTTCTTTTCGTCCTCAATAACGAGAATCCGCATATGTTTTGATAAGCTTTACAGAAGGTAAACGAAGAAACAGAGGCTGGTGATTACCTAACGAAACCCTTAGTTATCTTCGTTTTCTTCTGTTAAGTCTTACGGACAGATGTGTCCCCTGGCGGCATGGCAATCATTAAGCCAGAAAGCAAGAAGGTAATTGCCGCTGAAAACAAGCAATAGCGGCAGTACGCGTGCAGCACGAAAGCTTGCACGTACAAAAACCAAAGCGTTGCCAGAAACATGACGCCGACAATCGGAATCAGAAATGTCCGCGCGCGCGCGTAACCGAACGCGGCGAACGTCGCGAAGGCAAATACGGTAAAATAGGCAAGCGCGCCAAGCAGGGCTACTGGGACCCCGCCAACTTTCGCATACGAACTGCCCAATACACGAAAACAATCCGGCGATCCTCCGCAGCTGAGCGTCTCACCGGTTAACGCCTGTACACTGAGATAAGCAGCGTCCGCAAGGCCGGCCAGTGAAACGATCGCAGCGACGGTATAAAGAATCGTGCGGAATCGAGATACAGTCATGGATGAGAATGACGAAGCCCCAATGACGAATGACAGAGCGAGACCCAACAGTGGACCGATAAAGGAGCGCCGCGCATTTCTTTGGGCATTCGGATTTTTGTCATTACTTCGTCATTAGACATTCGTCATTTCTTCTTTTTCGCGCGAATCCGAGTGATTCGCTGGGAGATTCCTCATGTCTGCGATTTTCCCACCAGCGCTGCGTTGATTGCTGCGCGAACACCATCCGGGGTTTTGTCTCTTCCCTCCACTGGTTGGTTATTGATGTACAACGTTGGAGTCATCGTTATTCCGAGGGATTGGCCGCGCGCATGATCGGAATCGACTCGTTCTTTGACCTTTTCGCCGTCGATGTCCTTTTTGAACTGATCAAGATTGAGCCCGATTGTTCCCGCATAGGATTCGAACAATTCGCGCACATTGGAAGCTTTGCTCCAAGTCGCTTGTTCCCGGTACAGCACGTCGTGCATCTCCCAGAACCTTCCTTGGAAACCAGCGGCTTCCGCCGCCAGTGCCGCCTCACGCGCGTGCTCGTGAGCCGGGAGCGGAAAATTACGAAACACAATGCGCAGCCGTGAATCATACTCTCTCAGCAGCTCTTCACCAAAGGCGGCGAAAATGCCGCAGGGTGGGCATTGAAAATCGGCAAATTCTTCCAGGGTCACCGGAGCATCGGGATTGCCGCGAATGTGCACTGATTCGGTGTCGCTTTTTCCAGCGACGCTGTTGCTTGCGGGAATAGCTTGGAGCTGCGGTCGCTTTGCCCGATAGAGCATCGCTCCGCTTCCAAGCGCGGCTAATGCAACCCCGGCGACAATTACAAAAGGCAAATATCGTTTCATCGAATGGCAGAAGAGCGAAAAACTTCCGCGCAACGAGTAAATCGTCAAGTCAGCTGCTGGCGTCATTCGCGACCAGCGAGTTTTCAGCTAGATTTTGAATCATGAAGCTTGCAAGGGCCCTGGCAGCTTTGATGCTGCTAATCATGGATGTTTCCTTCTTTGCCGCAGCCCAAACTTCGTCCCGAACAGAAACTGGGATCGAAGGAGTGATTACGATCAGTCCGACTCAGCCCGGTCCGGTCAGAGTTGATGCTCCTGCTTCCGAACCGCTCGCGAATATGGCGTTTGTAGTGGAAAAGGAGAACGCCGCAGTGGCATCATTTACGACCGACGATCACGGACGCTTTCGCATTCAGTTGCCGCCGGGTCACTACAAGGTTTCCACCAAGGGGAGGAAAACAACCATTGGCCACTTTGGCCCATTTGAAGCAGACGTGGTCGCGGACAAGATGACAAACGTCCAGTGGAAATGCGACAGCGGGATACGGTAATTCGTTGAAGGTTAAATCGTTGACTCCATTCGCGAATTCACACGAATTGGAGAAACTACTTTAGGCGCGAACGGCTTTGAACTTGCCGTGTTTCGATGGGCCCTCTCCCACCGAGGGAGAGAAATCCACTTCGCCGGTGATTAGATCAGGTGTTTCAAATTTTCCGTTGCAGGTTAATGTCCCCGCGTCGCGTCCGACATTGCCGAGTAGAAACTCCATCGGGCCGGAAAATGTGACGGCATTTCCTTCGCCTTGAAACCACTTTGCCTCCGAAGACTTGGCGGCACCCCAGACTTTCGCTTGCGGGTCGGTCAGCAGCAACGTTCCTTTTCCGCCGGTTTGCGCCTCAAAGCGCAACGAATGGCGCGCGCCATCGGCAAACGTAAGCTCAATGTTCCAGTTCCCGGTCATGTTCGGAGATTCTGCCTCGGCCATGGCGGAGCAGAAGATGTTCACTGCAAATACCAGAATGAATGCGCATGATGCTTTCACATCTTTTTCTAATCTTGATTCAGGTTCCAGGCAAGGTCTGCCCTTCGGTGAGTGGCGCAGGACGGATTTTGGCGTAAATTCGCCAACTCTGTGAAAAGTGGTTGCGTCAGCCGGGAATTGAGGTCAGCGGGGTTGCTTTCCCGGCGGGCGACTGCCGGGGTCGCCGAAGCCGGCTACAGCAATGCCCCCGGGTACACGAAAACCGGTATTCGCAAATCAAAAACCGGTCGGTGGCGCGCGGCGGCGCTGATCACTCTCAATCTATTCATGATCGCGCACATCATTCAGTGGCGCGTCATGGGCAAGACGGTTTCGCCCATTGAGCCTTCGGAGACGATGCACACCTTGCAAAAGGGATTCGTTAACGCGGGGTTTATTTTCTTCACGCTGGCGATTTTAGCGACGCTGATCTTGGGGCGGTTTGTATGTGGGTGGGGCTGTCACATTCTCGCTCTGCAAGATTTGTGCGGCTGGCTGCTGAAGAAAATAGGGCTTCATCCGAAGCCATTTCGATCGCGCTTGCTCGTATATGTCCCGCTCATTGGGGCACTGTACATGTTTGTGTGGCCTACCGCGTATCGAATGTTTCATAACCCCGAGAACGCGCCGCTCATTCCCGAATTCACCAATCATCTGGTAACCACCAATTTTTGGCAGACTTTCCCGTCGGTTGCAGTTGCAATCCCGTTTCTTTTCATCTGCGGTTTCGTGACCGTTTATTTTCTGGGACAAAAAGGCTTTTGCACCTACGCCTGTCCTTACGGCGGATTCTTTGGGCTGGCCGACAAATTTTCGCCTGGAAAAATCCGTGTCACGCCCGCGTGCAATCAATGTGGCCATTGCACTGCGACTTGCACGTCAAACGTGTTGGTGCACGCCGAGGTGAAACAGTACGGGATGGTGGTGGATCCGGGTTGCATGAAGTGCATGGATTGCGTGAGCGTTTGTCCCAACGACGCTCTCTATTTCGGTTTCGGGAAACCGACAATCCTGGTTCCGAAGTCGAACGCAATCCGGAAAAGTTATTCCCTGACGTGGCCTGAAGAAATCGTTGGCGCGTTGGTGTTTCCGGGAAGTTTTCTGGCTGTTCGCGGTGTTTACGCATTGGTCCCATTCCTGATGGCGCTCGGTTGCGCCACGGTCACCACGTTTCTCACGTTAAAACTCTGGAGATACCTTCGCGCAAAGGAACTGTCCTTTTATCGTTTTAACTTGAAGTCCTCGGGTAAAATTCGAAAAGCGGGCTGGGCATTTGCAGCATTGGCGTGTGCCTGGATTGGATTGAACGCCCATTGCGGCTGGGTCCGCTACCACGAGTTTCTCGGCAACCGCGCTTTCCAGAAAATCAAATTGCCCGATGAGCTTGCCTTGGCGCAGGCCAATCCCGCTCGTTGGCTAAGTCCGGCGGACCGGGAAAACATCCTCCGTGGGAAAGAACATTATCAAGCCGCTTCGAACGTTGGGCTGTTTGTAAATAGCGAGGCACTGCCAAAGCTGGCTTGGTTTGAATATTTGCTGGGAGACGCAAAACAATCGGTCCAAACGCTCGGCGACGCTGCCGCTCACCAATCAGGAGAGGCCAAAGCGTTGAGCCTTTATTATCGCGGCGCCATTCTGAATCGTCTCGGACGTTATGAAGAAGCGCAAGCAAGTCTCGGCGAAGCGCTGGCGGAAAGAGATGATTTAATTCTCGCGCGGCAAGAGAAAGGTGAATCGCTCTGGCAGCTCGGTCGCAGGGAGGAAGCCATTTCGGTTTGGACTGACGCTGTGGAACGCAACGCGCGTTTGGTTTTAGTGAATAACGAGCTTGCTGGCGCGAAGCGCTTA
>QHNQ01000049.1 GCA_003218135.1 Verrucomicrobiota bacterium
CCGCCTGTGTTCAGAGCAGTGCTGCCGTTAAATCCGCCAAAGACAATCATTTCGCTGCCGGTCCAGACTGCCGTGTGACTGTCTCGCGCGGTGGGCACGTTGATCATGCTTGTCGCAGTCCAAGCGTCCGTAGAGGGAGTGTACCTTCCGCCGCTATCCAGATCGCTGCCGTTGTACCCGCCCCAGACGATCATTTCATTGCCAGTCCAAACGGCCGTGTGATAGTATCGTGCGACCGGCGCGTTGGTGAGGTTAGTAGCTGTCCAGGTATCGTCAGTGCATGGAGGAATGTCTTCGGGAATCTCTGGAAGAGTGTACACCGCATCTTTTGAGCTTGTTGCCACCGACGTGCCGGGCTCCTCTGTCACCCATGCAGACCCAAAGGGATTTGTACTGTTTTGACCCCGAAAATCGGCAGTTAAACGCTCTGCTAACAGGGGTCTAGCCAGGCACTCCGCGATCACAAAGGGATCGTTGCCGAGCGCCGAAAAGAGTTCGCGCAGCACATCAGGCTGCTTCGTGTCCCTTGCCATTCGATCCATTTCAGCCTGCAACTGCTCGGTAATAATTGGCCGTTGCCAGTAGTCATCCAGCGCTTGCGAGTTGCGCAAATAATCTTCGACTTTCGTTTCCAGTTGCGCCCGAGACATCACCGCATCGAGCGATGGTTTAGGCTCGGCATTTTCCCCGCCTTTGCGGGGCCAGATGCGATGACGCCAGTAAACCTCTTCAATTGCCCTCTGGTAAGCTAGTCGCTCTGCAAACGTCAGTCCCGCGACTGCGGAATTGGCGGCCTTCGCTTTCGCTTCAGGACGAAACGAAGGCATCATCAAAGTTCCGGCCAACAACACAAGCAGGTAAAACGCGCCTCGAAGAAGATGCGCTCTAGTTGAGGGGGCAATTCGCTTTTTCATCGCTACGCTTCAAAAACCTCTACAGGAAATCGGCGACGAGCATCTCCTTACTGGAAGCGCGCTAAAGATGTCGAGAATTTTCTTGCTGCCGACGCCGCATCACTTTGCGGCAGTGGTCCTCGCCGCGGCGAACGCCGGAGCAGGCGTTTGGCGCAAACGCCTCTACAACGAGAGGCGGGTTCGTCGGCGATGGGATCCTCGACTGCCTATGCTCGTTTCGGTCCGCCGAGCAGGTTCAATTGCATCATTACGATCTCGCCGCCCTCGTTTAGCTCGAGGTTCGCGATTTCGAACATTGGCGCGCCTTCGGCAGGGCCTGGCCCCGCGCCGGGCAATTGAACAATGACCTGCTTCGAGTTCGAATTGAGAATCACCGAGGCAATCTCGAGTGACGGCGAAAACTCGAGCGTGCTGATCTGGAACGGAACCGTGATGAACACAGCGGCGCGTCCCTGTGGCGACGGGGTGAGTTGGACCGGTGCGGTCTCGGAATTGGGAACCAGTTGCAATCCAGCGACTGCGAATGACGGCATGCCAGTCATGGTAGGTCGTTGCTGTTGAGATGGCACGACGCGAATCGTGCCCAGCGCGCCCGCAACAGGCTGAATTCTGAGGACTTCAAAGGCGACCTGCAAATTCAACGCAGACTGAGCGCGTTGCGGCGAAGGCAAACGCATCGTCACGAGCTTTGATAAGGGGCGCACTTTTAAGACACCCATCTTAAAGCTCGGCGTCAATTGCATGGCTGCAATCTCGAAAGAGAAAGTGATCTGCACGGACGTTTGCGTCCCTGCAGGAGGTGGTTGCGGCTTTGCCACGGTCGGGGCGGGGGCTTTGTTTACTGGAGCGATTGGAGTTTGGGTTGTTTCTGGCATGGTTTCGGGTGTGGTTATTTGCGGAAATACGGGTTCAGTGAGAATAGCACTTGGAAAATCGGGCACGGGCTCGGTCGTAGCTTCTTCTGTTGGGAATTGGTTGGCATCGGAGAAGATTTCTTGAGGCTGCCCCTGGCTGATCGCTTCGACTGCAAACTGCGGTGATGCTTCTACCTCGCCCCATGTGACCTCTGTACCGGCAAAGGTCTCACTCGGTGCCTGGTCGATCAATGCCGTTTCTTTCCCATCTCCGGAAAATTCATTCGATGCTTCCCCGAAGACTGTCGCTTCTTGTGCAGCTTCGAAAATCTCACTCGGCTCTTTCGTTTCGGTCGCGGAAAGATCGGCGAACTCACTGACAGCGGGGCCCGTAATCACTTCAGTCGATGGGAACACGGCTGGCTCCAGGACCTCCGGTGTTTGTTCGACCACCGGCCCAACGCAGGATTCATCAAGCGCCGGCTCGACAGGCGGCGCTGATTCCCGATCGGGTTCCCGATAAGCCGGAGCGCGTGGAGCCTTTCCTCTGCGATCTTTTAACCGATCAAAAGCACCGGCCGGTTTTCTGCCCGTAGGCTTGGCAGCGTGTCGCAACGGAGGGTTCCACGGTTTTAATTCCAGCGAGACTTGGCGAGGTCCTGCTACAAAGCCATTGCCTTGCACGCTGCTCGTCTTCGCTGGCGCGACTGTCGGCGGCTTAAAAACGGCAACGCTTCCCTCCGCAGCACCAGGTGGAGGCTCAAGTCGCAGGTGACGCGGAACGCTGAAGGCATGCCGGCGAACCACGGGTACAATGACCCAAGCCAGTATGACTATGGCTGTCAGCAATAATCCAGCGACAATCCACAATCTTTTACTCGCGATGCCCGGAACGCTGAAAATGGACACTTTGGCAGGCACTACGACAGTCGGTTTCTCTGACGGACTTGTTTCAACCGGAGCCTGCTGATTACTCTGAATGTTGGCGGCGGACACGGCGTTCGGCGTCTCCGCGGCGGCAGGTTGCGCAGTGGTTGTCGATTCGCCCCCCACTGGAGACGATTCCGTCGCCGCCTGCTGTGACTGCGACGGTGTCTCCGCAGCCGTCTCGCTTGAGACAGAGCCAGCTGGCTGTTGTTTTGCTGCTTCTTCAGCGTTGCCAGTTTCTATCCCGGTATTTGTCCCGGTTGCTCCTGGAGCCAGGGTAAGCGTTTCTCCTTGCGACGATTCGTTTTGTTTGTTTGCAGCAAACACACGGGACGGGATAGCACTCGGCTCGACTGCCGGGCCACTCTCCGTTTGGGAGGCACCGACATTGCTGGTATCGAACGCGACTGCAGGCGCAGTTGAACCCTCCGGACGTTGCACCCAACCGACGTCATAAAAAGGGTCAGCGAAAATATTATTCAGCGCCGCCGAATAAATCTTGTTCGCCGAAGTGGTCCATTCGGCCGCCTTCTCGGCATTATTATGCTTATATTCCCACGCTGCCTGAGCGTAATACAGCGCCGGCGTATCTCCCGTAAATTGAAACTCCTCCATCATCGCGTGCGCGCGACTCTCTTTGCCCTCGAGCAAAAGCGTGAGGTAAATCCTGAATTTAATAAGTTCTGCCGCCTGGTTCTTGTCGCCGCCCGGCGTACGCTTGTACAATGTCTCGAACCGTTCCCGTGCTTTTGCGTAGTCCTTCTTCTTAAAGGGAATTTGCGCAAGGTTGAATTGCGCTTCGCTGAGCTTCGGATCCAGTTTGGCTGCCTTCTTAAATGCAGCTTCGGCCTGGTCGAATTGCTGCTGCTGCATCAGAATCTCGCCACGCAAATTCAGGGTCGCGGGCTGGTTCGGATCTGCCTGATCCGCTTCACCGACTAATTTGAGTGCTGTCGCGAAATCGCGCTGCCGCAGGGCCTGCTGCGCTTGCTCGAACTTTGAGCGCGCGATAGCCTTTGTCTTCTCCGATCGCTCGGCGGCCGTCATAAGCGGCAACGAAGGTCGCGCCGCGCCGGCTGGCTTTTCCAGCCACCCGACTTCATAAAGTGATTCTGCGAAAAGTTTGTTCAGCTGCGGTGAGAAATTCTTCTCTGCTGCGCTGATCCAATCTTTGGCTTCTTTCTCATTCTTCTGTTGGAGCGCGACAGCCGCCTTCACATAGTTCACGGCCGGCGTGTCGGGTGAAAGCTCCAGCTTGGCCAGGATAGAATCCACCATGTTCCCGTTGCCCTCCAATAGGTACGTGAGCAGGATTTTGTACTGAATCAGTTGCGATGCTTCTTTTGCCAGATCGGATTCGCCTTTGGAAAGCAGTTGCTCGAAACGCTTCCTCGCCTCTGCCCAATCTTTCTTGAGGAACGGAATCTCTGCCAGGTTAAATCGCGCATTCCAAAACTTTGGGTCGATCCGGGCCGCTTCCTGCAATGCGCTTTCCGCCTGATCGTAGTTGCCTTGTCGCATCAGGATGACGCCGCGAAGATTTTTGGACGCTGCGAGGTCCGGCTGGCGCGCATCGATGGCATCGAGTTGCTTCAACGCCTCTGGAAAATTTTTGGAATCGAACGCCCGGTAAGCGCCGTTGTACATGTCCTCCAGCTCGGCTTTGGTCGGTGCGACATTGTCAGCTGCAAATGAGTTTGCTGCGAACGAGCCAAGCACCAGCGCGGCCACCGCCGTCATCCCCCACACTTTCATGGAGTAGCGATTGAAGCCTTGTTCAGGCCATCTGACAAGTGGAAAGTTGCTCTTGCGACTCGATTTTTCAGCGCCCTTCGGAAAAACCGCGAACTGAAAGTGCCTGCCTCCTGGAAGAATAAACATTGAGATTGGCGATGATCCGCAAACCTTCCAGAGTCAGATGCGGCCGAACCACACGGATCTCCGGCAAGCGCGCGGCGATCAGGCGCGCGTAGCCACCTGTCGCGACAACGTGAACTTTTTTGCGCGGAAACTGCTCCGCTTTGATTCGTGCGATAATTTCCCTAACCAGGCCACGATAACCGAATACTGCGCCAGATAACATCGCCGCGGTCGTCGATTTCCCGACTGCCAGTCGCGGCTCTTTCAAGGAAATCCTGGGCAAGAGCGCTGTCCGTTGGTAAAGAAAGTTGGTCATCGTTTCGAGTCCTGGGGCAATCACGCCGCCGATATAAGTGCGGCGCTCCGAAACAATGTCGAAAGTAACCGCTGTGCCGAAATCCACTACGACCGCGGGAAATCCATAAAGCTCCGCAACCGCCGCAGCGTTCGCCAAGCGGTCCGCGCCGATCGATTGCGGCTTGGGGTAATCAATTTCCACTCCCAAGTTCAGCTTCCAATCAAGCCAGATCACCTCCGTCTTCTTCGCAGCCTTCGCGATGGCCGAGTTTTTTGCTGGCACCACCGAGGAGACGACAATTCTCCGCACCTTTCGGTCTCCAAGAAATCGACTAATCACACCGCTTGAGAGCTTGCGTGTGGCGACCCGCGCAGGAGTCGAGAGCCTCTTTGTTGATGCAAATGCGAACTTTGCGTACGAATTACTGATATCGATCAACAAGTAGTCGATCGTTCGCGTGGAAATCGCACGAGGCATGGTGACGACAGAATATCACGCACGCGCTACATGGAACAGTTTCCCGTGTCAGCACTCGGCTTCGCGTCAGCTGTCAACGTGTGGCAAGCTTGCGACGTTTTCACCAACCACGTAGCCTTCACCCATGAGAACATTGGTGCATCGCCCGCGGCGCTTGCGTCGCTCCGCCGCTTTGCGAAATCTCGTCCGCGAGACGCAATTGAGCGTGCACGATTTCGTGCTGCCGCTGTTCGTGAGCGAAAAGCTGGATGAACGGAGGGCAATATCGAGCATGCCGGGAGTTTTTCAGATACCCCTGAAGCAGGTCGCCGATGAAGCGCGGCGCGCTCAGGACGTCGGACTCCAAGCTGTCCTGCTTTTCGGAATTCCGGAAAACAAAGATGAACAGGCCAGCAGCGCTTACTCCGAAAATGGAATCATCCAAAAAGCGCTCCGCGGCATTAAATCAAAATGTCCAGACCTGGTCACCATCACGGATGTTTGCCTGTGCGAATATATGAGCCATGGCCATTGCGGCGTCACACGCATCGACGGCGATCATTTTCACGTGCTCAATGATGAGAGCGTCGAGCTTTTGGTAAAGACGGCGCTCTCCCACGCGGCAGCCGGTGCAGACATGGTCGCGCCAAGCGACATGATGGATGCCCGCATTGGCGCAATTCGCGAGGCCCTTGATATCGCAGGGTTCGATCAAACCGGAATCATGAGTTATGCGGCCAAATTTGCCTCGTCTTTTTACGGGCCGTTCCGAGAGGCCGCCGAAAGCCCGCCGCAGTTTGGCGATCGCCGGTCCTACCAGATGGATTTCGCCAACGCTAATGAAGCGCTGCGGGAGGTGGCTCTGGACATCGATGAAGGAGCAGACATCCTGATGGTCAAACCCGCCTTGCCATATCTCGATATTTTGTGGCGCGTTCGCGAACGTTTTGGAAAGCCAACTGCCGTTTATCATGTCAGCGGCGAGTATGCGATGGTCAAGAGCGCAGTCGAAAAAGGGTTCCTGGATGAACGGGCCGCTGTGCTCGAAATCATGACTGCGCTCAAGCGCGCCGGCGCGAACATCATAATTACTTACTGGGCAAGCGAGCTCGCGAAATGGCTGCGGGAGTAAGGAAAACACGACGATCGATCAAAACGGCTGGCCACTCGAATACCTCAGCCGTCGCGCGTTCCCCTTCGATGCCTGTTCGTAGTGGTCTGATCGCTCTGCTTCTCTTTGGGTCTGGTTTTTGCGCGCTGCTGTATGAAACAACCTGGCTCCGGGAATTTCGCCTCGTGTTTGGAGCCTCAACCGCTGCCTCAGCGGCAGTGATCGGTGTTTTCATGGCCGGTGTAGGGCTCGGTGGCGTCCTCCTAGGCCGAATTTCCGAAACCAGAACGCGTCCGCTCGCGTTCTATGGCAAGCTCGAACTGATCATTGCTGGCACTGCAGCGTTGTCGCCTCTGCTCATACTTGCTGCACGCTATCTTTACGTCGCACTTGGAGGCAGCGAGGCAATGGGACCGGCGGTGGGCACGGCTCTGCGATTGATTCTCGCTGCGCTCATTATCGGAACACCAACCTTCGCCATGGGCGGAACGTTGCCGGCGGCGGCTCGCGCTGCAGTTTCATCCGAAGATGTGCAGAGACGAGCCGTTGGTCTGGTTTACGGTGCAAACACGCTTGGAGCGGTTACCGGTGCCGCCATCGGTACCTTTTATTGCTTCGAAAATTTTGGGAATCGGCTGACTCTCTGGATCGCTGCAGCGCTAAATGTTTTGATCGCGATGACGGCGTTGTACGTTTCGAAGTCGCAAGAGTTCGTGGGCGAGTCAAAATTGCCAAAGGAATTCGGCAAAAAAGAAGACCAAACGCAGGCTAGCCCAGCATTTGTCTTTACCGCAGCGGGTCTGGTCGGTTTCAGCTTCTTTCTGATGGAACTGGTCTGGTATCGAATGCTTGGTCCGCTTCTTGGCGGGTCGACCTTTTCATTTGGATTAATTCTCGCCGTGGCCTTGCTTGGAATTGGGCTGGGAGGCGCCGCTTATGCACTCCTTGGCTTGAGGCACACAGCTTCCCTCCATTTTTTTGCCGTCACTTGCGCTGCTGAAGCATTGTTCATCGCAATTCCTTATGCGCTCGGCGACGGAATAGCGATGGCTGCGATGCTGCTGCGGCCATTGGGAACTCTCGGATTTTACGGGCATGTCGTCGCATGGACCGCACTCTGCCTGATTGTCATCTTTCCTGCAGCATTTGTTGCGGGCGTGCAATTTCCGGTCCTTATCGCTTTAGTTGGCAAAGGACGGAAGAACGTCGGTTCGCAGACAGGATTTGCGTACGGATCCAATACCGCCGGAGCGCTGATTGGGTCGCTGGCCGGCGGTTTCGGATTTATCCCGCTCTTCTCGGCGCCAGGTGTGTGGAGAATCGTAACTGTTCTGCTAGCCACGCTTGCACTCATCGCGGTCGTTCTTGCCGCGCGTGAATCAAAACGTTGGCTCCGGGCGATCGCTCCGCTGGTTAGCGTGCTCGTCGCTCTGCTGATGTTACTAGCAGCCGGTCCGACTGCGTTCTGGCGCCATGGCCAAATTGGAGTTGGCCGTGTCGCGCAATATCAAGGCTCACCGAACGAAATGCGTGATCTGGCCAATGGTATACGACGCTCCATCGCATGGGAAGCTGATGGCAGAGAAAGCAGCGTCGCGTTGGCGAAAGCGGACAGCTTCGCGTTCATCGTTAACGGGCGGACGGACGGCAATGCCAAAGGAGATGCTGGCACGCAGATCATGAGTGGTATCATTGGCGCAGCGCTTCATCCCGAGGCCGCGAAAGCGATGGTGGTGGGTCTGGGAACAGGAAGCACCGCTGGTTGGCTCGCTGCCGTGCCAAACATACAGCGCGTCGATGTGGTCGAACTCGAACCGGCTGTTCTAAAAGTCGCGGAAAACTGCGCTCCGATAAATCGCGATGCGCTGCATAACCCAAAACTGCACGTAACCATTGGTGACGCACGTGAAACGCTGCTCACGACACGCGAAAAGTACGACATCGTCGTCTCCGAGCCTTCCAACCCTTATCGAGCAGGTGTAGCCGGGTTGTTCACGCGCGAGTATTACCAGTCGATCGACCGGTGTTTGCAGCCCGGCGGAATGTTTTTCCAATGGGTGCAGGCCTATGACATCGATGATCGCACGATGCAAATCTTCTATAGCACCCTGGGCTCCGTATTCGCGAATATCGAATCCTGGCAAACAGAGACGGGCGATCTCCTGCTCTTAGGTTCTCATGAACCCGTGCATTATGACGCGGACGCATTGCGGACACGGTTGACGGAAGAACCATTCAAAAGTGCTTTGTCCGCGGCATGGCGAGGAAATACCTTGGAGGCGTTTCTCGCGCATTACGTTGGCAACCGAGCACTGGCTGATGCTTTGATCCACCTGTCGTCGAATCCTCTTAACACCGATGATCGCACGGTGATCGAGTTTGCATTTGCGCGAAGCGTAAAGCTTGCTCACGGCTTCCAAATTGCAAACCTTCGTGCAAGCGCATCCGGTGCGCACGCCGATCGGCCGGAGTTAATTAATGGAGAAGTTGACTGGGCGCTTGTTGATGAAGAACGGCTTTCAATGTATCCATCGCTCAGTCGGGCCGCTAAATTCCAGGAAACATTGACTCCTGAGCAAAAGAGCCGCGCCGCCGCTTTTGCCAGCTACAGCGAGGGCGATCTGCCTGCCGCCTTACGCCAGTGGCGCGAACAATCGCAAGAGCCAAGGACATTGGCGCAGCTGCAGTTGGTTAGTGAATGTTTGGCATCACAAGGCGACAGCGCGGCTTTGCCCTTAATCGAAAAGTTAGCCGAAGCGCTTCCACGAGACGCAAAAGCAATACGAGCGGAATTTTTGTGGAGAGACCGGAGGCCACAGGAGGCAACAGACACGCTGGAAAGTTTTCTCCGTGGACTGCGTGAAGATCCATGGCCAAGCCACGAATTGATTAGCCGGTCGATGGCGCGCGCTGAAGCGATTGCCAGGACGGACCGCTCAAAGATCGCAGCTGGTCTTCTTTACGATGCTCTCGCCACACCATTCTGTGTTTTCACTAGTGAATCGGAACGCCTTGCCGCGCGACTCGGAATTGGAATTTATTTGGATGACGACCGACCCGGAGAACACGCGCACGCCGTCCTTCAGGCGTTTGAGCCGTACGTCGTGTGGCAGCGAAATTTTCTCAACACCCGTAAGGAATGCTATTTGGCCCAGCACAGCCCTCTCGCAAAACAAGCCAACCGTGACTTCGATGAATTCATGAAACGTGAGGTGGTCACGGCCGACGTGTCCGGCTTAACTAAAGAAATAGAAGCTCGCGCTCTTCACACGCAGGGCCAGCCCAGCATCCGCAAATAGAGCACCGCAATTTTCTCCGAGCGATTAATTTACCCTCCAAGAATTCCCAGGCAACGGAACAATGACATTTCGCCGTATCATTTTACGCAGTTGCAGCAACGCAAAAAAAACAAAGAAAGTCAAACGGCCATGCGCCGAGATCATTGTTACATACCGGGCAAGCGAGCTCGCGAAATGGGTGCGCGAGTAAGAGGACTCCACGGTGAAACGGCGCAACATGCCCGGCTGAAAGAGCTCGCATTCCTTTGGGCGCAGGCGCAAGGATTCTCCGCATGCGCGATGGAGGTGAGCTTACCGAAGTGCCGGTATCGTGCTGACGTCGCCGCGTACCGATGGCAGCGAAAGCAGCCTGGATCGACCGCGATCTTTGAGTGCAAACAGGCGTTTTGCGACCTGCGACGAGACAATTGCCACAGCGAAGCGACACGCCGGCGTCTCGAAGTGATCTGCCAACGCAGGCAAGTTCTCGAAGCGCGCCTGCGCGCGCACTACCCTCATCTGAGCAATGGCGATTCGCTCTTTCCTGAGTTTGATTCACAAAATTTCATCGCGATCGGCCACCGGGGTTACGCTCGTCTTATGCGCGAATTAGGCGCCCTGCAAAATCGGCTCTACGATTGCACAAAATTCGAGAAGCTAATTCGCTACCGCTGCGCGAATTTGTTTTTCATCGTGCTCCCCGAGCAATTATTCCGCGAATCGGAAGTGCCTGTCGGCTGGGGCGCTTTGGTCGAATCAAACGACACACTTACGCTCGTCCGCAAGCCAATCTGGCACGAGGCCACAGCAGCCAACCGCCTTCACGTTTTGCACCGAATCGCCGTAGCGGGAACGCGAACCGTGAATCGACAATTACAATTCCAAGCTGGCGAGGGGTTCGCGATTTGACCGGTCACGGTCACTGGACAAAATGCGACTGACCATCGGATGCACTTTACTTTTGAATAGTCGCTACTTCGGTCGATAAAGCAGAACCGAGTTGCTACGAATAGTCTGCACGGCGCCCGATTTCAGCTTTCGATCAATCGTTATGTAAAATTCTAGCACGTCACCCGGTTCCGCCTGAATTGATGCGCCAAGATGTTCACACCTGATCGCACTTCCAAGATTCACCACGTACGGATCCACGGTGTGAGTGCCGATGTCAGCGTAAGTTCCCTCTCTTTCGGGACGGACCTTGCAAATGTCACGCAATCTCCAGACGACGTTAAATCCCGCATATGGCACAGGAACCGTTATGCGCTTTTTGCTGGCGTTATAAATATATGCATCAGAGTCGGTGTGCCCGTTCGCAGTTAGGATTGGAGATTTCGGAGCAATAATGAGTCGCAACTCGTCCGCCGCGAACGAACCGTGCCTCCCAACGAGAAGAAGCAGAGCAGAAAGGACGAGAGTTCTCACCATCGCGAAGTTTACCGGTAGCTGCTACTAGACGCGGACGAGCAGGTTGTGGCCGGTCATCTCCTTTGGCTGCGGCAATCCAAGCAAAAACAAAATCGTCGGCGCTACATCGGCCAGGATTCCGTCTTCGCAGCGGAACTTTGCTGCGTCTCTGGCAACGTAGACGAAATGAACAAGGTTGCTTGTATGCGCGGTGTTGGGTGAACCATCGGGATTGCGCATTTGTTCGCAATTTCCGTGGTCCGCGGTGACGAGCGCTTTGCCGTCAAGTTCGAGAAGTTTGGTGATA
>QHNQ01000050.1 GCA_003218135.1 Verrucomicrobiota bacterium
GATCCGCCTCCAAGTTA
This sequence comes from Verrucomicrobiota bacterium, assembly GCA_003218135.1. Taxonomy (GTDB): domain Bacteria; phylum Verrucomicrobiota; class Verrucomicrobiia; order Chthoniobacterales; family UBA10450; genus Udaeobacter. The sequence goes on from QHNQ01000050.1 coordinate 18, forward strand.
GGAACGGTCATGTTGTTCAGTGCCTTAACCACTCGTGCTCCAGGGGCTAGCGCCGCAACAAGCTGGCTAGTGGATAGGTTTCCAACATCGGCCGGCGTGAAATTTCCGGCCTTACCGTGAAAAGGATTGGTCCCATCGATCAGGATTTGATTCTTCCACTTGGGAAGACTTGCAAGTGTCTCGGGCACGTTGTCCCAAGGCACAGCAAGAAGTACCATTTCGCAAGCCGCTGCCTCTTCCCCGGTGGCAGCCGTTGCTCCAGGACCAAGTTGATTGACAATTTCTCGCAGGCTGTCGGGGCCTCGGCTATTGCTAAGCTTTACCTTATGGCCGGCCTTCAATGCCCGTTTTGCGAACGCTTGTGCGAAACTTCCGGCTCCAATGGTTCCGATTTCCATAAGCTGTCCTTTCTAAATTGGGCTTTTCAGTAAGACGATCCCGGTTTTTCCCGGACTAGACACGTGCTGAATTGCTTTTTGAAAGTCGGCAAATTCATACTCATGCGCGACCTCGAAAAGCTCTGGGTGATTTGTTGCGAGGCTCAGAGCGAGCTCGAAATCTTTTTGCTTTTCATCCTCGGTCAGCCGAAACCAACTCATAATTGACACGCTCTTAAGCGCGATATTATTGGGGGCGAGCGAATAAATGTTCGTTCCCATGTTGCTACCCAATGAACCGAAGTTAATGATGGTTCCACCGTCATCTATAACCTCAGCAAGATCGTCGATCGCTTTTCCGCCGATGGCATCGAAAGCCACTTCGAGCTTATATCCTCCCAGGGCCTCGCGAACCTGTTTTTTCCAATTGCTATCGCTCGTTGAAAAAACCGGCGGCCCAGGAAGTGCCGATCGGAGCCTTTCAGCAGACTGATTCGATCTCACCAGACGAATGGGGCGGACACCGCGATCTAAAGCAACTTGAGTCAGCAAACGCCCAACGCCAGATGCTGCCGCATTCTGAAGGATGTAAACGGGAAGCGTAATCGGAGCTTTGAGCCAATTGTGACCAGCTTTGATGAGTACGGATGCGGTGATCGTATTTATGAGCATCTGCGCCGCAATGTGATCGGAAATCTCGTCCGGAACCGGCAAGAGACAGTTGTGTCGAACGACCACATATTCTCCCCAAGTCCCCTTTGCTGGAAAGAACGCAACACGCTGGCCTTCGCTAAACCTCTTCGCGGCTTTTGCATTTGTTCCGAGCCGAACGATCGTCCCGACGCCCTCAAACCCAGGTACTCTTAGAGTTCCTTCCGGAATGGGCTCAACCGGTCCTCCTTGAGGAAGAGCGGAAAGAATCTGGATATCACCGGGATGGATCGGTCGAGCGATGACCTTTACGAGAACATCGTCAGCTCCAAGCTCTTCGCTGTTTAATTGGCGCTTCGCAATTTTTAAAATTTTCTCCGGGGCACCATACTCACTGTGAACAATTGCTCTGAATTCGGTTTGCATCAGCAACCTCATTGACTTGTACTGAATTCGAGATAGTCGATGTAGCCTTTCGTCGCTAATGCATGTCTAATACTCAAACCATTGATTAAGTGCTTGAACCTTTTCTCTGGTGTAAGGCGGAAACAAGTGATCGATGGGGTTTCTTTCGGCCGGCCAGAGATGAACGCGACTTCAAGCACGATGAAGTCGTCGGAGTATTTCATCCCGAGAAACGATGGCGTGTGCAAGAAGCGGTTGCGCGGAAGCTCGTAGATGATCTGGAAAAAGTCGTCCGAGGGAATCTTCAGAATGCTGATCAGCGCATCCTGGACCGCCTTGGACACGTTGCTGAGGCGACGCTCGTCGTATCGACCTTCGAGCACATGAATTTTTGCGAGTGGCATTTGGAAGTCTCCTTGTCTTGGACATTACTGAGGCAAGCATGCCCTCCATGGTGTGGGTGCGTAGGTGACCGCGAAGCCCATGGATTTCCCGACATTGACGCGGGGCGACCAGATCGAGATGTCGCCGGCGACACCGTCACCGCAGTCGATGATGGAGAGCCGCTCGATCTCCGGCTTGTCCTGGGCGTAGCTTGGTTGGCTGCAGAGCATGCTCAGCGACGCAGAACAGAGTGTGGCAACAATCTTGATCATAGCGCTAATCCGTTTCATCATATGGCCGGATCAGATCCTTCATCTCTGCTCGCCTTGATTCCGTTTGTTTGTCGTCGTCACTGTTCCCGCGAGATCCATTCCCGGATATACGATGGGCAATGGAGGAGTTCAGTTCCGTCCTTCTCACACGTGCCCAGGAAGCGAATCACATGCACATCCGTAACCGTGACTTCTTCCAAATCCAGGGTGACGTTCGGACCGCAACTTCCCATCTGGTTCGTGATCTCGCCGAGATGCTCCGACTGCGCGCATCCGATCAGGCGGATGGTAGTTCGTTCTCCATCAGGATTCCGTTCGAGTTTTAACATCCAAAACCTCTCGTCCTACCGTGGAGCAAACAAAGGGCCATCGACCAACTCCTCGGATCTAAACTGTTTGTGATCCAGAGGGAATGACGGCGCCTTCAGAAAATTCTGATTTGTCAGAAAAGAATGCTGATGAATGCTGATTGCGGTTAAGTCTTGAACCGGTATTTATCGATTCCGAGGGCGGCAATCTTCGAGTCCAAAGTCTGCCTTGGAATTCCGAGCTTCGTTGCGGCTCCGAATGGGCCGGCGATGCGGCCTCGCGACTCCCTAAGCGCGGCTTCAATCATCTCTCGTTCCTGGTTGAACGGACTTGTGGGCAAGGACTGTGTGGTGCCTGGGGATCGGGGTGTATCATGCTTGAACCAACTCTCGTCGACAGAGAGCGTATCGCCCTCGCATAGGATGACGGCCCTCTCAACGACGTTCTGCAATTCACGGATATTACCCGGCCAAGTGTAGGCTTTGAACAGATCGAGGGTCGCCTTCTCGATGTGCCTGATCTTCTTGCCTGCCCTCTTCGCCGAGCGCGCCACCAGGTATTCCACGAGCAAGGTAATATCATCGGCTCGTTCGCGCAGGGACGGAACGTCGATCGGGAATACGTTTAGTCTGTAAAATAGGTCCTCGCGGAAACTGCCGCTCGCCACCGCTGCTCCCAGGTCGCGATTGGTGGCGGCAATCACCCGCACGTTAACGCGGATCGTTTGAGTTCCACCGACGCGTTCGAACTCGCGCTCTTGGAGCACGCGCAACAACGCATTCTGGGTATCCGCGGGAAGGTCGCCGATTTCATCGAGAAAGATCGTGCCCCCGTCGGCGAGCTCGAAACGGCCCAGCCGCCGCTGGAGCGCGCCGGTGAAAGCTCCCTTCTCATGTCCGAACAGCTCGGAGGCGATGAGCGAAGACGGAATCGCTACGCAGTTCACGCGAATAAACGCCCCGGCCGAACGCTTCGACCGCTTGTGAATGGCGCGTGCGATGAGTTCCTTTCCCGTTCCGGTTTCACCTAGAATAAGAACTGTGGAATCCGTCGGTGCTACTTTAGCAACATGCTGTAGAACCACACGCAGCGTATTGGACGATCCCACGATTTCTTCGTACATCGAAGAACGATCGATCTCTTCCCGCAGCGCGAGGTTTTCGTTGCGCATCCTCTCCTCGGCCCGCTTGCGATCGTCGATGTCAGTAGCTGTCGCGAACCACCGCGTCACTCCCCCCTGTTCATTCAGCAGCGGCTTGTAGCGAAACAGAAACCAGCGATACCGGCCATCTTTGCCGAGCATGCGCTTTTCAATCTCAAAAGGAACTCGGCTTGAAAAACCGCGGCGTCGTTCGTCCCGCACTCTTTCGAGATCGTCTGGGTGAAGATCCCTCTTAACTCGCTCATCAGTTCCCGCGCCTTGCATCTCTTCAAGGGTGTGGCCGTTATAGTCGAGCATCACCTGGTTCGCCTGAAGTAGAAACCCCTCCTTGTCCAGGACCAGGACATGCTGAGGAAGGAAATCTATGAGTTGCCGAAACTCCCGCTCGTCCTGCCGGAGTTTCTCCTCCGCTCGCTTTCGCTCGATGGCGATTGCGGCAATGCGGCTTGCGTAATCGATTAACTGAATTTCATCCATCACCGGCTGCCGAACCTCGCGGTAGTACATGCAAAAGGTACCCAGCACTTTGCCATCGTGCGACAGGATGGGGGTTGACCACGCAGCGCGCAACCCACTCTGCAAGACAACGTCTCTAAAACCCTCCCAGTTCGGGTGAGAAAGCATGTCAGAGATAAAAACCGGCTGCCGAAGGTAAGCGGCTGCGCCGCACGATCCGACATTAGGACCAATACACACTCCATCCGTCGCTGCTTGGTACGCTTGGGGCAGGTTTGCGGCGACACCATATCGCAGGTGAAGTCCGTCTTCGTCGAGCAGGAAAATCGAGCACAACATCCCCTCACTGTGGGCTTCGATCAGGCGGGTGACACTCGTCAGAACTTCGTTCAGGGATGCGCCGATGAGCATCATCTTCAGCGCATCTAGTACTGCCTCGCTGGGCAGGGTTTGCGGGGACGACGGCAATGTTGAAAAGGCTTGAATCGGGAGGTTCGGTGATCTTCTGGCGTTTGCCATAAACGGGCCGCTTATCAATCAATGTCAGGAGCATAGCACATGCGCGACTCAAATCTCGAACACGTTTCACCGAACGTTTTTTCAATTGAGATTGAGACATGCCGAACTGAAATCGTAGTTTGGATGCGACTGGTCATCTTGTGTATTTGTCGGCGCCGATGAAATGGAGCGATATGTAAGGCTGGTCGCCCACAACCCAACTATCGTGCGGCTCCGCCGGGATGTAGAACAGGGTGCCTGCCGTTAAGTAATGAACGACGCCTGTTTGCATCGCCGCCGTCGCGTGTCCCGAAACGACCAAGCCGAGGTGCTCAACGCAGCAATGCGTCTGCCCGGCCGACGGTCCGACGTGCTCAGACCACTTCCACCCTGGCTCGTAGGTGGCGCGGCCAATCGCCATGGTGCCGATGCGGACGATTTCAAACCTACCCTTGTCAAAGGTGCGAACTTCGTCGGGTTCCTCAAACCGTTTGAGAATAACTGCCGTGTCGATCATTAGCTCTGGCTCCTCTGTGAGTCTTCCTTCTTGAATGTTCTCTTATGCAGCCGCGGCCATTCACCAATTCTCATTGGTTCATCCCCGTTACAATCTGCGCTCCGATGCCTTTCAGATCATTTCGGTACTCATCTCCCTTGGGCCGCTTCGCCTCGAAGGGTGAGAATCGTGCTCGTGACTTGCGCGACCAACTTTCCATCCGCTTTCGTTATGTCGCAAACATAGCGACTCACGGTTCTTCCTCTATGGACAGGTCTAGCGATGGCTTTAAGCCTCTCGTTCCAAACGGGTCGAAAGAAACTGATCTGCAAATCGATACTGGTGAAGCTCTCGCCATCCGCAACAGTCGTGAAATGAGCGGTACCAATCGCCGCATCGGCAATGTCACACAGAACTCCACCATGAATGGTTCCCATGGGATTCGAATGAAGCTCGGTCTTTGTTTCCATCTCCATGGAAGCAGTCGCTTCATTGACTTCGATCAGCCTGAATCCGAGAGTTTTCATAATGGGAAAAGGGAAATTGAACGGCGACTTATCCGTTGGGGTGACTGTGCCACTCAAAAGTTTTCTTAAATAATCGAGATTGCTGATGCGCGCTGTCTCAGGATTCATAGCACCTCCAAGAGCTTCTTCGCGCCAGGCTCCTGGCCTAGCCGACAGCCACAGCGTCTGAGGTAAAATGAGGGCTCATAATTCTTCACTTTGAGGACTTTGCGTTCTTTGCGGTAATTCGTTTTTGCGATGATCCCTGGGCTAGGACGAGACCTGCGCACTTTCTCATGTTTACCCTCTCCCTTTAGAGGCATCGGCCGGGGTCGAGGTAATGGCGTGGAACCCATCCTTGGCGAAGGCTACCTTGTTGGCGTTCACGTAGTCCTCGACGGTCATCGGCGTCCTGTTGCCGATGACCTCGACGAGGTTGTTGGTTCCGGCGAAGATCCCGTTCTGGTAGTCGACGGCGACACAGCTGAGGTGCTGGACGAGGTGAGATGAGAGTCCCTTTGCTTTCAGCCCTTCCGCGAACGTGGCGACCTCGAGAGGTTCATACCGCACGGGGATGCCGAGTGTCTGTGAGATCGCGTCAGCGATCTCGTAGTGGTTCATCTCAACCGGGCCGTAGAGCGGGTAGATCTGGCGATCGTGCGGTTCCGGGTTTTCCAGAATGGCGGCAATGACGTAGGACTGGTCCTTTCCAGCGATCGGTGCGTGGCGACCGTTTTCGAAAGGAAGTCGCAGAACACCCTCGTTATATCCGAGGGATGTTCCGGTCCCACGGTAATTCCAGTACCAGATCAGCCATTCGGCGAAGAACGTCGGCCGCAGGTGTGCCGTTTGCATGGCGGTGCGGTCCAGCAGGCGTTCGCCAATCCAGTGCTGGCGCGCGGCGTTGCTGTTCGCCTCGCGGCGTGCGGAGATCTGGGACATGTTCACCACTGCCTTGACACCAGCTTCGCTGGCCGCCTGGGCGAAGATGGCGATGGCGTCGAGCAGGCCTGGAGCAATCGGGTAGCAGAAATACGCTCCCGTGACTCCTCGCAGCGCGGCGCTGACGGCATGGAAGTCGAGAAGATCACCGACAACGATCTCGGCACCGGCCGCGGCCAAGCTCTCGGAACGCGCGTCGCTGCGGTGGACGAAGGCTCGGACACGGTGTCCACGCTGAAGCAGCAGGCGCACCGTGGTATCGCCCGTGTTCCCGGTCGCTCCTGTGATCAGGAACAGCCTATCATTCTTAGTACTCATGCAAAAACCTCCTTAAATTGAATCCGCCTAACCGGGGAATGTTCCGCATCGCAGCCGGCGGATAGTCAGCATTCGGTCCCAGATAGATTCGGGCCAGGCGTTGCAAGAGATCCACCGCGCCGCCTTCGGTCACGCGCGCGTTACCGTAAAAGACAAGCTCCTGAAGCCGCATTGAACGTTCGTCCTCGTTATGGGCGATTACGCGGACGGTGTGCCCACGTTTCAGCAGCAACTGGACCGTGTGACTTCCCGTCATCCCCGTTGCTCCTGTGACTAAGGTCTTGGCTCGACTCATACTTTCCCTCCTGTTTCGGCGGACACCGTCTCGCTCGGCATCCAAGTCAACTGGCACGCGTTCGTGGCAGTCATATTCACGCAGCAAAGGCAGCGCGGTGCTTGTTAATGAATTCCTCCAGTGTCATCGGAGGACGGCCGCCGATTTTCTCAATCAGATCATTCGTCCCGGCGAAGATACCGTTCTGATGATCGATGGCGACTTCACGCAGATGCTGGATGGCGAAGGAATCTCCTTGACCTTCGGGTTTTGGTTCGAACTCGCCATAGAGAGCCCGCGCGTTATGCCCAGGGGGTGGTTTCTGACCGCCAGAGGCCATCATTGTCAGCATCGTCTCAATGCTTACTTGCTTGTATTGCACCTCCCACCCCAAGACCCGGCTGAGGACCTGGGCGATCTCGGCATAAGTGAACTCAACCGGTCCGTAAAGAGGACAAACCTGGCCGCGATGCGGGTTCGGGTTTTCCAGAATCCCCACGATCACACGGGCCTGGTCCTCCGCCGCAATAGGAGCGTGTCGACCGGTGCCGAATGGGACGTGCAGCACACCGGCGCGAATCATCGGTGCAAGATAGAGCAGCCATTCGGCAAAGTACGTGGAGCGAAGATGGGCCGCGGTAATTCCCGACCAGTCGAAGACCTGCTCGGAGAGCCAATGATCCTGCGCGGCGTGGCTCAGCGCGTCCTCGCGAGCCGATTTCTGCGACATGTTCACGACGCATTCTAGGCCGGCCTCTTTAGCGGCCTGAGCGAAATAGGCTGTCGCCTGCAGAATGCCGGGGCGGATCGGATAACAGAAGTATGCGCCGCGAACTCCTCGCATCGCCGCGCGCACGTCGTTGAACTTCAGTAAATCGCCGATAACCACTTCTGCGCCCATCTTTTTCAGCCGTTTCGAGCGGTCATCTTCGCGATGGGCCAGCGCCCGCACCGCATGTCCTCGCTCCAGCAACTGCTCGACCGTGTAACCGCCCGTGTCGCCGGTCGCACCCGTCACTAGGAATTTCTGCTGAGCCATGATCTCTCCCTCCTCGGCACTTGGTTGGCTTGACCATTTAGATGTCTTTGCAAGCGAAACATTGGACGATTCACTTTCTCTGTTCGTCAAAGGCTCCTCAATGAGCGCACGAACGCCGCTATGCCTTCACCGATCTTTTCGGGGCTATCCTCCTGAATAAAGTGGATTCCTTCGACAGTCAGCTCGGTTTGATTGCGCAATGTCCGGCAAAACTCGCGTTGTCGGCCCGTTAGCACCGCACCCGGTTCTGCATTAATGAAAAGTTTCGGGATACGACTGTCGGCTAGCCACCGACTGTTATCCGCGGCCACTCGGACTACTTCGGGCGTCTCGCCCTCGATGGGAATTTGACGTAGCCACGTCAGCATTGGACGGCGATCTTCCCCTGCATTGGCAAATGGAGCGCGATACGCAGCCATCTCATCCGCGCTCAACGCGCGCAATGTCGCTCCCTGCAAGACGTTTTCAACGATCAGATTCTTCTCGAGCACCATCGTCTCGCCGTCGTTGCTGCGAAATCCCTGGAAGATGGGTCGCACATTTTCAGGAAAATCCGCCCAGGTCATGGGCTGAACAGGCCCCTCCATGTAGGCGATACCCTGGACGCGCTCGGGGTGCTGGCGCATCCACTCGATGCCCAAGAGGGCACCCGCATCGTGCACGACAAACACGACATCTTTATCGATCCCCAGCTTTTCCCACAGCGCGAACAGAAAGCTGCGATTCTCGGCGTAGGTGTAGCGGTCGGGGCCAGAGTCGAGAAGTTTCTCGGAATCGCCCATCCCGATCATGTCGCAGGCAATCAGCCGGCCCAGGCCACGACAGGCCGGCATGACGTTGCGCCACAGATAGGATGAGGTCGGGTTTCCATGCGCGAAAACGATGGGAGCGCCTTCGCCCTCGTCGATATAGGCCATTCTCCGGCCCTTGATTTCTAAGAACTTCTTAGCAGCGAACGTTTGTGCGCTATCGGTCATTGTTTTTCTCCTTTGGAGCATTCGGAATCAGTTTGATGTCACTCATTTGTAACAGTACGCCCGTCGGACCCGAGAGCACTGCACCCTTCGGAGTGCGGCTGACCGCCCGGCGGAGGGTCGGAATGACGATGCCACCGAGCGGGGTATGATCGAAGCAGTAGTGAGAGGCGGCACCGGCGACCACGTCACCGACCACATCCACGGAGTAGTCCATACGCTGGAGTAATCCTTGCGCGTTGAAATACAAGACCTGCTCGGCACAGTGGGTCGGGATGCTTGGGGGGTACATGACGAGGAGGCGGTGCCACGTCTCGCCGTTTTCCTCGTGTGGCCCGATCTCACGGGTCTCGAAGCCGGGTTCGGTGAACACGAACGGAGTCGCAAGGTAGTTCCACAGTGCGTAGCTCACGAAGTAGAGTTCCTGCAATTTATCCCAGGGTGTGGTCAGGACGTGCCCGGCGAACGAAGTCCGTGGCGTGGCACGCTCCTCAACGACGCCACCATTGGCATCCTCGACCCATACGCGGTCTGGCGTGAAGTGGCCGGTTCGCGCCTCGCCACCGAACGGCGTGATCGTGACAATCGGCCGGTGAGCCTGGATACGCAGTGTCACGTCGCGCAGACCGTCCGGAAGCCCCTTGAGCCGCCACAGCCCGCCGCCAATGGACACCTTGAGCTGGAAGGCTTCAATCTCTCACGCCAGCACGACAGGCCGCCGTGCGCGTCAAGGGCGCGGGTTAACAAATCTTTCATGCGGTCTCCTTGGCCATGCGGTCATTTGCGAGTATGGGGGGTTGGAATGAGGGCCGACAACGCCATTCGTGTGTCGTTGTCTCGCGGTTCCTACGAAAGCCTCCCGGTGCTTTGCGACGAAGCCGTCGATTGTCGTCGGCAACCGGCCGCTGATCTCGGCGACGAAGATGCGTGGAGGAGCCCGTGATGGCCGGCAGCCGTGGCCGATAGCCATAGCCGCCGGCGATCATCAAAAGATCGTACTGATTGATCGGCGAGGCCTCGACCGCGATCACCACTTCGGCGGCCGCTGGCGCACCGACGTCGGGGATATCGACGGCTTTGACGACCTCGGCCGGATTGCCGAACGCCTCGATCTGAATTGCTTTCATGGCTGCTCTCTCCGCCGATGTTGATATCTCTCTAGCTCGTGGTGAGGGGCGGCCATAGACTTACCGCCAGCGTTCGACAGCGCCGGGTGCTCGTAATACGAAATGAGAAGTTCACTCATCTTTGCTCTCCTTTTTCCCTAGCGGATCCCTTCTCACGCAACATAGTGATTACAACTTCTAGTTTTTGGTCCACCACCATTGCCAGCGCTCGGCTGGTTTCGGGCTCGGGCTGGCGGAGTCCGCCGGCGGCGCTGGCTGGAGCGTGCCCGAGGAGATGCTCCTCTTCGTCGAGAAGATAGGACCCTCAAAGGGCGTATCCGCCCCGATCTCCTCCTGAGTCCGTCTACCACGCCGCCCGTCGCTCCGTAACGACGGCCCCGACGTCACAGCCAATGCGGTGACAGAAGCCAAGAAGGCAAGGGCGCCGACCACGCCAAGCGCGGGACGAAAACCGCTCAGGAAGGTGTCGGCCGCTCCCAATTTCCCGAATGCACCGAAGACCGTTGAAGCGACCGCAACTGCAAAGACACTGCCGAAGCGCTGCAGGGTGCTGTTGACGCCCGATGCCTTGCCGATGTCGGCAGGCGGTACCGCGGAAAGCGCTGCCGTCGACGCGACCGGCATTGCCATGAAGATGCCAACGCCGCTCAAGATTAGCGGGGGCACCAGCGCCGAGTAATTCACGTGGTCAGAGGCGAGGATCGCCACCCACTCGATGCCCACGCCCTGGAGAAGAGTTCCAAGGGAAAGAATCAGGCGCCGACCGATGCGATCCGAGAGCTTTCCAGCGAGCGGAGCGATGACGAGCGGCGTGGCGGTCCACGGCAAGAGACGCAGGCCCGTCCGCATAGGTGAGTAACCCAGACCCAATTGGAAATACTGGGCGACGAGGAAAACCGAGGCAGAGAGCGTTCCGATCATCAAAAAGCCGGTCGCGTTCGCGCCTAAGAAAGGCCGGGACCGAAAGAGCCTCAAGGGCAGCATCGGGTCCGTCGCCCGCGCCTCCCACGCTAGAAACGCGGTCAAGGAGATGACACCAACGGCCAGCGCTCCCAGTGTCATGGCTTCGGTCCAGCCGGTATCGGCGGCGCGCACGAGCCCCCAAACCAGCGACAGCGCACCCAAGGA
>QHNQ01000182.1 GCA_003218135.1 Verrucomicrobiota bacterium
GGTGCAGATTCTTGGACACCTCGCTGAAGCGAGGTGTTAATGAAATCGATCCGATCTCATTAGTCATTGAAGGTTTCGTTTACTGGTCCGCCCAGCAGTATTTCAATTGGCATTTTCTCGTATTCGTATTCATAGGGCGGTTGCTTCCATGCAAATTGGCCAGGATACAGTTTTCGGATGCAACGAATGACTTCGATGCCCGTTTGGAATGGGCGAAAGGCGTTACGATCTGTTACATGAATTTGCGCGCCGCCACAGAGTTCACCAGCAAATTTGTGAAACGTTGGTTGAGAATAATTTTCTCGAAAGAAAACGCTGGGCAGCCTTAAGGCGTTTAGTTCGCTGCAAAGGCGCTCGGCATCGATAAATGGTGCGCCGAAAATTTCGAACGGTCGTGTTGTGCCCCGTCCCTCGGAGATGTTCGTCCCCTCGAGCAGACACATGCCCGGATAGACGGTCGTGGTATCGAGTGTCGGCATGTTTGGTGATGGCATGACCCACGGGAGGCCGGTCTGGTCGAACCATATCTGGCGGTTCCAATTTTTCATCGGCAAAATCCACAACCGACATTTGGGAAAGGCTTCGTCTCGAAATTGCTGCGCCAGCTCGCCGATTGTTTTTCCGTGGCGCACTGGAATCGAATGAAGCCCGACGAAAGATTTGTAAACAAGGTCGAGCACTGGGCCCTCTGTGGTGACGCCGTTAATCGGGTTCGGCCGATCAAGCACAACAACTGCAACGCCATTTTGTTCACAGGCGCGCATGCAAAGATACATCGTCCAGATGAATGTGTAGTAGCGCGCGCCGATATCCTGAAGATCGACAAGTAAAACGTCGAGACCCTGCAGCATCTCTGCCGTTGGATCACGGTGTTCGCCGTACAGACTGTAAACGGGAATGCGCAAACGAGGATGCTCGTAACTTGTCCACTCCACCATGTTGTCTTGCGTCTGGCCAAGAAATCCATGCTGCGGACCGAAAAACGCGGCGAGGCGAAACAGATCGCCCTCCTGTCTCTCCAGAATTCGTGACGCGTGTTCGAGTCTTGATGAAACTGATGCCGGGTGAAGCAGCGCGCCTATGCGGGCGCCGCGAAGTTTTTTCGGCCAAAGTTCGCCCAGATGATCAAGCGGTAATTCGACGCGCACAGCAGTGTTTTACTACAACAGAGAAATTCTCGCGAACGCGTTGTAGGGCGGCTGTGTCAGTCGTCGACTCATGGGGTTTGACACAAACGCCCTACACTCTTCGCCGTCGTATCAAGCCTACGGCAACAATTGCGATCACCGTGACTAGGGCACAGAATTTCGCGAATAGCTCTCCATGTCGTGTGTAGAAGGTTAACTCGTGCTCGGTTGGAACTTTGACCTGACCGGTGAGCACGCCTTCACCGAATGTGCTGCCCGTTTCATCGCGTAACACCTGAGTGACGCGGCCGAATTCGTTTATAAAACAGGTTACTCCAGTGTTTGCCGCGCGAACCATCGGACGACGCGTTTCCACACATCGAAAAATCGCGTTTGCCAAATGCTGATGCGAGCCGGCGGAATGCTGGAACCATGCGTCATTTGTGATGTCCACGAGCAAATTCCCGCCGGGATTCGTTTCCGTGGGAAGTACAAAACGTCTGACAAGTTCGCCAATGGTGTCTTCGAAACAGATTAAGGGAGCCACCTGCACATCGCTGTTGGTGAGGGTGAACATGGTATGTTCTTTTCCTGGTTTAAAATCGCCGGGTACCTGGTCGCCAACAATTCGTGCGAGCAGCGGCACTGTATGCCGCCCCGGAACGTATTCGCCAAAAGGAACCAGGTGAAGTTTCCGATAGACCTGCACTCGTTCGCCGCCATCGGAAACAAGCAGCGCAGCATTGTAAACATCACCGTTTTCTTCGTCGATTGTACCCAGTAGAAGGTCGCTTTCTCCTGATGCAGCCAGGTCCATCACGAATCTGTAACTTGCCGGGTCTAAAAGAACCGGCCCAGGCATCGAACTTTCCGGCCAAATCAACAAATCAGGCGGAGGATTTGACCGCATGGCAATTTCGCTCAGGCGGCCAAACTGATCGAAAATTTTCCTCGTAAACTGCGGATCAAACTTTTGGTTTTGAGGGATATTCGATTGCACAGCAGCAACACGGAATGATTTTGCAGGCGGCGAAATTTGGGCGGTGCGAAGACCGAAGGTTAACACGCCCACGATGGCCGCGAGCGTAAGCGTCAGATCAAAATGTGGTCGCGTGGTATGTGTGCGCGCCTCAAGAATCAACCGGCGTGCTGTTGTAACTAAGATCACGTTCGCAAAGGCAACCATGAACGACAACCCAGCTACGCCGGTGAATTCCGCGATTTGAACAAGTGGCCAGTTGGCATGCAGCGCCACACCCAGCCCGTTCCAGCCGAAACCGGAAAACACCCATCCGCGCAGCCATTCCTGCGTGGTCCATGCAGCGGCAAGGAGAAGAGCCAGCAGCAAGTTGCTTGTGGATCTCGTCCAGGGTGACCGCTGCGGCGCTGCCGTGCGCCGAGCTTCGGCTAACATCTGGTCCCATTTCGTCTCGCCTGACTTCGCTCTTGTTGCTCGTGGCCGAAGCAAACCGCAAAACCATGCCCAGAAAGCGATGTAAATCGCCATGTAAAACTGCAGCACAAACCACCCGAGGACCGTAACAGTTGTGAGCCAGGAGAAAGCCGTCCAAAAAAAAGTCAGCCCAGCGACATAGCCAAGTATGAGATTACGAAGCCAGCGGCGGCGTGACTCCGCTCCTGGGAACCAAATAGCGGCAAGGAGTGGTGTAAGCGCAATCCAGCAGAGCCAGGTCAGATTAAACGGCGCAAAGCAACCTGCGTAGAGAAGCCCGCTACAGATCGCCGCCAGCCACGGCCAGGCCGCCTGGATGCTGGATGCTGAATACAGGATGCCGGATTTCTTCATCAAGCATCGAGAATCTGGTATCAAGTATCTGACGCAGTCATGCGCGACTCCGCGTCCTTCTGCAGCCAATCCCAGAGACGATCGAGTTTTTCTCCAACCTGAGCCTTGATTCGAGCAAGTTCCGCAGCGTCAAATTTGCCGTTCTCCGGCCGGCGTTGCGCGAAAAGGTAGTACTTGATCTTTGGTTCTGTTCCAGAAGGACGCACCGCGATGCGCATTCCATCTTCGAGTTCGAAAATAGACATCTTCTCTTTGGGAACAAGATCGCCTTCGATGTCTTCGATCATGTCGGATTCAAAATTTTTGATGTTGACCACCCTCGATCCGAGCACTTCGGAAAATGCATCGGTGCCGTATGATTTTGCCAGGCGCGCAATTTTGGCCGCGCCTTCTGCTCCTTCGAAAACGAGCGAACCGTTTTTCTCCGCAAAGTAACCGAAGTTTGCGAAAACTTCGTCGAGTAATTCATCGACGGTCTGCCCGCGTGACTTCGCATAGGCAGCTACTTCGCAGAACATGATGACTGCGCCGTTGCCGTCCT
>QHNQ01000183.1 GCA_003218135.1 Verrucomicrobiota bacterium
GCATTGGCTTGATGATTACGCTGCCGGTTCCATGCAGCGGCGTGTAAATGATCCGCAGCGATTTGGCTTCGCGAATCACTCGTGGATCCAGAATCAACGTATCAAGCCGCCGCATGTATGCATGATCGATGTCCCTGCCAATCGTCGTCACTTTGCCTCGTTGATCTTTTGGGAGTGGTGTGAACGATTCGGTCGTGATCGCGTTTACTTTGGCAATGATTCCGCTCGCGTGCGGCTCGATCACTTGCGCGCCGTCGCCGTAATAAACTTTGTAACCGTTATCAGACGGCGGATTGTGACTCGCCGTGATCACGACACCAGCGCTTGCCCTGAGATAACGAACAGCAAACGAAAGTTCCGGCACGGAGCGCGGCCCATCGAACACGAATGCGTCGCAACCATTCTCGGCTGCGATTCTGGCAGCAAGCTCTGCAAACTCCTTGGAGAAAAAACGCGGATCATGCGCGATAACAATCCTTGGCTTGGCCGACGTACTTTGCGATCGGTTCCAGGCCTGTAGATAAGCGACAAGTCCCCGCGTTGCGCGGTTGACGTTAAAGAAGTTCATCGCGTTCGTGCCGACGCAGGGGAATTGAGGCCGCTCGCCTGCGCGCGCGTTCCCGCGCTCTGCCATTGTAACGATCTTCCCAATCGTGCGGCCACGAATACCGCCCGTCCCAAATGCAAGAGTCTGATAAAAGCGATCGTTGATTTCCTTCCACTCAGCGGCATCAACGAGTTCGTTGACGGACCGAAAATAGAGATCTGACCTCGCGCCAGCCAACAGTGCGCGAATGTTCTTTGCTGACGACGCCATCAAAAAGCCGTCAGTAACAGCGCGCTCGATCCTCGAATTGAGCTGTTCAATGTCGCCCGCCATCGCTGGCAACTGTTCCGTCATGGATTTGCTTTGCAAGCGCTGTATAAAAACAGCGGAATCAGACTTGCGCCAACGATTTGAGATCGGCTATGAAGTTCCAAAAGGAGTTTATAGATGAAGCCGATCACGTTGTACATCGCTCTCACGGTCACGTGCATCTCATTTGCATTCGGAGAAGACCAACGGGAGACAACCGACGAACAAGAAGTCAGGCAAATGATCCAGAAGTATCGTTCAGCCTTGCTCCAGCGTGACATTCCTATGCTCGAGAAAATCTGGGCCGATGATTACGTTTTTGTGAATGCATCCGGTGAGGTGCTTACAAAGGCGCAGCGGCTCAGTAATCTTAAATCTGGCGCGACTTCACTCGACTCGATCAACGAAGAGGAAAACATCACGGTCCGTGTTTATCAGAACAGTGCTGTGGTGACGAGCCGCGTCACGCTTAAGGGACAGTACAGCGGCAAACAGATCAGCGGCCAATACAGAAGCACGCTCGTGTGGGTCAAAGGCCCGGCAGGACGGCAACTGGTCTCTAATCAGTTGACCGCCCTCGCGACGAGATAGAGTCTCGACCGCATCAAACTAATCGGCACGACCGCGGGCGCCTTGCTGTCACGCTGAGTGTGGCACAAAGTCGAAGGGTGAATCCGAAGGCCTTCTTCGGCGAGCTAAAGCGGCGCAACGTTTACAAAGTTGCCGTGGCCTACGCGGTCGCCGGCTGGGCGCTTTCTCAAGGAATCGCACAGGTTTTTCCAGTGTTCGATGTTCCGAATTGGGCCATCCGCTCGATTGTGGTGCTTATCATCATTGGTTTGCCAATCGCGCTTGTTCTGGCATGGATGTTCGAGCTTACGCCGCAGGGAATTAAGCGCGCCGAAACGGCGGATGCCATGCCAGCAACGTCGCGACGAAATAAGCGCGCGTGGATTTACGTGGTGGTCATCGGCGGTCTCGTATCCATCGGATTATTTTTTCTCGGCCGTTATACCGCGCCAACCTTAACGCCTCTTCCCGCCAAATCGATCGCGGTTCTGCCCTTTGAAAACCTGAGCGAAGATAAAGCAAACGCTTATTTCGCCGACGGCATCCAGGCGGAGATTTTGACGCGGCTCGCTAAGATTGCCGATTTGAAAGTGATTTCGCGCACTTCGACCCAGCAGTATCAGAGCAAGCCGGCTAATCTTGACGAGATCGCGAAGCAGCTTGGTGTGGCAAATGTTGTTGAAGGCAGCGTGCAAAAAGCGGCGGATCAGGTTCGGGTCAATGTTCAATTAGTTAATGTGCAAACGGGCTCTCAGCTCTGGGCAGAGACCTACGATCGAAAGTTGACGGACATCTTTAGCGTCGAGAGCGAGATCGCCATACGAATCGCTACATCGTTGCAAGCGAAACTGACCGGCCGCGAGGAGCAAGCATTGGCTGCTAAGCCGACAAACAATCCGGAAGCTTACGACGCCTACTTACGCGGGTTGGCCTTTGAATC
>QHNQ01000064.1 GCA_003218135.1 Verrucomicrobiota bacterium
AAGCTCGAGAGGAAGTGGTCGATCGCCTTCTGGTCACGGCTGAAAAGGAAACCGGAAAGGGGTTTTGGATGCTTCTTCACCTCACGAATGGCCGCATCCACGTCTTTATACGTAAGGATTGGTAGAATCGGCCCGAAGATTTCGTCCTCCATGATCGGGTCGTCCCACGTGACCGGATACAAGATCGTGGGATCGAGGTAGCGCGCTTCGCGGTCGGCAGAACCTCCGGCCACAACCTTGCTCTGATCAATTAGGGATACGAACCGGTCAACGGCTTTCGGGCTGATGATGCGCGAGTAGTCGTCGGACCTGCTCTTCGGGTCGGTTCCGTACAACTCGATCACGGCCTTCTTGGATTCTCTTACAAACTCCTCAGCAATCGATTCGTGCACATAGGCGTACCCAGGAGAGGTGCACCACTGCCCACCCCAGGCTGTTGCGCCCCAGACAATTTTCTTGGCCGCATCCGGGATGTTCGCGGTCGGATCAACGAAAGCAGGATTCTGTCCGCCAAGCTCCAGAAGAATAGGAGTCAGGTTCTTTGCAGCCGCCTCCATGACGATCTTGCCCACCTTGACGCTGCCGGTGAAAAAGATGAAGTCAAACGGGAGCTTGAGAAGTTCCGCAACTTCTTCTTTGCTTCCCGAGACGGCAGTGACGGCCCGAGGATCGAAATATTTCGGTATAAGATCCAACAGGAGCTTACTCGTGGCGGGCAACCCTTCAGAGAGTTTAAGGATGCACGAATTGCCTGCCGCAATGACCTGGACCGCAGGATCGAAGAGCAGCGTCAATGGCCCGTTGAAAGGTCCGATTACCAGGGCGACGCCATACGGCTCTCGATAGACTTTGGCGGTGTGTCCGCTTTCCCGAAGAGCCTTCGGAACGACTACATCCACGGGCTTCATCCACTCTTTCAACTCAGCTTTCGCGAACGCTGCGGTCCCCACGGGAGCCATAATCTCGAAGACTTTTTCCTGGCTAGCGGTCTTGAAATCACTGCTCATTGCAGCCTCTAGACCCTCGGAGTTCTCGTTGCACAAATTCTCAAGACGTGTCAGCTGGTCGATACGCCACTCGTACGATTTGGTCGCGTCCGAATCGAAGTACGCCTTCTGTTTGTTAAAGATTTCCTGGAATGAATTCATCCAAGTCTCCCTCTGGGACGTTCGGTTTGTGCTCCGTTTTGCCGCAGGCTTTTAGACTTGTTTAGGTCATAGTGAGCACCACTCGGAAGCGTGCCTTGCCATCCATCATTCGTTTGTATGCTTCCTCGGCTTTTGCAAGCGGAAGTATTTCGATCATTGGACGGACATCTGTGAGTACGCTGAAATCAAGCGTGTCTTGAGTCTCAATCGCTCTTCCGGTGAGACTGCCGACAACTGACCGTCCGCCGAAGATGAGCGGTACGCCGTTGACTGGGATGGCATCACCTGAAACTCCGACAACCGCAAGTTTGCCCCGAGTTTTAAGGCCGGGAAGCAAGCTACCGATTGCGGCCCCGCTTGGCGCGGTCGCAAGGATGACATCTGCGCCTCCGAGCTTTTGCAGTGCTGCCGCCGCGTCTTGTGCCTTGGCATCGATGTAGATGTGCGCTCCGAATTTCTGCGCCAGGTGCTCTTTGTCGGGGCCCCCACCAATCGCCACGGTGCGCAGGCCCATTTTTCGTGCAAACTGCACGCCAAGGTGGCCAAGCCCGCCCACTCCCTGAATGGCAACGGTGTCGCCGGCACGTGCGGTGTTACGAAGCGCGTTGAAGGTTGTTATGCCGGCACATACCAGGGGGGCCGCATCTTCTGACTTGAGTGCATCCGGTATCAGCGCAAGCGCGCGTGCCTCCGCAATCATCGTTTCCGCGTAGCCACCGTCAGTTGTGATGCCGGTCATAATTGCATTTTGGCAATAGGCGGTTTCACCACGGCGGCAGGCCTCGCAGGTCCCGTCTTCACCTCCGAAAAATCCAACTCCGACACGCTGGTCGACCTTCCACGCTGTCACGCCAGGACCCACTTCCTCTATTCGTCCGATAACCTCGTGGCCAGGCACGCGCGGATAAGAAAGGTTGGGGAATTGCGCTTCCACGGTTGCCGCATCCGAATGGCATACACCGCAAGCCTCGACGCGGATACGCACCTGTCCAGCGCTGGGGACAGCAATCTTTCTTTCAACTAAGGAGAAAACCCCTGGCGAAGTTACTTCCATCGCGCGATACGTATTTCGCATCCGATGCTCCTGTGATCGGGACTGACCTTGGTTTATGAAAGGTCAGAGAGATCGTTGACTCCCGCTTCGTGGCTGTGTGTAGATGACGAGGGCAACACTAACTTCCAACAAGACTTCAACGCTACGACATAGATGAATCAAAATCGGACACAGGTTCGGACACGGCTTAATGGATCGAGGGGGCGTAGATGAGGAGAATCGTAATTACTGGTCCGCAGCCCGTTGACATGCTGGACCTTGCAGGTCCGCTCGAGGTGTTTAAATTCGCTCCAGAGTACGAAGTGGCCGTGGCCAGCCCGGAAGGCACAACGGAATTGCAACTGAATCATGGATTCAAAATCTCGGATGCCGTTCCCTTCACAAAGCTGGGGGCTCAGATCGATACACTAGTGGTTGCGGGCGGCCCAGGGGCGAATGACGAACTGTATGACGACGAATATCTCCACCGCATCATTGGGTTGGCATCTCGATCGCGTCGGGTGGCGGCTATCTGTACCGGAACGTTCGTGCTCGCAGCCGCTGGACTGCTTAACGGCAAAAGGGCAGTCACCCATTGGGCCTATTGCGACAAGCTTTCGCGGCAATATCCTTCCGTCGTCGTTGAGCCTGATCGGATTTATTTGCGAGATGGGTCGATTTATACGTCGGCAGGTATTACGGCTGGGATGGACTTGGCGCTGGCACTCGTAGAAGAGGATCACGGTCACCAGGTTGCTCTCGAAATCGCACGGATATTGGTGATGTTTCTCGTTCGTCCGGGCGGACAGTCCCAATACAGCCATATGCTCTCGCGGCAAGCGGCAACATCGCAGCCGCTCCGCGAACTGCAGGTTTGGATGATCGAGAACCTGCGTGAGAATTTAAGCGTTGAAAGACTTGCTAAACGAATGGGAATGAGCTCACGCAATTTCACCCGTGTTTGTCTCCGCGAAACGCGAATGAATCCAGGGCAATTCGTCGATCGCATGCGCGTGGAGGCGGCACAGCAAATGATCGATAGCTCCGCGATGGGTCTTAAGGAGATCGCGGATGCTTGTGGATTTCAGACGCCTCTTGCCATGCGCCGAACGTTTCTACGTGTTCTCGGCATTACTGCCGGCGAATATGCAAGCCGCTTTAAGCGGTCGCAAAGCCAGACCGAAATGCATAGATGAAGCCAACGCCGGATATCTGATCACAAGTTGCATGCTGGTTGCGCGGGGCGCGGCACGTGCGATTTCGACATAGCTACGACTTCGCAATGAGTTCTTATATCCTGAGGAACCAATTGCGAATAATAGGAGGATGAATGGCGCAAGTTTGGTTAGTGACGGGCAGTTCTCGCGGTCTGGGTCGCGCGATTGTCGAAGCGGCCCTTGCGGCGGGTAATAAAGTGTTGGCGACAGCTAGGGACATCGAGTCTCTACATGACCTATCGGAGCGCCACGGTGACCAGATCAAGCTCTTCGCGCTGGACGTGACCGACGAGTCCGCGGCAGCGAGCGCAGTGAAGGCGGCGATCGGTGCCTTTGGCTCGCTGGAGGTTGTTATCAACAACGCAGGATACGGCAATCTTTCGTCCGTCGAAGACACGCCGATGTCGGATTTTCGCGCACAAATCGAAACGAATCTCTTCGGGACGATCATCGTGACGAAGGCCGCTCTTCCGTACTTCCGCCAAAGGAAAGCCGGTCATTTTGTTCAGTTTTCGTCGATGGGCGGCAGGATCGGGCCTCCAGGGCGTGGGCCCTATTCGGCCGCGAAATGGGGTGTCGAGGGTTTCTCAGAAGTGTTGTCGCGCGAAGTGGCGCCGCTAGGCATCAAGGTCACCATCGTTGAGCCGGGTGGCTTCCGCACGGACTTCGCCGGCAGTTCCACCAAATTGAGCGAAGGAAATCCCGACTACGACTCGACTGTTGGAGCAACCGCCAAGTTTCAACGCGACTACAACGGTAAGCAGCCCGGCGATCCGAAAAAGGCGGCTCAAGCGATCGTGCGACTGACGCAGGAACAGAAACCTCCATTGCGACTGTTGCTCGGCAGCGATGCGTACAACGGGGCGGAGAAAAACGACCTCGCACGCCTAGAAGAAGCAAGGTCCTGGAAAGAACTCAGCCTGTCCACTGATTTCG
>QHNQ01000016.1 GCA_003218135.1 Verrucomicrobiota bacterium
TTCTATCGCGATACGCTCGGCTTGCCTTTGATCGAGGAGGAAAAGGACGGTTGCATTTTCCAATTCGGACCGAACCGGCTTTGGATCGACAGCGTCCCGAACCTGAGTCATTCAGACATCTGGCTGGAATTAGAAACGAACGACACCGAAGCCGCCGCGGCATTTCTAAAAGTGCACGGCGTGATAGGACGCGATGAAGTCGAGCAACTCCGCGAGGATTTCAACGGCTTCTTCATCTCTGCCCCGAACGGCGTGATTCATCTCGTGGTCGGGCCCGAAGACGTGTGAAGGAGAGTGAAACGTTAAACGAGTTACAAAGTTACAAAGCTGCAGAACGTGCCGCTTGTAAGGATGTAACCCTCTAACCAATTACTCCCGCGGCAACTCCGCGCCACCGTCCCACCCAGGTACTCCATCCGTAAAACCCCAAAGGTTCTAAGCAGCCCGCCTGGACTAACGCATCCACATCCGCCCGGCTCGGCGTGATCTTTTCGTTGGAATCGGCGCCATAGTAATCGTCAATGACCATCCAACAGCTGTTGGCGAATGTGTCGCGGTAGCACTCGATGTCACGCCGTTTGGCGGCGTCGGCGTCGAGAATAAAAAGATCAACTTCATCGGGACCCAGTGCCTGCTGAACTGCGGAGACCGTTGCGGGATCAAACGAATATCCCTTGATGACCGTGACCATTTCCGACACGCCGTGTTTGGCAAGATTGCGCCCCAAATCGCGCAAGACATTGCGCGTGCCGAGTCGTTTGTGTTTCACGCTTCCACCTGGCTCGATTGCGATCAGTTTTTTTTGCTGGCCCGAATCGCGCACACCGAAAGCCGCGGCGATGGTCGCACCGCCAAGAAAAGCACCAACCTCCAGAATGTCGCCCGCGCAAATCTTTGCGAAGTGATAGACGAGAATCAGCACATCAAGATGCAACATCGAATACTTGTCGCGGATCTTCAGCAATTCGGCGTGAATCGGCTGGTGCCGATACTCCATCAGGGTATGCATCAGACTTAAACTTTCGCTGTAGCCACCCGTCCGCCATGCGTCCCCATGCTCGCGCGCGGGACAATGCAACCCCATCACGGCGAGGTCGCGCTCTACGCTGTCGAACCGCGCAATCCCGGGGAGAAATCCCCAGCGCTCGAAGCCGAGACGCTCGAACAATTTTAAACTCGGCTCGTTATGCCCGAAGACGAGACCGATAAGCGCTGTGATCCCCAGCGATGGCGCGCGGCCGATCGCGTGCTCCAATAATCCCTGTGCCACGCGCCGGCGTCGGAACTCTTCGTCGACATAAACGCTGATCTCTGCCGTGCCACGATACGCAGACCGCGGCAGGAATTTTTTGAAATCGAGCCAGCCAATCACCCGGCCCTCAGATTCCGCGACCCAAAAGGGATATTGCTCCGGCGAATGTTCACGAAACCATGGCAAACGTGCTTCGACGGTAGTCGGCTCAAGCTCAGCTGTCACCATCCGCGTCGGCACAGTGGCGTTGTAGATTTCGACAATCGCCGGCAGGTCCGCCTCAACAGCATCGCGGATAATCAGATTCACGGCTTCCGCTTCTTGATTGGACTTCGGGTAGCGGCGGGGGAACTCGTGGACGCGTGCGTCGAATTAGCCGGGGCGGTCGCTGCGGGACTCGAAATGGGAAATGCAAACGTCGGCGATGGGAAGGCAGATGGCGTGCCCGACGCGCTTGGCGCAGGAGACGCTGTGGCGTTGGGCGACGAGGAAGGACTCGGCGTTGGGCTCGGAGTGGGCGATGGGATGATTTTTTCCCAGTGATGCAGCGGCACAGTCGCGCCGCCGATCTCTTTGACTAGCGCTTCGCACCGCGCCTGCAGTTTGTCCAAATCGGGCGAGTCCGCTGGCTTATCAGCAGTTCCAGGAAAAATGATATAGGTCACCTTGAGATCGCTCACGGGGCGATTGTAAGGCGTCGAAAGCGCGTTGATCTGCTTTGCGATGCGCAGCGAAGCCTCCCCAACTTTATCATTCGGTCCTACATCGCCGACAATTGCCGGATAAATCGAATCTCCGAAAACCACCAGCGCATAATCGCCGAGTTTTACCGGCTCGTTGGCATGCGTAAATGCGCCCGGCACCACGATGAAAGGGTCGGTCGCGCCAATAAGGAAGCTGTACTTTTTCAGTGTGCCCACCTCCGCGCGCAATTCTGCAATCTTGTTACGCAGGTCGCGCTTTCGTACGGGCGTGGTAGTTGCAAGCGCATACTCATCTTCCGCGCGTTTCAATGTATCCTCCGTCCCAGCGAGGTAAGGGTTGGGTCCCGAGGTTTTCTTTGGCCAGCGATAACTGGTGAACGGTTTGAAATTTGCCGGCGCGCCAGTGCCTACCGGCATCCGATCTCCATCGGAACCGTCAGCGTCCACGTCCATGTCTGCTTGGAGCACGAGCGCTTTTCGGTGACTCTGCGGATGCTGAAGCTGCAGCACAGTCTGGCAGTCGAAGAAATTGTGCCGTGACAGAAGCAGATCCAGGCGGACAAGGTTTTCGCGTAGCATTCTGATTTTGGCGTCGTAAAGCTGTGCGTAAAGGGGTGAGACCGGATCGGACGAAATCATTGACGCCAAACCGGGCAACAATGTGGGTAACTGCGGGCTGACTTTCGCCAGTTCCTCGATTGTCTTGTTCGGTGAAGGCACGCGTGCCTGTAGCCTTAGATCGAGTGTGTAACTGTCGGGCTGGTTGCGTTCGGTCGTCGCGTCGGCCCCTGGGACCGTCTCGACTGTGGAATGAAGCGTAATCCCATTGAATAGCTTGCCGGTGTCTAATTTTCCGGTGATCACGGGCGGCCGGGTCGGCGTCGGTTCAGGTGTTGGCGTCGTGGATATTTCAGGAGGCGCCATCCGTTGCAGTCGCTCGAGCGAGACCCAGCGGTAAACAATTGCGGCGAAAAGCGCGGCGAAAATAACCAGCACCAGCCGCCGCCATGTCCGAAGGCGAATTCTTGCCACGCGATTACTTTTTTACCCAGGCGACGATTGCCGCAACGATCCCGATCACGCTCAGGATCGACATGATGCCCGCGGGCATCACCTTTCCGGTGCGCAGAAATTTGGGAACGAACTGCCCCGCGAGTAAAAGCGAGAGAATCAGTGCACTCGCCAATCCAATCGCGCGATGCTCGGGCAACAGAAATGCAGCTACTAGCAATAGCACCCCAGTGATTGAGCCGGCAATGATCGACGCCACGCTGCCCGCCTTTACGTAACCGACAATCCCGCCAGCGATTGTCAGAACGCCGAAAATAATAAAATAAAGCTTTGCTGCTTCCATACACTCACGAACACTCAGAGTCGATTGCGGTTGGCGCATTCGTAAGCCAACAGCTCCCCGCTGTCCAGTGGGACTACGAAGAGGCGTAGCGCTGCGTCTAGCTAGCGCCAACGGCGCTGGCTCAAATCGAAGCAGTCACTTCGTGACCTCGGGCAGCCAACGCGGTGACTAACTTCGTCATTCTTACCTGCCCATCCTAACTTGGCTTTAACCTTTCTTTCCATCTTAATCATGAATATGCTCCCGAGGTGACTAACGAGCGCAGTGGCAGTGTCGCAGCAGCGACGTCGCGTGAGTTTGTCACCGGACAAAGAGTCTTTGGCCGTTACGCGCTAGTGAAGGTGCTCGGGCGAGGTGGAATGGGGGTTGTCTGGCTGGCGCACGATGAAGAGCTGGAGCGCAATGTCGCACTGAAATTTCTTCCCGATTTGATGATCCAGGATCGTGCGCTGTTGGATCAACTTAAGCGTGAGACGAAGCGTTGCTTGGAATTGACGCATCCTCACATCGTTCGGATCCACGACTTCGCGCATGACGAACGCTCTGGCTGCATTTCAATGGAATACATCGATGGCGAAACGCTTTCGAACTTGCGAGCTGAGAAAGAGCGAAGAGTCTTCGAGCCAGATGAGATCGCCACTTGGATGCGTCAACTCTGTGACGCACTCGATTATGCGCACAATCACGCGAAGGTCATCCATTGTGACTTGAAACCCGCAAACCTGATGGTGAATCAACGAGGCGATCTGAAGATCTCGGATTTTGGTATAGCGCGGAGTCTCACTGATTCAGTCAGCCGGCTAACCATGGAGCAAGGCCGGAGCGGGACGCTCGTTTATATGAGCCCACAACAACTGAATGGCGAACGCAATACACATCTGGACGATATTTACTCGTTGGGCGCGAGCATCTACGAATTGCTTACGAGCAAGCCGCCCTTCTATTCGGGGAACATCGACCGGCAAATTTGCGAGCGACTTGCTCCGTCGATGACCGAGCGGCGAAAAGAATTCGATATCGAGCCGGCGTTCGTTCCACGGCTTTGGGAAGATACGGTCGCAGCATGTCTGGCGAAAGACACGTCACGCCGCCCCCAATCGGCCGCAGAAGTTGCGCAACGGCTACAGCTTGCCTCAGGGCAGACAAGAATAAGCAGGCCTCGTGGTAAGAGCTCAAACAGGAAAGCGCTGATTGTCGGTGGCATCGCAGCACTCTGCGTTCTCTCGCTTGCTGGCTTTTACTTCGGAGCGTTTAAGCGGCAGGCCAAACCTGTATCGCAAGAAGCCGCGATTCCCGAAAAATCGATCGCCGTCTTGCCGTTTGAAAACCGAAGCGAGGAAAAAGCCAATGCCTACTTTGCTGATGGTATCCAGGACGAAATCCTCACCGATCTCGCCAAGATCGCTGATCTGAAGGTAATTAGCCGCACAAGCGTGATGCAGTACAGGAATACGGCATCACGCAACCTTCGCGAGATCGCCCAGCAACTTGGCGTCTCGAATATACTGGAAGGGAGCGTGCAACGTGTCGCGAATCACGTGCGAGTGAATGCGCAATTGATCGATGCCCGGAACGACACGCACCTTTGGGGGGAGACCTATGACCGCGACCTCGCGGACGTTTTTGCGATCCAAAGCGAGATTGCGAAGGCGGTCGCTGATCAGCTTCAGGCTAAGCTGTCGCCAAGGGAGAAAGCCGCGATTGAGCAACCGCCGACAAGTGATCTTGCTGCTTATGATTATTATGTCCGCGCCAAGACGCTGCTTGCAGTCAGCACTGATACCCGCCAAGGCGGATATCTTTTTCAGGCTGAACACCTACTGGCAGAGGCTGTCGGCAGTGACCCAACGTTTTTGCTAGCGTATTGCAAACTGGCGTACGTCCATCAAGAGCTTTATTACACGGGATTTGACCACACGGCTGGCCGGCTCGCGCAGGCAAATGAGGCTATGAGAAAAGCGCTGGAATTGGGACCCGATCGAGGGGAAGCCCACCTCGCTGCCGTGTGGGTCTACTATCACTGTTATTTTGATTACAATCGCGCTCGGTCAGAGCTGGAAATAGCGCGAAGCACCCTGCCGAACGACCCCGAAGTGTTTGCACTTGCCGGTTATATGGATCGGCGACAGGGACATTGGAAAGAGCATATCCAAAATTTAGAACGCGCTGCGCAAGTCGATCCACGAAACATAGAAATCCTGCACGGCTTGGCGCAAGGCTACGAGTTGCTTCGCCAATTTCCCGATATGGCCACTGTCCTGGACCGCATCCTGGCCATAACCCCTAATGATCCGTTAATGCGTGTTGCGAGGGGCGGAGTGGATTTTGAATGGCACGCGGATACCAGGCAGTTACATGCGATTATTCAGGATATCATCGCCAAAGATCCGAACGCAGGTGCCGCTTTCGCTCAAGACTGGCTCGTTCATGCGCTTTGCGAACGCAATGCGGCCGAAATTCAGCAGGCTCTGGCTTTGATCCCGCGTGAAGGAATAACTGCAATTACCGTTAGACTTTGCCGTCCGTTTTACGAAGGATTGGCCGCGCGGGCTCTTAAAGACGCGGGCGCTGCGAAGAACGCATTTGTTGCGGCGCGGACTGAGATGGAGAAGATCGTCCAAGCGGAACCAGATTATCCACAGGCACTTTGCGTCCTGGGAATGATTGATGCCGCGCTCGGACGCAAGGATGAAGCACTGCGCGAAGCACAGCGGGCGCTCGAACTGCTACCGGCTGATAAGGACCCATTAACGCACGCCGAACTAATCAAAACCCTTGCGGTAGTCTATGCTTGGACCGGAAACACGAGCGCTGCACTGAACGAATTGAAAAGCCTGTTACAAATTCCCGCGCCGCTTTCGTACGGAGAGTTGCGGCTATACCCTTACTGGGATCCCTTGCGGGGCGATCCACGATTTGATCAGCTTGTCGCGGAGTCAGCGAAACCGGTTGCAATCAAATAGAATCTTGTTGCCGTACCTTACGCGCAATTGTGCAGAACTCCGCGTCTTAAAAGATCGACAATCGCGCCATTTGTCGCCTGCGCATCTGCCGCCGGGAGTTTTCTCAAAATCCATCCTTTTCGCCGTGGCCTGGTAAGTACGTCAAGGATCGTTGCAACATTGTCTCCGACTTGAAGTGTCTTGGATTCATAACCAGATGTTCCACGATATACGACAAAGTTATGGCTGGTGGAGCGCGCAGACGTTGAGCGCCACGCCGCCACCCGATGGTGGATACGATCGAGTACCGTGGGAATATCGAACGTGTTCCGAAAGAGCGTAGTGCCACGAGCGACACAGATGTCCCCGTCGGATCCGTTTGGCCTTGGTTGTGCGTTTGAATTGTTTTCCGGCTGCCGTGCGCGAAGATGCGCCCACGCAAACTCGACCAATTGTTCAACAACTCTGCGCCTTGATCGCCTCTCAATTATTAATAGAAGCAGTTTCTGAAACACCTCTTCGTGCGTAACGCGACCTTTCTCGCAACGCGATAGAATCGTGAAAAGCAGGTTTGATAATGTGGTTTCGAGACATTCCAACACAGCTTGCAATAATGGTCCCCCAAGAGCAGACAAATGCGAGAGTGCACTTGTTACGCCAGTGGTCATTGTTCGTGGCAGTTCCGTCCTGTAAAAATGGTGATTCATGAAGATTTCCGGATTGTTGCGAAGCAATGCCGGCTCATCTGCTGCCAAAGGCGGGAAATTGAAGTCGCTAATGTGTCCGTCGTATAACAGCTGATTCTTGTTCTCTTCATAGAGTGCCGTTCCCGGCTCCGGTGTGAGCAGATGTAACTGCAAAGATGTCGTAGCTGGTGAAATCCGAAGGCAACTGTCCAAGCAATCCAGGGTTGCTTTCAAATCTGAAACAGTCTCTTCAGGAAACCCTGTAATAAAGGACGTCGTTACACTGATTCCGAGTTCCTTGGCCTGTGTCAGTGTGGGATGTAGCAAACTGATATCGAGGCGCTTTTTTACTACCTCTTGAAGACTCGGCGATCCTGTTTCAACACCAAAGTATATGCCCCGACATCCGGAACGAGCCATCTCACTCAGTAGTTCTGAATCAACGCAATCGATGCGCGCCGAGCACGTCCACGAAAAGCTGCATGGCCTGACTTCTTCGCAAAACTCAAGGACTTTTCGCCGATTTACAGTGAAGAGATCATGTTGCAGCGAAAAATCAGTCAGTCCGTAAGTGTTATTAAGGCATTTCAATTCGCTGACGAGCTTTCCAGCGGCTTTAACTCTGTACTTTCTGCCGAAAAACGTCGCCGTAGAGCAGAACGTACAGTGGAACGGACAACCCCGCCCTGCCTCGACTCGCATTGTACGTAGCCCGAGCTCATGTATCGGATAAAAATGAAATGCCGCTAGCGGCAGTCGATCGACATCCATTACACTGGCCTCGACCCTTGAACGACAGACCCGGGGCCCGTCCCGATAACTGATGCCAGGTATCGCGGACAAATCGCTTTGCGCGTCAAGTGCATCCAACAGAGGAATAATTGTCTCCTCGGCCTCTCCGCGGACAAGCACATCGAAATCGCTAAACTTAGTCATAATTGGCGACTCGAGGACAGTTGGATGCGGACCGCCCAACAAAACAAACGTGTTGGGGCTGCGCTGTTTTATGCATCGTGCGATCTTCACAACAGCAACGAAGTTACAACCGAGCGCGGTAAGGCCGACAGCGTCGGGCTGAATGTTAAGCAGCTGTTCAGCAACATCGTCGTAAATCGAGCTATCAAGCGTTAACTTTCCTCTGTGCAACTGCAGCATCGGATCGTAGAGAGCCGGTTTATGTTGCGACTTCTCAAGCTCGGCGATCAGTGAGATCAACCCAAGATGAGGGTAAAAATTATCAGGGCTTGTTAATCCGCTGTTATCGAGAAGGAAGTTTTGCACGAACACGATCTTCATAGGCGGAAATGCGTGCTCGCCATGACTGGCTAGACCGTTGTTAACGACTACAAAAAATCCGAGTGATCACCTCTTTGTCCGGTACGGGTGAAATCTAATACCGATGCGCTCAGATTTGAACCGGTTTGTCGCCCACTTGGATGCTCGGAATACTCGTGATCTTTATTTCCTTGATTTTGAACTTCGCTACACCGGATTTGCGAATTTTTTCTTTCACCTTCTTTTTCTGTGCGCTAGTCAGTGTGATAGTAATCGAATTTTCGGTCACTGTTACCTTGTTCTTCGCCGCCTTTCTGGCGGGCTTTCCTGATTTTGTTGCCATAATCATGCAGGATTTCGACTCTGTTTCTTTTTGTCAAGTGCGTTCGATTGCGACGTTACAAACACGCACGTTAAAAATACCGACGGATTCAAATCCTTGTGTCTAGGTTCGGCTTTACTTCTGACCAGCTGTGGTTCGGCCTCGCTCACGTACGGTCGGCATCGACCTCCTATCGAAGAGAAAACAGTCGAGTCAAGTACCACGCAAAAATCATACCGGATGGAAACGCCCGGCGTACCTGTTGCCTTACAGCGTGTAAATCTTACCATTCCTACCTGCTCCACCTCTACCGCAGCTTTGATCTTTCTTTCCATCTTAAGCATGAATAATATTGCAAGGTGACTAACGAGCGCGCGGGTGACGTCGCATACGCGACTTCGCGTGAGTTTTCCGGCGGACAGAAAGTTTTTGGCCGTTACACGCTGGTCAAGGTCCTCGGGCGAGGCGGAATGGGAATAGTCTGGCTTGCGCGCGACGAAGAACTGGAGCGCGATGTCGCGCTCAAATTTCTTCCCGACTTGATGATTCACGATCGTGCCGCGTTCGACCAGCTCAGGCGCGAGACAAAACGTTGCCTCGAACTGACACATCCGCACATCGTTCGGATACACGACTTCGTGCATGACGAACGCTCCGGCGGCATTTCGATGGAGTACATCGATGGAGAAACATTATCGAACCTCCGGGCTGAAAAAGAGCGACGGGTCTTCGAGCCGGATGAGATCGCTATCTGGATGAGTCAGCTTTGTGACGCACTCGATTATGCGCACACGCGCGCGAACGTCATCCATTGTGACTTGAAGCCCGCAAACCTGATGGTCAATCAACGCGGCAATCTAAAGATATCGGACTTTGGTATAGCGCGCAGTCTGGGCGATTCAGTGAGCAGGTTAACCGTGGAGCAAGGCCGCAGCGGCACGCTCGTTTATATGAGCCCACAACAACTCAATGGCGAGCGCTCCACGCACCTGGACGATATCTACTCGCTAGGCGCGAGCATCTATGAACTGCTTACGAGTAAGCCGCCATTCTATTCGGGGAACATCGATCGGCAGATTTGCGAGCGAGTTGCTCCTTCGATGACGGAGCGGCGCAAAGAATTGGACATCGAGCCAGCATTGGTTTCCCAAGTTTGGGAAGACACGGTCGCAGCATGTCTGGCAAAGGATCCGTCACGGCGTCCGCAATCGGCCGCAGAGATTGCGGAGCGGCTGCAGCTTGCCGCAGGGCAGACAAGAACAACAAGGAGGGTCCTTGGCAAGCGCTCAAGCAGGAAAGCTCTGCTTATCGGTGGTATGGCGGCTCTCTCGATACTCGTGCTCGCTGGCTTGTACTTCGGAGCATTGAAGCAGCAAGCCAAACCTGTGTCACAAGCGGCGGCGATTCCGGTAAAATCAATCGCCGTGCTCCCATTTGAAAACTTGAGCACGGATCAGGCGAACGCCTTCTTCGCTGATGGTGTCCAAGACGAAATCCTTACCGACCTCGCTAAGGTCGCCGACCTGAAAGTAATTAGCCGAACAAGCGTGATGCAATACAAGAATGCGGCAACACGCAACCTTCGCGAGATCGCCCAGCAACTTGGCGTCGCGCATGTACTCGAAGGAAGTGTGCAACGAGCCGGGAAGCGTGTGCGTGTGAGCGCACAGCTGATTGATGCTAGAACCGACGCCCACCTTTGGGCGGAGCATTACGACCGCGATTTAGCTGACGTCTTCGCCATACAAAGCGAAATCGCCAAGGCGATCGCCGATCAGCTACAAGCCAAAATTTCTCCAAGCGAAAAGGCGGCAATCGAGAAGGCGCCCACCACTGACCTCGCGGCTTTCGACCTTTACGAGCGTGCCAAAGCTCTTTGGGCCGACGTCACGGATCCACTCCACGCGAAGCAGAAGCTTCCGCAAGCGGCCCAACTACTCGATGAAGCTGTCGCCCGGGATCCGCAGTTTCTGCTTGCCTGGTGCCTGCTCTCCAGAGTGCATGGCGCTCTCTATTGGACGGGGCATGACCACACCCCGGCCCGTCTCGATCTGGCTAACGCGGCAGTACAAACCGCGTTGCGTTTTCAGCCGGAGGCCGGCGAAGCTCATCGCGCGCTGGCGACCTACTACTACTATGGCTTCCGCGACTACGCACGGGCTCGCAGCGAGCTGGCTATCGCCAGACGCAGCCTACCGAACGATGCCGAAGTATTCCTTTACACAGGCTTAATCGATCGCCGAGAAGGACATTGGGAAGACTCGACGCGCAACATCGAGCGCGCGCTTGAGCTGGATCCGCGCAACCTTTTTATTCTCCAGCAACTCGCGGTGACTTACCAGTCACAGCGTCGCTATGCGGACGAAGCCCGAACTTACGATCGAGCACTGAGTATTATGCCAGGCGACCAATACACTCGCATACTTCGGGCGCTAGTTGAGTTGGACTGGCGGGCGGACATTAAACCTTTTCAGAACACGCTGGCCACGTTGGTTGCTCAAAATCCCAGCGCCGCACCGGATGTGGATAGCCCTCTTTATGCTCTCTGCGAACGGACTGCCGCCGCGGGCGCGCGCGCGCTGACAAACTACCCGCGTGATGGTGTGACCACCGACTACGGCCTCAACTGTCCGCGCGCCTATTGGGAGGGTGTCGTCGCCCGTTGGCAGGGTGACTCAGCGAAAGCGCAATCTGCGTTTATCGCCGCTCGGAGCGAACTCGAAAAGATTTTGGCGAAGGAACCCGACTTCGCGGCCGCTATCAGCCTTTTGGGAGTGATCGATGCTGGTCTTGGACGCAAGGAACAGGCACTGCAGGAAGGACGGCGCGCCTGCGGATTGCTGCCCATTTCCAAGGACGCCATTACCGGCATGGCTTTAGCTGTTAACTTGGCGCAAATTTATACCTGGGCCGGTGAAAGAGATCCGGCCATCGAACAGATCGCCGCGGTGGAGCGCATGCCTAACGAGCTTAGCTACGGCCTTCTCAAGCTTCATCCTTATTGGGACCCTCTGCGGGGCGATCCGCGCTTCGAGAAAATTGTCGCTTCGCTCGGACCGAAGTAGCAGGAAGACCGACTCCCGCTACATAAAGCACGGACTTGTGGATGCCATCTATCCCGAGATCTTTTTCGATTACGGTGTCCTTCAGTGCGGCAGTGCAAAATGGCGCGAGACCCAGCCAAGTCGCCACGAGACAGAATGTTTGGCAGAAATGACCGGCATCGAGAAGCACCACCCGATACGCGGACCTGAACAACGTTAGAAATGGAGTCTTCTAGCTTTTAGCTTCCCACCTTGATGATGTATACTTGGATTCAAAGTGAGTAACCAACACGCAAGCGATGTCGTAAGCGCGACTTCGCGTGAGTTTACCGGCGGCCAAAAAGTTTTTGGCCGCTACACGCTAATCAAGGTCCTGGGGCGAGGTGGAATGGGGATTGTCTGGCTGGCGCACGATGACGAGCTGGAGCGCAATGTCGCGCTGAAATTTCTTCCCGATTTGATGATCCAGGATCGTGCGCTGTTGGATCAACTTAAACATGAGACGAAGCGCTGTCTGGAATTGACGCATCTGCACATCGTTCGGATTCACGACTTCGTACATGACGAACACTCGGGCGGCATTGCCATGGAGTACATCGATGGAGAAACGCTATCGAACTTGCGAGCTGAGAAAGAGCGAAGGGTCTTCGAGCCAGATGAGATAACTACTTGGATGAGTCAACTCTGTGACGCACTCGATTACGCGCACAACCACGCGAAGGTCATCCATTGTGACTTGAAACCCGCAAACCTGATTGTCAATCAACGCGGCGATCTGAAGATCTCGGATTTTGGCATAGCGCGCAGTCTCACTGATTCAGTCAGCCGGCTAACCGCGGAACAGGGCCGAAGTGGCACGCTCGTGTATATGAGCCCACAACAGTTGAGCGGTGAGCGTTGTACGCACCTCGACGACATCTACTCGTTAGGCGCGAGCATCTATGAATTGCTCACCAGCAAGCCGCCGTTCTATTCGGGGAATATCGACCGGCAAATTTGTGAGCGAGTCCCTCCCTCGATGACCGCTCGGCGGAAAGAATTCGATATGGAGCCAGCGTTCGTCTCACAGATTTGGGAGAAAGCGGTCGCGGCTTGCCTTGCAAAAGATCCCTCGCAACGTCCGCAATCGGCAGCAGAGGTTGCGCAGCGGCTGCAGCTTGCCCCAAGGCCGACAAGAACAGGCACGGCTCCTGGCAAAGTCTCGAAGAAAGGTCTGCTTGTCGGTTGCATCGCAGCGCTCTTTCTTCTCGTGCTAGCTGGCTGGTACTTCGAACCGTTTAAGCGGCAAACCAACCCATTACCGCAGGCGGCGGCGATTCCCGAAAAATCGATCGCGGTCTTACCCTTTGAAAACCGAAGCGAAGAAAAAGCGAACGCCTACTTCGCCGACGGCATTCAGGACGAGATCCTAACGCGCTTATCGAAGATCGCGGATCTGAAGGTAATCTCGCGTACATCGACACAGCATTACAAAAGTACGCCGGAAAATCTGCCCGATATCGCGAAGCAACTCGGGGTCGCTCATATCTTGGAAGGCAGCGTACAGAAGAGTGGCGACGCCGTGCGTGTCAATGTGCAGTTGATCAAAGCAGCCACCGATTCACATCTTTGGGCGGACACCTTTGATCGCAAACTAACTGACATCTTTTCTGTTGAAAGTGACGTGGCCAAAGCGGTCGCCGACCAACTGCGCGCGAAACTCACGGGTCGGGAAGAGGAAGAGATCGCCGCCAAACCGACGGACAATCCTGAAGCTTACGATGCCTACCTGCGTGGGCTGGCTTATACACTGAAAACTGCCGACACACCCGCCAACGCCCTTGGCGCGCAGAAATATCTAAAAGAAGCAGTGCACTTGGACCCTAAGTTCGCTCTTGGTTGGGCGCTGCTGTCATACGTTGATGCGGCCGGCTACCGCAACCAGGCTCTTCAACCAACGATCGCCCTCCGTGAAGATGCACGGCAGGCAGCCGAAACCGCCCTCATTCTTCAACCCAATCTCGGCGAGGCACTGCATGCCAAGGGATATTACCACTACGCTTGCCTGAAGGATTACGACACTGCGCTGCGTTACTTTGAGCAGGCACGCCAGCTCCTGCCCAATAGCAGCCGGACTCTTGAGTCACTGGCCTTTCTTGAGCGGAGGCGAGGTCAGTGGGACCGGAGCGAGTCGTACTTCAACGAAGCCGAGCGGCTCGACCCTCGCAACCTTCACCTACTCACCCAGCACGCGGTTACCTTTATTCAGCATCGTCGCTTACCCGAAGCACTGCGAAAGCTTGATCAGGTTCTAGATATTACGCCAGATGATCCTGATACCCTCTCGCAAAAGGCGGCTATCGCACAAGCTCAAGGCAATCTTTCGCGTGCCGCACTACTACTCGCTCCGCTCCACCCGTCTGCCGATAACCCCTACGTCTTGGAAACGCAAGTTTACCAAGCGATCCTGGAGCGCCACACCGCGCCTATGATCGTTCGACTCAAGGAAATATTAGCTAACCCTGAACCAACGTTAGGCTATATCAATGGCGAACTGCGCTTTTGGTTAGGCTGGGCGGAAGAAGTCGCCGGCGACCATTCCGCCGCCGAAGAAAGTTGGCGCCAAGCGCGCAGCGAACTGGAACCTTTCCTCAAAGAACAGCCGGAGAATTCTTACCTAATTGGAGATCTCGCGCTCGTCAGTATGGGTCTCCGTGACAAAGCCGCCGCGTTGGCTCTGTCGGAGCGGGCTATGGCCGCGAATCCGATCGAGAAAGACCCTTTGACTGGTCCTTCGTCGCTCGAGATCCTCGCCCGGGTGGCGGCGCAGATAGGAGAGCCCAACCGCTCTATCGCGGCTATACAGAAATTACTCTCGATCCCGTACGCGGGTCCATTCACTAGCAACATGCCACTTACTCCAGCGCTGCTCCGGCTCGATCCGATGTTCGATCGGCTCCGGAATGATCCGCGTTTCCAAAAACTCGTCGCTTCGCCCGCGCCGAGGTGATCCCGCCCCGATTGTAATTCGTCAACACGAGAACCCGTGGAGGCTATGGGTCTAAGCCGGTCCCGGATAGTTCTCACGCGCCAGCCGATTCGGAAATGCCGAATTCCATCAATACTTCTTAGGCGATCCTGGCGGTGACGGTGGCGGTCCTGGCGGTGACGGTGGCGGTCCTGGCGGTGACGGTGGCGGTCCTGGCGGTGACGGTGGCGGTCCTGGCGGTATTGTATTTTGTGTCATACACAAGATGTGACTTATCCTCTACGTTAATGTCAAGCCTCCTTTTAGGTTTAACTAAGATAGCGACGGAGGAGACGGGGTGGAGGACGTAGGCGATGGATGCTGAAACGATCGTGGGTGCGAGCGCATTCCTCATTATTTTTGTTCATTCTAGCTCCCCTCGCTCTTGTTTATGCTCTCGTGTTTGGATGCTTCAGGCAATCCTCTTTCGTTTGCAATCGTTTTATACCAATCCGAAACCGCCAAACTCAACCTGTGGATGCCGTCGCATTTTCCATTAGTTACCGAATCTATCACTCGGCTTGCGGCCTCTGCTAATCGCGTTCCAGACTGTCGGAACTCTACGCATAATCTGGCAAAGTATTCTTTGTCGCACTTAGCGTCGAACATATCGGAAAAACTCCACTTTTTCATCTTAATGGCTTATCGAACATTTTATCGTTCCAATCGTCGGTTTCTTCGCTTCCGAGGG
The DNA here is from genome assembly GCA_003218135.1 of Verrucomicrobiota bacterium. GTDB lineage: Bacteria > Verrucomicrobiota > Verrucomicrobiia > Chthoniobacterales > UBA10450 > Udaeobacter. The sequence goes on from QHNQ01000016.1 coordinate 15,278, forward strand.
CTGCCGCAATCATAAGGTGACCTGAGGGAAGGTAACGAGCATTACCGCTGTTTTTCGAACAAATCTTTTTCCGCTTTGCCTTCTTACGAGATAATTACGGCTGCGCTTCGCAATGAAGTGCAGAAACAGTTCAACAGTTCTCCACGCGAAAATGTTCTCTCCGATGCTCAAACCTTGGTTCCAAGGCACACACACGCGGCGCCATCCAACAATTGACCATGCTGATTCCAAAGAATCGAACTACATGTTTGCCGATTATCATCCGCTAGGTTTCCCTCGGTCCACGATGTTTTCTTGCGAACGGATGCGCGAGCGGTTTTTTGTCTTTGGCAGTCCGCATGTAATCTTTCTGCCAGCCTTGTGCAATCACCTCTGGGTTCCCCTTTTCGAGCCCTGAGAGAAACCGATCCCTGCTGGCAGACCATTCTCGAAATTTTTTTTTCAATTTCCGGTCGGCTTCCAACATACGAAATTCGCCACGAAACATCTCAAGCACACCTCTTTGAATTGGAAAGAATAGGCAAATCGGTTCTCTCAGCGCGAATTCGACCGTGCATGCTCTCGTAAAGCGCCAGTTCATCGTGAATGTTGAATGAGCCCAGTCTGTTTCAATAATGCCATCTAGCGCTACGATCCCGTCTTTGGCGCTGTTTGTGGGACCACGAACCATCAGATTCCAACCAGCGGGTGTCTTGAACAGGAATGGAATTTGAAAAGTTAGCACTCCTTCACCGAAGTGAGAATGGCAGTGCAGGCGGCCATCCCCGTATAGGCTTTCGACGTACAAGCCTTCCGGTCTCGACGTGCCATCCCAACTCGCGCGGACGTGATGTGTAGATAGAATTTCCCAACCGTATTGGTTCGCGATGACTAACGGAAGGCATCGATAGGGAAACTTTTTATTTGCATCTTCCATCCACCTGCGTTCGCGGGGCGCAGGGCGTACTGGGGCGGAGTCCCCCTCATATATCTGATAGGCGATCAATTTGTGGCGTGATTCCGTCGGAGGAGCTTCTCCCTTAGGCCTTAAAGCTGTTTTCATGCCGACGCCCTGGGATATCTTAACGGAGTTTTGATGCAGCAAGCTAACATTAGCTACTAAATGGCTTCCTCAAGTCGAAGTACAGCTGCGACTACTGTAATGCAGGTGAGGGGCGCAGCCGATGCCAACAACGGGCAGACAAAAGGTTTGGTTAAGGCGGTTGGCACGGCAGAGAGTGACGTTACCGAAGAGTCGCACTGTTAGTCAACGTTGAATCCAAGCAAATTTCGACAAGCATTAGCCAACGCAAATTTCACGAATTATCGAACCGCAAATGAGCAGCAGCAGCTAAGCTCAACGGTATTTACTTGAGCCTGCACGTGAGCGGATGGTAAACAACTTTGGAGACGTGAAGACAATGCTGTCGCCTTATTGCTTTATTGCCGTACTCTGTTTCCTTGCTGCTGCGCCGCTGAATGCGCGCGCCCAACAATGGGCCGCTAACCTGCCTAAAAAATCGCCTCAGGAATTGACGTTCAAAGATTTCCAGAAGGCGTTCCAGGAATACTCTCAACAACATCCGGTACCCATGGAACAGGAGAACGTTGCGCCCACGCAGCGCTTGGCAAAGGCGGAAGCAATCCAAGACAGGGTCGGAATTGAAGAGCAGAAGCTGTTCAAGCGTTGGGAATGGCTAATGGAGCAGCGCACCTATCCCAGCGGCCGGCTGAACCAGGCTGCCATAACTGAGATTCGGGAGAGGATTCCGGAGGAAGACAAGCAGCTGCTGAAGAACGCTGGATCCGCTGTTGGGCCCATGATGGCCGCACAGCCGCCGGTCGTATGGAAATCTCTGGGGCCGTCGGATGCCATCGGCGGCACCAACATGGGACGCGTGAATTCCATCAACTTCGACCCCAAGAACTCCAAAATTATCTACATCGGTACGCCCGACGGGGGTGTATGGAGGAGCGCCACGGGCGGGACCGCGTGGTCGCCGCTGTTCGATTCGCAGCCTACGTTGAGCGTTGGAGATGTAGCCGTTGACCCTAACGACTCGAAAACACTTTATGTCGCTACCAGCGACCCATACGGTTACGGAACGCCGTTCTGGGGCGGCACATACAGTGTTGGCGTAAGGAAAAGCACCGACGGAGGAACGACGTGGTCCGACACCGGCCTGCCTTGGAGGATTGATCAGAACCGGACTATCCGCCGGCTAGTAATTCATCCGACCGACAGCAAAATCCTGCTGGCCGCGACTAGTGACGGCGTTTATCGCACTGATAACGCCGGTGCCACTTGGAGCCAGGTCGTCACCGCCAGCGCCTATGATGCGGAATTCCAGCACAACGATGGCAAAATTGCCTACGTCACTACCAGCCATGTCATGAAGAGCAGCAATGCCGGAGAAACGTTTGCCGCAACCACCGCCACTTGTGCCGGCTCCCGCTACAGCATCGAAATCGCTCACAGCAGTCCCAAGACGCTCTACACTCTATGCACCGACGGCACTGTCCAGAAGAGCACGGATGCGGGAGCCACCTGGGCCAACACCACGGCGCCAAGGGTTACCCTGTATGGCTACTATGACAACGTACTGGCGGTCTCTCCGGTCAGCGATAAAGTCGTCTGGGTGGCCGGTTACGACATCAAGAAGACCACCGACGGCGGCGCTACTACTTGGGCCAGCGTACCCATGGCGGGTCACTTGGATAACCATGCCCTGCGCTTCTTACCGAGTTCCGGCACCACCATCCTAGCCGGCAATGACGGCGGGCTGTTTAAAAACACCGATTCCGGGTCGACCTGGACCAGCCTGAATAAGGGGCTGGCCATCACCCAGTTCTATGGGGTGGGAAGCAGTAAGACGACCAAGATCATGGAGCTGGGCGCGCAGGACAACGGTCACATGAAGTACGATGCCGGGACCTGGACCAGTATCACCAACGCCGATGGAATGCGGGGCTTCATTGACTGGAACAACGCAGGCAATATCTACGCGTCTATCCAGAACGGCAAGCTGTACCGTAGCACCGATGGCGGCGCCAACTTCGTTGGCATCAATACGCCTTGCGGCGGAAACTGGGTCACGCCCTTGCAGCAGGACCCGATTAGGGCAACCACCATCTACGCTGCCACGTGCAAGGTGTGGAAGAGCACTGATCAGGGCACCGCGTGGACCGATATCAGCGAGACACTGGCTGATATTATCACATTCGTATCGCTCAAAGTTGCGCCGAGCGATCCCAATTACATCTATGCGGGGAGCGGAAACAAACTCTATCGCACCACCACCGGAGGCATGCCGTGGCACGACATCACGGCCGGTCTGCCAGTGGTCTCCAACTATCTGACCGACGTGACCGTGAGCGACACCGATCCTGACCTGGTGTGGGTGACGTTCAGCGGATACTACGCCGGGGAGAAGGTGTACAAGTCCCAGGACGGAGGCACAACCTGGAAAAATATCAGCGGGAGGCTGCCTAACATGCCGGTGGACACCATCGTTTATGAGAAAAAGGCGGACAACCCGGTCTACATCGGCACGGATGCCGGTGTCTATTATCGCAACGATGGCCTGGTCGATTGGGTGCCCTATAAGTGGGGATTACCGAATGTGATCGTGGATAGGTTGGAGATTCTCTACGGCAGCAACGTGATCCGTGCGGCTACTTACGGCAGAGGATGCTGGGAAGCTCCGCTGAAGTAGCTTACGGCGCCGCGGCAGCAGCTAGCGCCACGATTGTCTTGGCGGGCGCATACAGCGTTGTCCCGCCGGACTTGAGAGCGACCACTACCTCGTTATCTCGCGCCAGTAGCTGAGCCCGATCCTCACAAGCCAGACCTGTTTGTTCCTGCACGTTCACCTGATAAACCTCGTCCTGGGTCTTCGGGACCAGCATGTCCTTCGCCTCGGTAGGTGCGTTGGGATCGTGCGGAACGATCACCGGGGAGGTCACTTTCTTTAGGCTCGCCGCGTACGATTGCCATTTGAGGCATACGCTGCTGACAGAAACTGATGTTCCTTTCTCCACGGTGACATAGATGTAATACCTGACCGGAAGGGGATTGTCGGCCAGTCCGCCAGGGCCCGGCGGAATGCCCGGAGTGGTGCTGCGGCTGTAGGCAACCGCCTGAACCATCGGCGCCTGTCCAACGGACCAGTCGGTTACCGCGATTAAAAACAGAAGAGAAAGGAATTTCATAGTAGGCCCTTTGGACGCCGCACCTTGCCGTTTGGTTACTTGTTAGGTTAGCGCTGAAGCGGGTGCTCAGCAATTTCAGGTTCCGCGACCTTCTGCGTTACTGCTCAGAAAATCGTCGCACGTAGAGGCACCCGTCCAAGCTTAGCAGTTCCATTGCGAGGTGCGCCGGCACCTAATAACTCAACATTCACACTAAGTGGTCGCCACTCGCTATGAAAAATTTGAAGAGTTCAAACCTGCATAGCGTTTGCTGAATTTATGGTGAACCAGACTGGCAGAGAGTATCGTTTTCCAGAAACAACGTTTGGCACTGCGTGCACAAATTTGTGATTGCTAGGAAACCCAACGAATAAACCGGGCTTCGGGATGATAACTACATCACGATCCGGGAAAACCAATTCACCTCCTGTGAAGTTGTCATTCAGATAAACAAGCGCCGTGTAATCTCGTTGGGGCGTGTGATTCGGGAGCCACCGCCCGTCCTCTTCTCGCTCGTTGTCTGCGTGCGGAATATGCGAATCCCCAGGAAATAAAGACGCGAGGACCACCGTTTCGACAAATAATTCCGGAGTACGAAGGCCGACCTCGATCTTTTCTTTGCATCGCAGGGTTACACCATACACCCAGCTAGCTGAGTCGCTATCTACGTCTCGAAGGGTGTAATAATGGAGAATGGGCCGACCACTGTAATCTGTCTGAGGCGATAGCTCAGCATAGCGATCGTAAAGGTCAATTAGGAACGTACATTCCTTTAAACTGAGAGTATTCTCTGAAACGAGGATTCTACTTAGAGGCTTTTTTCGCGCCACAATGTTTATGATTGATGTCCCAACTTTGTTTCTCGCAAAGGATTCTCCGGTTCTTAGCTTTAGCAGAAAGAACACATCGTTGTAAATCAGAACCCCACGAAGGATCGGCTAGCTTTTCAGCCAACGCGAAGACGGACGAGGCAGATCGTCTTGCTGCCGAAGCGTTGGTTTTAGTAGAGCGATCGAAACGAACGGCAAACGGCGGCGCTTACCTCGGACTGGAACGCGGCAGCGGAATATCACTGATGTCGAACTGTGTCCTTCGCCGAGCTTTTGAGGCTTCAGCCACTTCAGCTTTCAAACGTCGAAGGGTTTCACCCTCCGGCTTTTTTTCCCAGTCTTGATTAGCTTTTCGCTGGGCCGTTGTGGCATCCAAAGCAAAGAATTTCGCTTCAGTGGACTGCTTTTTGATCTCTTCCCTGATAAACTGCTTTTTCTTTTCTTCTAATTCGCGAATGCGCTGTGAAGTCTTCGGTGACGGTCGAGTTGCCTTCGGCGACCGCCCTGACGGAGGCGGAATCTTCGAAATGTCGAACTCCTGACTTTTCCCTGTCAAAGCGCGAGCAGAATTTGTTGGATCGGCGCTCTTATGCTGATCCAGAATAGCCTGCGTTACGGTCTGAGCATCGGGACCCTGGCCGTGTAACGCGATTGGCCACACCGCCACGAAACAACATGCTGTGATATTCAGAATTCCCGAACCCATAAAGCTATCTTCAAAAGTTAACCTTTAATGATGCCATGAATCGCGGCTGCTCGTATTCGTTTGTCGCGATATTAGAATCGTTGATGTTCGATTGATAGTCCAACACGACCTCGAGTCTGTTTGTTACTTGTTCATCGTACAACAGCTTAAGTGTGAGGGCAACGTCGACTATGTGAGTGTCATCGCGGCGTTTCAATTTAGTCCCATTTTTGAGTGCCGGAAACGTGACATTTTCGTATTGCTCATGGCGAAACTCATATAACGCTGCCAAGTTGACGCTCCGAAGCATCGCACAAACGCCGTCTGCTTTAAATATGCACCAGTCAACCTTTACAAAGGGATCATCGCGTTGCTTGTCCCCGACGATTCCCTCTGTGACGAACCACTGATGCAAATATTTTGCCGTTATGGTCACATCCGGCGACCAGACGCCCTCGCTGATTGAATGCGCCCAAGTTTGCTCTGTGGCAAGTTGATGACCGAAGCCATCTAGAATGGCCAATGCTTGTTTTGGCGTCATCGAATAATCGTAGCGAATGGCACTGTAGCTGAGCTTGGTTGTAAGTTCCGGGCTCTCAGCGTAACTGACATTTGGCTGAAGGGTTAGGATATTGCTGAGGTTTTTTGTGTCGCTGCGCAGCCACGCGTCTTTTACCTGAAATCCGCCACAGGTATTTTCGCTAAAGCAGTGGCAGTAACTCAAGCCGCCAGTCTGGATCAAAGTGTTCACGGCAGATAAATCAATATAAGCGTCGTGGATGCCGAGGTAAGTTGCCGCAAGCTTATCCACCAATCCGTGGGAGCCACCAGGATGATAAAAGAACCAATCGGCTTCCAAGTTAAGTGTTGATTCCTCGAAAAATGCATCCTTGTGCGGAAATCCGGGAGGCAATGGTAAACCGTTGCCCAACGGGATGACATTTCCGTTGTAGCCAAAACCGGTTGTTATCGATTTCAAATACTGCGACTGAATCGTGCCAGTAGGACAGCTGGCCCCAGGCGCGGGCGTTAGGAACGGTTTGGGTGCGTTTCCGCAAATATATACTTTTTTCTTCTCCTTTTTTACCGCTTCGATGTTTTTTCCAATTTCGTCTTGCAGTTGCTTCGCCTGGTCCACCAATTCCTTGCCAATACCAAGAGAGAAAAACTGATCAATGGTGCGTTTTGCTTCCAAAAGCTGACCCGTGTTGAATTGAGCGAATGCCAGTTGGATTAAGAGAGTCGGTTCTTTAGCGGGCTTCATTCCGAGCCTTTTAGCGTGATTAATTTCGTCCAACGCAATACAAAAGGCTGCAGGAGCACCTCTTTCGTCCTTACATTTATCCTTGTTGAATCTCTTAATTACTTGACCGATCCGGTTGTAAATCACCCCTCGCCAAAACCAAGCGAGAGGGTTGTTTGGGTCCTCTTGCTCGGCTTCACGAAAAGTGCTTGCAGCTTGTTCATACAGCTTAATTACGACTTGCATCTCTTCGCGGGTTTCGATTGACTTCGCTTGATCTGCGGCCGTTTGCATCTCATCCCTGCCGTTTAGGATCAACTCGTCGTAGTCCCTAGCGCGCGCAGCAGAAATGCTATTTGCTAAGACGAGAGCGATTGTCATCGCGACCACCGCGCTTGGATGGGATGGTTTCATTTTTGGGGGGTATTAAATCTGTCGTCGCGATTCCCATCCGCGTGCGCTCGCGAACCCCTGCCATCCGACGGTTTAGCAGATTGCATTTTCGGCTGTAAAGGAAAACCCATAGGGGATTTGATCAACGGTTGCTGACCTCATTCGTGTATCCTGAATCTGCGCTGTGAAGGTTCAGAAAACGTGCAGAATCTTTGATTGTGTTCCGAACACGTTGGGCGGATCGGCGCAAAACAGTATCAGTGAGAGTCGATTTTGTTAGTTCACCCTACGCGGAAGCGGACGTCGCGGATCGTCTTGCCGCCGAAGCGTTGCTTTAGTTTTCGCAGGATTTCAGACTTGGAGATTTGTTCGAGCTCGTAGTGCAATGCCGGTTGGAGGACGCGGACGTAGAGGATTCCTTCGCGTAGCGCGACCGGAGCAGAATGCGCGGCGATAAAGTCACCGACGATTTTTGACCAGGCTTCGATGACTTCTGTTTCGCGCAAGCGCTCGCGAAGTCCCAAACGCTGCATCAACTTCGGGACCAGCTCCGCGGGCGAGTGCCAGCGGTCTGGTCGCGTTTTCCTTTCGGGCAAACCGCGCCATTCGGCAATCACGGCGGAGCGGAGAGATGAATTCATCAAGAGTTATTTAGCCACGGATGGACACAGATGGAACACAGATTTTAAAGAAGGTCCGCGCGCCACCCGTAGTTGCATTGGATGGCAGGGCACACAGTCGCGCCTTACAACAATTGCGCCTTGCACTACGAACGCGTTTGCGAGCAGGCAGCCGCAACTTTCCGAAATCCGTTTTCCGCTTTCCGCAATCGACTAATATTTCCGCCGCATGTGGCTGGGCAGAATATTTAGCTCGCCACGGTACTTGGCCACGGTGCGTCGGGCGATGGGGATCCCGCGTTCGACCAGAATTTCGACGATCTCGTGATCGCTCAATGGCGCGCTGCCGTTCTCGTGCTTCACCAGATCCAGAATGGCTTCCTTCACGCTCGTGTTGCTGAGCGATTCGCCAGTCGCGGTTTGATAGCCGGACGTGAAAAAGTATTTCATCTCAAAAACGCCCTGCGGCGTGGCCATGTATTTGCCGGACACGGCGCGGCTCACTGTGGTCTCGTGCACGCCTACGGCATCGGCCACTTCTGCCATGTTCATCGGCTTCAGATGCGACGGGCCGTGGTCAAGGAACTCGAGTTGCCGCGACACGATCTGCTGCGCGATGTTGAAAATTGTTTCCTGGCGTTGATGAATCGAGCGGATCAGGAATTTTCCGCTCCGGATCTTGTCGCGGACGTAATTTTTGACGTCGCTGCTCTGGGCATTCCCGGAGGCGATAATGTCCTTGTAAAGGTTGCTGATCCGCAGATGTGGAATCTGCTCATTGTTCAGAATGATCTGGTAGTCGCCGTCGATTTTTTCCACTACCACGTCGGGCAGCACGTAGTTTTGCGGCGCAGCAGCGAAGACCTGCCCGGGCCGCGGGTTTAGCCGCGCGATGTTGTCCGCGGCCTTCTGCACCTCCTCAACACTGATGCCCATGCGGCGCGCGATCTCGGGAAAGCGTCGTCTGCCCAAATCTTCCATGTGCTCGGACACAATTCGGTACTCGAGGCCGCGTTCTTTTCCTCCGCGCTGCAGTTGAATCAGCAGACATTCGCGCAAATCGTGTGCGCCCACGCCCGCCGGATAAAAACTTTGGATCAGCGCCAGCATCTTCTCGAAATCTTCCTTCGGAATGCCGGAGTTCAGCGACATTTCCTCCGGCGTGCTTTGGAGAAATCCGTTGTCATCGATATTGCCAATGATTAGCTCCGCAGCTTTGCGATCACTGGCACTGAGCACGCTCTGATTCAGTTGCCCGACCAAATTCTGCTGAAGCGTTTCCTGGACCGGAATGGAATCGAAAAGGAATTGGCGCTTATCTTGCGCTTCTCTCGAACCGCGCCGGCCATCGGAGCTGTAGCTGGCCGATTGCGCCATGTAATCGCGCCATTCTTCATCGAGACTCGCAAGCTTCTGAAATTCGTCGTTGAAATTGTCGTCTGTGGAAGGTTCAGCATCGCTGCGTTCATCGGTCGCAGGCTGGTCCGGCAATTCTTCGAGCACCGGATTCGTCTCCATTTCCTGTTGAACAAGGTTGCGCAGCTCAAGCAGCGGCGTCTGGAGTATCAGCAAGCTGTGTTGGAGCTGCGGCGACAGAATCTGGTGGAGCGCAAGATTCTGCGTCTGTTGCATTCCCTGTCCGGCCATACGCCGAGTTTACCGGCACGCGGTAAGGCAGGCAAGCTGTACTAGCAGTTGTGCTAACTCTACAGGGTTGGCCTCACACTCCGGCCATGTCCCACTTATCGATCGTTTCCTGAACCAAGCGGGCGATCTTGTCGTTGACTTTTGTGAAATACTTTTTCGCTTTGCCACGATCGAACGTGGGATATCCCTGGCCTTCTTTGTAGAGCATGATCGTAGATGGAAACGGATAGGCGCTCCACGTGTTCGGCGGCGGCATCGCCGTCGCCATCTCCGGCTTGTAATCCTGTTTGCGAACAAGAGCCGGATCGATTGCCATGATATACGCGGTCTCATTTTCTGCTCCGTGACCGCCGTCCTCGCCGAACACTTCCAAGGTCACGTCGCTGCAATACGACCACCAGTTTACGACCAAAAGTCTCGCGCCCGTCTCGCGCCCGATTTCCTGTGCAAGCGCGCTTAGAATTGCTGTTTGCCCGCCGCCGTGGCCGTTTAGCAAAATAATATTTTTGAATTTGTTCCTCGCCAAACCGACAAGAACAGCGCGGACGTAGCTGCGAAAGATTTCTTCGGGAACGGTAAAGCTGCCAGGGTACGCATCTAAGATTCCAGTAAATCCGTAAGGAATCACCGGGGCGATCATCGCGTTGACCCGCGGTGCGACTTCACGCGCCATCGCCATCGGCGCCAGAATGTCGGTTCCGTTAGGAGCCACGCCGTGTGGCTCCAGAGTGCCCAACGGGAGCAACACGGTCTGGATCTGTGTCGGAACCCAATCACGAAATTCGATCCAATTGATACGCTCCATCTCGCGTGTGCTCGGCGCATTTTGTTTGCCGGAACTCATTTGGGCAGTTTAGCAGTGTGGTCAGTATTCCGCTGCTTTTTTCCCTTCAGCGACACCCAGTCGACAGAATGTTCAAAAGCGACAATCTCCTCGAAAACATCGCCGGTCCCGCTGCAGGGAACAGCCACCAGATCGGCCAGAAAACCGGGCCGAATACGTCCGAGCACTTTTCCCTGCCGCAGGGCGGTCGCAGCATTCACCGTCACCATTTGCAAAATTTCCTCGGGAGAGACGGTCGGGAATTCTCTTTGAAACGCGCGCATCTCGTCAAACAAGCTCAGGCTCTCATTACTCGCGAGACTGTCAGTGCCGAGGCAAATGTTCAGGTCAAGAGAACGCAAACGTTCGAACTCAAAGCGGCTGTGACCAAAGTAATCATGACTGCGCGGCGAATGCACAACGTGAAAGTTACATGTCGATCTCTCCAGCAACTCGAAATCGCCCTCTCTCAGTTCATTTAAATGCGCGACGATCCATTCCCGTGGGGCGCGACCGCCGGGCGCGCCGACAAATAATTGCAGCGGCGTGCTCTTCCCGCAGTCATCCATTGGTCGCCCGATTCCTTTCAGAAATTCATAGAGCGACCCCGCCGCGTCGCGGAACATCTCCATTTCCTCACGCGACTCTGCCAGATGTGTCGTCAGCAAAATATTTTCGCTCAGCGCGATTTCCTCGCAGCGACGATACAGATCCTTCGACGCGGTGAACAAGGCATGCGGTGCCAGGCCCCAGGGTTGCGCTTGGACTGCGGCGATCCCGCGATTGCGGGACCGCTTTGAAAGCGCGGACGTGTCCGCGCATTGCGAAGAGGATTTCAGCGATTCAATCGCAAGATCGACAATTTCGTTTGGCCGCTCTGGGGCGCGTACGTCAATCAGCTCTCCAAACCACCACGTGCGAATCGGCGCGTTTATCTGCGCAATCAACTCTGGAAACGCCGTAAGATTTGCGATGGTGGTTGTTCCGAATCTTCTTGCTTCCGTGAAACCGTTGTTGATTGAGGCGAGATAATCTTTTGGTGAAAGCTTTAGCTTCTCTGCGTTGATCGCGCGGATCCAATCCGTAAAGGATTTTTGCGGCGGGATTTTGCCGCGGAGACAGGTGTAATCAAGGTGGCAATGCGCGTTGATCAGCCCGGGCAATAGCGCTTGCTCGCCGAGATCGACAATTTCACCGGAATGTTGCGTTTTGATCTCATCAAATCTTCCGACGTTGACAATTCGATTTTCCGAAAGGGCGACCGCGCCATTTTCGATCGGGGGTACATCCATCGTGACGACTGTGCGGGCGCGAATGATCATGGTGTGCTGTAGCGGCGGGCTATAACCGTTCGAAATGTCGACGAAACTGTAGCCACGGCGCTGTGCGCCGTCACGTGCGTCGCGCCGTGTCAGCATTCGACGATTGAACCGCCCGCAGGGCGGTGGCTACAGGTCGAGCGCGCTCTCGCCTTTCACCACTTTCCGGCATTCGGCGATCAACAGATTGCAGGCTTCCTGGCAAAGCAACGGAATTGTAGCCGCGGATGTCGTGCTAGCTGTGGGCGCTGACGGCGAACCACTCGCCGCTTGATCAACATTTGGATCAAACTTCTCATCCGGCAGCTTCGTAGACGTGAGCGTTGCGCGCGCATCGCGTTTCCACAAGATCGTCCGTAAACATCCGCCATTGGATCGGCAGAAGTCCGCAACCAGATCGTCAATCTGCGAATCGGAAATCTTTGCCGCCACGCGGTACATTCCAGATTGTCGATCCAACGTCTCGCGCAAGACCGTGGTTTGCAGCCTCCCACTCTTCCACGCAGCGAAGATTGCTAGTCTGCCGGGATAAAAATAATCCAGCGCACGTCTCAAGTCTTCGAGTGTGTCGAGCTCCAGCCGCCAGCCGGGGCGTAAATTGGGCGCGGTTTTGAGCGGACGATAATTTCCAGCGTCGTCGTATTTGGCGATGTTGCTTGCGTCTTCTGCCCTTCGAAAAACCTTCAACTGATCCACCGGTTTGTCATCGCGATGCGACAGCACAAAGTGGCCGGTAGTTGTTTCTTGGACTAGAATTTGACCGCAATGGAGCGGTGCAGTCAGCACAGACTCGAGACATCGCTCGATAGAATTTGCCATTGCAAGTGAGTCCGGCAGGCCGCCGGATCGAGCGCGTTGCTCTAATGCAGGCAGTGTCCGATCAAACCGCCTGCGCGCTCCAGGAATTGTTGGTCTTCTCCGCCGAACGCGTTCAATTGATCACTCTCTACGTCCATGATTCCAAGAATGTGTCGATGGTCATTTCTCATCGGAACAACAATTTCTGAGCGCGTCGTGTGAAACGTGGGCAGATACCGCGGATCTTTGTGCACATCCCCGACGATGATCGGCTTGCCCGAATCCAGTGCCGCGCCGCACAAGCCCTGGGTGATGGGAAAGCGCGCATAGGTTGGCGGTTCGTTGCCCGTTTCCGCGACAATTACGAACTCGTCTTTCACAATCTTATAAAGACCGACCCACCGATAATCGCGAGCGGCGCGAATCATCTCCACCAGTTGTTTCATTCGTTTTCGGGTACAGCCGCCAGCCAGCGCAAACCCCCCGATCTCCTGCAGCTTCTTGCACGTGGTTTCCTTCATTCGCGGGAAAACAATCTGGCGCAAAAGAAACCGAGCGCGAGCACGATTTTCAACTTTTTGCGTTTAACGCTTGCTCGATAATGATGTCGGCAAAACCGGGATCGGTGCCGATGGAGGGCGCGTAGAACAGCGAGCGATCGTCCAGCTTGTAAGGATTACTTCGGAAAACATCGGAGGGGCGGCTTTCCAACCGCCCATCTTCAGCCGGTCGGCGACTGGAAAGCCGCCGCTCCTCCGCAATCCCAAGCATCACCGGAATGTCTTCGTAACTGTGTAGCCCGTCGGAGATGAAGAACGGCACAACGATTATGTTCCGAGTCTTCGTTAATTTTCGCCAATCGGACACGAGCGGCGGCTCTTCCATGTACACGTTGAGCACCGTCGCGTATTTTCGGAGTGCACGGATCTTTTCAGCTTCGCGTTTGGCCGCGACCGCGCTGTTTTCATTCAGATCGGTTCCGTGAGCAACGATCAGCAAGGTCGCTTCGGCAGGATCGATATCAGATGCGACGTCTCGCGCGCGCTTGAGCAGCAGCTCAGTCATCATCGGGTGATTCCCAACCGGCTCGCAATATTTCCAGATTTGGCCGGTTGATCGTTCCGTAATGCGGCCGTTCAGCTCAAGCTCGCGCGGAACGACCGTCTGCGTGAAATACCCCTCGCTAATGAAATTCGGCACCACGTAGACTTCACGAATCGATTCGGCATCGAACAGAAACAACGCGTCACGTAAGCTGGGTTCCTCTTTCCAGAACGCGCAGCCGACATCCGCAAAAATTTTCCGACGCCGAATCTCCGCAGCATGCGCCAGCGTCGGCGCACTGGAATCTGGATTCACCGTCGAGCCGTGAGCAACGATCAACAGTGCGCCATCGGGTTTGCCTTCCACGCCTGCAATTTTACCACAGAGAACACGGAGGGCACAGGGAAGGGAAACTCTAAATTCTCTCCGTGACCTCCGTGCCCTCTGCGGTAAATATAGTTGTATGCGCTTTCGGAATTACAAGAACACCGACCTGACGGTCAGCGAGGTCGGCTTTGGTCTGTGGACGATTTCCACTGGGTGGTGGGGGAATTTTACCGAAGGCGAAGCGATCGCGCTCATGCACAAGGCGTTCGATCTCGGCGTCACGCTCTTCGATGCAGCCGACACGTACGGCAACGGATTGAGCGAAGAGTTGATTGCGAAGGCATTCCCAAACCAGCGGGACCAAATGGTGATCGCAACCAAGGTTGGTTACGATTTTGTTCATCATGGCGAAGCGCGTGGGCGCGGTCAGCGAGAAATTCCGCAGGATTTTTCAGCCGAAGCAGTCACGCGTGCGACGGACGCCGCGCTTAAGCGATTAAAGACGGACCGAATCGATCTTCTCCAACTGCACAATATTCGGATGGAGCAGGTTTATGACGATGCGCTCTGGACGACCCTCGAGAAATTAAAGAGCGAAGGAAAAGTTCGCTACTGCGGCATTGCGCTTGGACCGGCGATTGGCTGGCTTTACGAGGGAGTGAATTGCATTCGCGAGCGGGATCTCACGAGCGTGCAGCACATTTTCAACATGCTCGAGCAACATCCCGGGCGCGCGTTTCACGAAGCGGCGACCGACGCGGGGAAAGACACAATGTTTCTCATTCGGGTGACGCATTCGTCCGGAATGCTTGAAGGCAAATACACGGCTGAGACCAAATTTCCGCCAACCGATCATCGCAGCCATCGTCCGCGCAGCTGGCTGCTCAACGGGATCAAAAAAGTTGAGCAATTGCGTTTCCTTGAAAATTCCGAACGCACACTGGGACAGGCGGCATTGCAATGGCTGCTCGCTGACGATCGCGTTGCTTCGACGCTGCCGAATATTTACAACGAAGAACAGCTCGTCGAGTTCGGCAAGGCGCCCGACACTCCGCCACTGACACCGGATGACATGGCGAAAATCGAGGAACTCTATTCCGGGAACTTCGGAATCGAAGAAGAACCGCCCAAGTTCAAGGGGACGATGGAGCTGCCGAAGGAAACGGCGGCTGCGTAGGATTCGATTTGTCGGGCAGGCGCTCCGCCTGCCAGGCGTCACACAGCGGCAACCGAAGCGGTTGCCCTACAGTTTCAGAGCGAATCAATCTGATGCGTCTTCTTCAGCCACCGGTTCGGCGCGGCGAACTTCGGGTTGCTCGCGAGCGCGCCGCTCCGATCGGCTCGTAAGCATCTGGCCCTTGTAAACGTCTTTGAACACATCTGCGATCATTGGCGCAGCCGCGGAACCGCCGTGAACAGTGCTGCCAACATCGCCTTCGTAAACAGCCGCGAACGCATATCGCGGCTGGTCGGCAGGCAAAAATCCGGCGAACCACGCCGCTGTGCGTTCCTTATGTTTTGGTCCCCATTGCGCGGTACCGGTTTTACCAGCGACTTCGACATTATCGAGGCTGGCCTGATGCGCAGTGCCGCCGGCGCCATTAACAACATCGATCATTCCGGTGCGCACCTGGTCCATCGTCTCGGACGAGAGGCTCAGTGTTCGTTTCGCGCGCACCTGGTACGCACTCACGATTTGGTTATCAAATGTCTGCACCTGCTGAACCAATCGTGTCTGATAGAGCGTTCCTCCATTGGCGACGACGCCCATGGCTTGAGCCATTTGCAATGGAGTGACCTGCGTGTCTCCCTGGCCGATCGACATGTTTGCGATATCGCCGTTTAGGATTTTGCGGCCGTGCGTTGCCTTCATGTATTCGTCGTTCGGAATGCGACCTTCTGCCTCCCCGCGCAGCGGGATCCCGCATTTCGCGCCGAAGCCCAGCTGTAACGCCCAGTCGATGATTGGTCCGGCACCGGTCTTGATACCAACTTGATAAAACCATGTGTCGCAAGATTCGGTGAGCGCCTGCACGAAATTTAGCGCGCCGCGATCGCTCTTTTTCCAGTTGTGGAACGTGACGTTGCCAACCTGAAGCGCAGGCATGCATTCGTATCGATCGTCCGGATACACTGCGTGACTTTCCAGCGCGGCAATGCCGACGGCGACCTTGAACGTGGACCCTGGCGGGTAGGACGAACGATACGCTCGTGGCAAAAGCGGGATGTCCTTGTCATCTTGCAAACTCTTGAGTTGCTCCGCCGAGATCGACGGCACGAATAAGTTGGGGTCGTAAGTAGGCCACGAGGCCAACGCGAGAATATCGCCAGTGTTTGGGTCGATAATCACGATCGCCCCTCGTTTTGCTTTTGCTTCCAGCGCCTTTTCCGCCAATTGCTGAACGCGCAAATCAAGAGTCGTCACGACGTTGTATCCAGGCTCAGGCGGCGTAACGAGCT
Organism: Verrucomicrobiota bacterium; assembly: GCA_003218135.1. Classification (GTDB taxonomy): domain Bacteria; phylum Verrucomicrobiota; class Verrucomicrobiia; order Chthoniobacterales; family UBA10450; genus Udaeobacter. The sequence continues at coordinate 31,637 of QHNQ01000016.1, forward strand.
TCTCTGAAGTCTTCCGTCCATCCTTGTCGAAAGTAAGTTTGTATTCGCCGTGCTTGCCCGTGAGCATGTCGTTAAACGTTTGCTCGAGTCCCTCGCGTCCCTCCGTTTCAGGCCAGAGCGTTTCGTGATTATCAACAATGCCATCGGGATTTCGCCCGGTCTTGCCTGTGTAGCCGATAATCTGACCGGCAACTTTTCCGTTGGGGTAAATCCTCACATAAACAGGCCGCACCAGTATGCCAGGAGGCAGATCACCCTTTACCTTTTCATGCTCTGCTTCGCTAAGATTCTGCGCGATCTCCAGCGGCATGATTCCGCGGTTGTGGTAGTGACGAAGGATCGCCTCGTCAGAAACTCGAAGCTTTCGGCCGAGTAACCTGCCAGCGGCATCTATTTTTTCCTTCGTAAAACCGAGCGCTTGCTCGTCCGAAAAATCCAGCGGGGTTGGAAAAGTGATGACGAGATTGTAACTGAGCCGATTTTGCGCGAGCGGCGCGCCGTTGCGGTCTGTGATTTGCCCGCGTGGCGCCGGAACATCGAGTATGTAAGTGCGCGCGAGCTTTTGCGTCTCGAACGTCGGGATAATCGCCTCTTCTTCCGCCGAAGCGCTTGGATTCGGCGCAGGCGTGGACGCCAGTGTTTGCGCCTGCGCTTCTAGCGACAGCGCAAACATCAACAAGGCGATCAATAGCCCGACCATATTTATCGAGAATGTCATTCTGAGCGAAGTGAAGAATCTCTGATCATTTCCGGCCGAAAACACACAATAAACAGAGATGTTTCGCTTCGCTCAACATGAGAGCGTCGTCAATGGCATTGGAGGAATCGATGCACTTCTTCGGCCAGCTTGCGGCCAATCCCCTCGATGGAGGCAATCTCGTCCACAGTTGCTTTGCGGAGACGGTTCACCGAGCCAAATCGCCGCAGCAACAAATTCTTTCGGTTCTGGCTCACACCCGGACAATCGTCCAGAATACTTTCCTCCACCCGCTTTTTCATGAGTAGCTGGTGATAGGCGTTTGCGAACCGATGGGCTTCATCACGGATGCGCTGAAGCAATCGCAAAGCAGGCGAGTCCATGGGTAGTCGCAATGGCAACGCGCGCGCCGGTCGATAAATCTCCTCGTGTTCCTTCGCAAGGCCTATGATGGGAAGATCGTGCAACCCGAGGCGCTGCAGTTCACGACACGCAGCCGAGAGTTGGCCTTTTCCTCCATCGACAATCATGAGGTCAGGCAGACGAACGAAAGATTGCGGATACCGGATAGCGGAAACCGGATAGGTTTCCAGCCGACGCGCTGTGTCAAACGCGTTCTCCTGAGACTGTTCGGCCGAAACATCGATGACGCGATTCTCGTCTTTATTTTCCGGTCTCCGGTTTCCGGTATCCGAAATTTGTAATAACACACGTGAGTATCTTCTCCTCACGACTTCAGCCATGCTGGCGAAATCGTCCTGCCCTTCGACTGTGCGCACGCGATAACGTCGGTAATTGTTCTTGTCCGGTACGCCGTCCCGGAAACAAACCATCGACGCAACGACGTGTGTCGTAGAAATGTTCGAGATATCAAAACACTCCATAACGTGTGGAACGCCAGGTAATCGCAGCGCATCGGCCAATGCGCGCACATCCGCCAGCGGATCAATCGTGGCGGGCAAACTACCGCGCGTAAATCGGCGCGTCGGCCTCGTAGTGTTCCGCAAATCCTCGACCATATTGCGAAGTTCGGCCGCTTTTTCGAAATCCATTTTCTCCGCCGCCTTGCGCATTTCAGCTTCCAGTGTTGAGATCATCTCCCGCGAATGTCCCTCGAGAAAATCACACGCCTGCGCCACGCGCTCGCGGTATTGCTCGGCACTGATTTCGCTCAAGCGCACCGGCAGTTGGTAGGTCGAAGATTTGAGTTCCCGCTCGGTCGGTGCGCCGCGGCCAAACGTGAGCACACCAAATTTCTTGCGCATGAAATTCAGTGTCTGCCGAAGTGCACCCGCATGCGCATACGGACCGAAGTAGCGGCTGCCGTCGTCCTTTTTGAATCGGGCGAGGCGAAAACGCGGCCATTCTTCCGAAAGATCAACTCTGACCACGAGGAAGCGTTTGTCGTCACGGAAAGAAACGTTGTAACGCGGTCGATATTCTTTGATCAATTTGCCTTCGAGCAAAACTGATTCCGCGTCGCTGCGAACGGTATGCGTCTCAAAATCCCACGTCGCGTCCAGCATGGCGCGCGTCTTCAGATCGGCCTGAGCCAGTTTGGACGGCAGGAAATACGAACTTACTCGTTTGCGCAGGTCGCGCGCCTTGCCCACGTAAATGACGCGGTTAAACCGGTCGCGCATTAAGTACACACCGGGCTTGTGCGGCACTTCGTGCACTTTCTTCTGCAGGTCAGGCTTCTGTTTTCTCGATGCAGCCATCCGGCTGCAACTTACCTGAGGATTCGACGCGAGGAAATTGCCGTAGAGTGCGCTGTCCTCAGCGCATTCAACCCGGGTGCGCCGGTAAAACGCGCTATCCGTTGAGGAAGCGGACGCTACAGCACAAGATGATCAGGGCCGACAGGCGACCCGTTCGCTTACGGCCTTGTTGTGGTTGTGGTAGTCGTTTCCTCGCGTTTGATAACAGCTGCAGGCCGGCTGACCACAACTTTGCGAACAACTACACGGTCGCCCACGGTTGAGTAATAGACGGTCGCAGGCATGTCCGGACGAACCGCCGACCAACTCACAACGCGACCTTCCGGATCCACAACACTCGTTTCTTTGGTGTAGTAATACCGCACGGGTGCCACATCCGGCGCGGTTCGGAACGTGATGTAATCCGACTCCGGCGCGTAGGTGACAATCGTGCCCGCAGCGCTGGTGGTTGTTTGCTGGGTTGTCGTTGTACCTGTCACCGGATCTGTCGTCGTGGTTGTTGTGGTTTGTTGTGCGAACGCCCAACCCAGCGATGCCGCGCAAAGCAACCCTGCTGCCAATATTTTCGTTAATCTGGTTTGTTTCATATTTGTCCCTCTGCTTTGATTAAATGGATGTTCTCCAACGTGTATGTCCCCGGCCACCTAAGGCGGGAGTCTCTTCAGTTACGCCCTCGTATCGTAAATTCGGCCTCGTGCGGTCGTCCCTGGTGGCGTAAACCCTTGCGCGCGGCCAGAGTAGCGTAACGAACTCTATGCAAACACTGCCCGGTTTCCGCGATTTCCTGCCCGAGGAGTGCGCGAAGCGCAATTACATCTTCGCACGCTGGCGGGAGGTGGCGCGTCGTTATGGCTTTGTGGAATGGGAAGGCCCTCCGCTGGAACCTACGGAGCTCTACAAAAAAAAGAGCGGCGACGAAATTGTCGAGCAACTTTTCAACTTCACAGACAAAGGCGAGCGCGAAGTCGCGCTACGCCCCGAGCTGACGCCCACGCTCGCCCGCGTCGTCGCACTGCATGAGCGTGAATTCAAGAAGCCTCTTAAGTGGTTCTCCATTGGACAATTCTTTCGCTACGAGAAACAGCAGCGTGGTCGTCTCCGCGAACATTTTCAGCTGA
>QHNQ01000091.1 GCA_003218135.1 Verrucomicrobiota bacterium
CTCCACGATGCCGGCGATGTCATAGCCGGGGATCAGCGGCAGATGGGTTCCGAATTCCTTCGCGTATTTGCCGCTGAGCGTGAGCGGATCGGCCGGGTTAACGCCGCTCGCGATCACGCGCACGAGCGCTTCATCTTCTTTCGGTTCGGGTCGCGGCACCTGCTCAAGCTTGAGCACTTCAGGCGCACCATATTCGTGCGCGACCACCGCCCGCATCATTGGTTTTTCGTCAGCGCTCGTTGTGCAGACGGACAGGACTCCGAGCGCGGTTAAGCTCAAAAACCGGAGAGTCCGTCGATTGAAGTGCATGAGATCACGTTCGCTCGCGATCAAATGTCGTGCGAATTGGAAAGTTTGCGGTGCCACACAGGCGAGCGTTACCTACTTCCTCGCATCAATAAAGATCTGCCAGCGCTTCACGTTCTCCAGTTTCAGAATGCCGTGCGTGAACCAGGGATCGTTCTTCAGTTTTTCTCTCACTTCGTTTTCATCTTCGGCGTTGACGATCAAGAGCGCGCCATGCGGCAGTCCGGCTTCATTGACCAGAGGGCCGCCCATGAAAATGAAACCTTCATCAACGAGTTTATCGATAAAGGTTGCGTGTTCGTCCCATAGTGGCTGCTCACGCGTTCCCTTTGACGGGTGGCGATTGGGACCGGCTGAAGAAATCACGATGAACTTGTCTTTCATAACAGCAAACTGAACGCTGAATTCCAAACCCTCAACACTTGTGCTCTGCTGCTTTCGATTGAAGCCCGCTGTACTGAGTGCACAGTATTAACGACTCTATGAAAGCCGATGCTGCAGTACAGAATACGAGTGCTCGGAAGTTGATCATCAGCCTGATGGTAATGGTAACGGTCTGTCTGGTGTCGCTAATAATCGCAGGCGTCACGAGTTTGATCTCGCTGGCCGACAGAATCCATCCCATCGCTGGAACGATCGTCTTCTGGAGTATTTGCGCTGCGGCTGGATTTTTGGCGCTCTATTGCGCCATTGCATACGCGAGACTTCCCGCTGCACTTGTCCCGCCGGACGCGGATTCCGGCCCGAAGTACGACGCTTATTTGCAGGCTCTTCGGATGCGACTGGCCGCAAATCCGCGGACACGAGATATGTCTCTAGTGACCGAAGATGAGATTCAGAATGCAATCGGACATTTGTCAGCGCAGGCGGATTCAGTCGTTCGCAGGACAGCAAGCACTGTGTTTCTCAGCACCGCGCTGATGCAAAATGGACGGCTCGATGGTCTCATCGTCCTCTTCATTCAAATTCAAATGGTCGCGCGGGTCGCACGGATTTACGTCCAGCGTCCCTCTCCTCGCGAATTGGCACGGCTATATGCGAACGTTGCGGGCACAGCTTTCGTTGCGAGCGGTCTCGAATCGCTGGACCTCGGAGAAATGGTTGCGCCGCTTGCGGTGTCTGTCGTACCGGCACTCAAAGGCGGGATTCCAGGATTGAGCGGCATCTCAGCTCTGCTTGTAAAATGTGTTTCCAATGGTGCCGCCAACGCGTTCCTCACGCTCCGCGTGGGCGAAGTCGCGCGACGATACTGCGAACTCACGTCACAATGCTCGCCGGAGCTGATCCGCAAGTCGGCTACGGCTGCGGCCGTTCAGCATCTTGGCCGGATTGTGCGCGAGAACGGCGCGCTGGTTGTGAGGAAAATTTGGGCCAGCACCGGGCGCGCGCTCATCGACAGCGGTGTGTCGAAAGCAGAGGACATCGCAGGCGCGACGCGCGATCTCTTTGGCAGAATTTCACCGTGGCGAGTCAAGGAAGAAGATTCGGCCGCTCGCCCGTGATTTGATTCCTCGTCGGGCATCACACGGCGCGCGCAGGAGCGACGCGGCCTATCCCTCCGCTGCGACTTCGTTGCATTTCTTCAGGTCCAGTTTCCCGGAAGCGAGAACTGGAATTGCTTCAACGCGGTGGACCTGTTTTGGAATCCACAAGTTTGGAACACCTGCTTCCTGAAGTTTTTTGCGCAAATCAGCAAGGTCGATATCGACTGCGCTGAGCAGCACGAGTGCTTCACCTTTTGCTTCATCCTGCACGCCGACAATGGCGAGGGGGCGTTCGTCTCTGCCTGAGAACTGCAGCAGATCAATAATTTTTTGTTCAATGGCTTCGTGCGGCACCATTTCGCCCCCGATTTTTGAAAAACGCGACAGGCGGCCTTCGATGTAGAGAAATCCGTCTTCATCAAAGCGACCTATGTCGCCCGTCTTCAACCAGCTGTCGCTCAGCACTTCCGCTGTTCGTTTCGGGTCGTGCAGATATCCTTCGAATATATTTGGCCCGCGCAGCCAAAGCATGCCGGCTTCATACAGCGACAGTTTGCGATTCGTTTCCGGCTCGCGGATTTCAGCGGCGATCCCCGGCGCCAATCTGCCAACAGATCCCAAACGGCTCGATGGTTGCACGTGTTCGCCGGGCCTTTTCGGTTCCGGATCTGGCAAATTGACGCTGACCACTGGCGCAGTCTCAGTGAGCCCGTAGCCTTCGAAGACTTTCTTCTGAAAGCGTTTTTCAAAATGGCCGGCCAGATCGAGAGGCAACTTTTCGGCGCCGGTGATAATGAGGCGCAAACTTCGGAGGTGCTCCGGCTCGGCTTTGCGCAAATACAGGCGCAGGAACGTGGGCGTCAGAAGCAGAAAGGTAAGCTTATAGCGTTCGATCAGCGCCGAGCAGTGTGCCGCGTCGAGTGGATTCGGATATGTGACAATGCGCACACCTTCGATAAGTGGATACCAAAGTGTGACCGTTGACCCGAACGTGTGAAAGAACGGCAGCGACGCGAGGATGGCATCGGTCTTTTTTGCGTCGAGCAGTGCCCGAAACTGCGAGACATTTCCGACAACGTTGCGGTGACTAACGACAACGCCTTTCGGTTCCCCGGTGGTTCCGCTGGTAAAGAGTAAGACCGCCTCAGCGTGCCCGCCCTGTTTCGGAATCTGTAAAAGGCACAAAAGCAAACGCGCGGGCAGCAGCAGCGACATTATCCACCAGAAAACGATCTGGCGTTTCATACGCGGCAGGAGTTCGTCCAGTTTCAAAATTGTTTCTGGCCATGGAAAATCCTTGATTCGTTCGATGAATGGCGTCGCTGAAATTGCGACCCGCAAGTTCGCGCGCTTGCAACAGGATTCATTCGCCGCGCGCCCGATGGTGAAATTAAGATCAACAGGAACTTTGTTTGCCATGGTCACGGCGAGGTTCGCGAGCATCGATCCTTTGCTGGCTGGCAAAACGATCGCGATTCGCTCGTCGGCAAATTCTTTCCGAAGATGGCGACTTAGCGCCGCAGCGGCGCCGAGCAATTTCGCCCGGCTGAGTTCGCTGTGATCGATTCCGTCAATGACTGCCGTCGCGAAGGATCTCCGCTTCAAACCGCGCACGCATTCTTCTGCCAAATGGCGATCCAATGATGGCCGGCGGCTGAAACAGAATTCGCCAAGCTTGAGCAATTCTTCGCGCACGGTCGCACTATCAGCATCTTCGGCTGTCAGCGGCTTACCGAAGGCGACCGTCACATGGTAGGGGAATCGCTTCGGAAATTTGGTGAAAAATCTTCCACCTTGGAATGAAAAGATCGATCCCCAGAGCTGATCAAGCCAAACCGGAACAACCTGCGCCTTCGAATGCCGCGCGATTAATTCATAACCGCGTTGAAGTCGCAAAAGAACGCCTCTGCGTTCCAGTTGGCCTTCAGGAAAAACACATACGATCTCGCCTTCGCCGACCTTTTCAGCAGCAGCGCGAACCGCAGCATGCGAATGACGGATATTGATCGGGATGCAGCCCAGCGCGCGCAAAATCGGGTGCAGAACCGGTTTATGATAATACTCCTGGTCGATGACGTAACGGATCGGGCGCGGACAAGCGAGCTGCAGCACGAGCGCGTCCACCCAACTGATATGATTCGGCACAAGAAGAAATCCGCCGTCAGGCAGGTTGTCGAGGCCGACCGCGCTGACTCTATAAAAAGTGCGCACGAATGGGCAGCCAATGGCGTAGAGCACACGTTCAGCGGCAGATTTCGAAAGCATCGTTTATGATTTACAATCGGCGTCAGGCAAACTGCAATCGGGAATTGTCGATGCAAACAAATGCGCGTCCTGCACCCGGCGGCCGCACGGCATTGGTACTCCTCCTTGCGATTAATCTTTTCAATTACATCGATCGCTATGTTCTCTCAGCAGTCGAACCGGAAATTCGAGCGCATTTCTTCGCGCCGAGTGATCCGAACGCGCACGCGCTGACGGGTCTCCTCGGCACCGCTTTTCTCGTTAGTTACATGATAGCGGCGCCGATTTTCGGCTGGCTTGCTGATCGGGCATCGCGGTGGATCATCATTGGCACAAGCGTGCTTCTCTGGAGTGGTGCGACTGCGGCATCAGGGATCGCCGGGACTTTTGTTTTGTTGTTCGCGATGCGACTCCTTGTCGGCGTCGGCGAAGGCGGCTACGGCCCTGCTGCTCCAACTATTATTTCCGATTTATTTCCACTGGAATTCCGTGGTCGCGTGCTGTCGTATTTTTACGTCGCCATTCCGGTTGGCAGCGCGCTTGGCTATGCCATTGGCGGCTTTGCCACTTCACATTGGGGTTGGCAGACGGCCTTCTTTGCTGTTGCGCCGCCGGGAGTGCTCCTTGGCCTTGCTTGTTTTTTTCGACGCGATCCGCGCGACGAAGTGAAAACGCTGGAAGCAAAACGTCGCGCAACGCTGCGTGATTACGCCCGCTTGATCCGAATCAGGTCCTACGTCTGGAACACACTGGCGATGACTGCGCTCACTTTTGCCATGGGTGGGCTTTCGTTCTGGATGCCGGGATATTTGCAGTATCGCGGGTTGCCACCGAACAGTCGCATCATATTCGGCGGGATGCTGGTTTTTGCCGGCCTGACGGCGACGCTCCTAGGCGGAATCGTGGGCGACTTGCTGCGCAAACGTTTTGCCGGCGCCTATTTTTTGGTGTCGGGAATTGGAGTCATGATCGCGTTTCCGTTCTCCGCGGCGGTGGTTTTGACACCATTTCCCCTGGCGTGGGTACTGATGTTTGTAGCATTGTTCTTTCTCTTTTTTAACACAGGTCCATCAAATACGGCGCTGGCTAATGTGACCCGTCCATCCGTGCGATCTATGGCCTTTGCGCTCAATATTTTGATTATTCACGCGCTGGGTGACGCAATGGCTCCGCCTCTTATTGGGGCAATAGCCGACCATACGAACATGGAGATCGCCTTCCTTGCTGTAACAGCGATGATGTTGGTCGCTGGTGTGCTGTGGTTCGTCGGCATGAAATATCTTCCGGCGGATACAGCCGCGGTAGAAAGCCGAAGCGCCGCGTGAATTCCGAATCGATCACCCCAGAGACCTGCCAAAGCGTCGACTCAGACTGATTTCTCTCAATTGAGGCCCAAACTTGGATTCCTTATTCCTGTCCCTCGGGCTTCTCTGACGGCGTTGTCGCTTCGTGCTTTCCTGCTCGCTCGCGATGTGGCGGGGTACCGCCTGTCTTTGCCTTTTCGCTGGGGCTAACCCCGCCTGATGGTGAATGCTGCGATTCAGGTACGGATCCAGCCATCCCGCGGCGACCCTGGGGTCTTGTCTCGGGCGTGCCCCCCGCGCCTCCTCTGGTCGGTGGCGAAGCTGTAGCGTGTGGCTTGGCCCCCGGGGTCGCGTGTGGACTTCGCGCCCGTGTTGCATGGGGAGTTGGCGATCCTCTGCCCGTCGGCGAAGCTGTTTCCGTCGGCGATTTTGTAGCGGCAGGCGATGCGCTTTCTGCAGGTGACGTCGACGCGCCCGGACTCGTTGTTGCACCCGCTCTTGCCGCGCCTGTTGTTGCACCCGTTGTTGTGGTGGCGCCGGTTGTTGTAGTAGAGCCAGAAACGCCAACACCAACTGCCGCGCCCGCACTTACGCCGTAATAGCTATAGACATTCGTAATGTACTCCGGCCTGGAATATTCTTCGATCCTAGCATAATCGAACACAGGCGCGTTATAGATCCGCTCCCGATCCACGGTTACCGTGAGCTCGCTAATATTTGATGTTGGAGAATACACCGCCCAGGGAACTGCAACCATTTTGCCACCGCCTGTAACGCCCGCGCCGCCTCCGCCCGTCGAGAGAACCGTATAGGCCAGGCAGCCGGTATTGCGGTCGAGCACGACGTCTTTGACCGTACCGATTTCTTCTCCCTGGGACGATTTCACTTTCGTGCCGACGAGCTTGGTGGCTTGGATGTAAGTGGTGCTGCTGGTAGTTGTGGTCTGGGTTTGGGCGAATGTGGAAGCCACGGCCAAACCCAGAATGATGTTCATGGCTCCGAGTGAGAATAATGTCTTCATAAGCGATAGAGGTTGGCTTCCATCCGGGAGCCTGGGTTTGGGCTCGATCTGATGCAGCCTACAAAAAAATCGCTCCACGTCGTTGCCGTGGATGTGAAACAACTGGCGAACCGACGAAAATGACTTCCTTGTAGAAGCCTATGTGGATCCTGCGCACTGTCGTGATTTGTTTGTTGCTAGGTGCCAACGTTTGGGCCGAGGGCGTTCCCGATAATTGCACGCAGCTGATTTTCGGAGTCGCGCCGACTTGGAACTCGATGAGTGGGGAGCTGCGACTGTTTGAGCGACCACGCGACGGACAGTGGACTACTGTGGCTGGACCTTTTCCGGTGCTGTTTGGAAAGAACGGTCTAGCCTGGGGCACCGGTGTGGCGGGGCAAAACGAGTCGGGTCTTCGAAAACAGGAGCGAGATGGCCGCGCGCCTGCCGGAATTTTCGAAATTGGCCAGGTCTTTGGATACGATCGGCAACTGCCTCCGGGCGGTGACTATCTATATCATCAAGTCACTGAAGCAGACGTTTGGAGCGATGATCCACGCTCACCCAATTACAATCGGCACATCGTGATTGATCCGAAGAATCCGCCAGATAATTACACGCATGAAAAAATGCGTTCGGGTGACTTCGCCTACCATTGGCTGGTTGAGATCAGGCACAATTCCGATCCGCCCGTGCCTGGCGCAGGGAGCGCAATTTTCTTTCATATTCGGCGCGGCGTGAATCGGCCAACCACAGGCTGCACAACGATGGCGAAGGAGAATTTGGTAAAGATGATTACCTGGCTGCGAGTGAAAGGCCATCCATGTTACGCATTGTTGCCAGCAGTCGAATACGACAGGAAATGGCGCTCTTGGAACCTTCCGCCGCCAGAAACGCTGAACCGCAGCAGCGGTGCTCACGCACAACCTTGATGCTGTAGTGTCCGCTATCCTCAGCGGATTTTCCGCGGCTCAAAGCAATGCGCTCAGAACAGCGCACGCTACGCTAGGAGCTGCCGGGCTGCGTTTTCCGCCGATAAGCTTCCCAGCACTCTAAAAATCCCGGCGCGAAATCTTCCGGTCGTGACGAAGTCCAGCCGTCAATAACACTTGGTGGCAAAAACGCGCCTTGCTCGATTTCAGACTTGTTCGGTACGAGATCGCCCGAAATGCTGCCGCGATAAACCCAGATAAACTCCTGATCGGTGTATTGCGAAGCTGGGAGTTTTGCAATTTTCTGAAGAGCAACCCTCACACCGAGTTCCTCGTTCAATTCCCGTTGCGCTGTATCGTCGTAACGTTCCCCGTCCGCGACATGCCCTGCAGCGCTTGAGTCCCATTTTAAAGGATGCCGATCTTTCCAACGCGAGCGTTGCTGCAAATAAACTTCGCCCGCTTGGTTGAATATCAGGATGTGAACGGCCCGATGCCGCAAGTTATTCCCATGCACTTCGGAGCGGCTTGCGTGTCGCAGTATTCGATCATTTTTATCGACGACTGGAAACTGCTCGTTCTGTGCCAGACGTGCGTCAGGGGATGGCGGCGGCGCGATGAAATTCGCCAGAGCAATCCATTGCAGCAATGATAGCTCTTCCGCGCGAACGTTTGGATCGATGTTCAGATGGCGGGAGGCCGTGTCCCAGTCACTCACGTATTCTCGTAGCAATTTTCTCGACTGTTTTCTTCGCTGAGAAAACCCCGCTCGGATCAATTTCAACAGCAACTGATCATCGCGCTGAGGCAACTCGAGCGCGTCGCGTGGCAGGAGTCGCACCACTGCGGAATCGACTTCAGGTCGTGGAAAGAAAACAGTGGCATGAATAGTCCGCAAATATTTTACGCGCTGATGGAGTTGCACGCGCAACGTCAACGCCCCGTAGTCATGAGTAGATGGTGACGCTGAAAGGCGCATCGCCATCTCCTTTTGTAATGTGAACAGCCCCAATGAGATAGCACTTGGCGGTTCCAGGAATTTTAATAGCAATGCGCTCGAAATATTGTAAGGAAGATTACCTACGAGTTTCACGCGGCGATGCGCAAATAGAGAGCGCGGATCGAATTTCAGCGCGTCGATGTTGAGCACTTCAAACCGTCGATGGGTGAAACGCGCGCGCAAAAAATTGGCCAATCGCGTGTCCTTTTCGATCGCAAGAACGCGCGCGCCTTTCTCAAGAACAAAGCAGGTCAGCGCGCCGAGTCCGGGTCCAATCTCGACAACATAATCATCTGCAGTGATCTGCGCCTGATCGACAATCCAGCGAGCAAGATTTTGGTCGTGCAGAAAATTTTGCCCGAGCGTTTTGGCTGGCGAGAGGCGGAGTTCTCGAAGCGCGGTTCGTATGTCCGACAACTTCATGAGAACCTTGCGCGCCGCACAATGTAGCCTTGGGAATTGATATCTCTGTTCACACAAGTGTGTGAACAAAATACAAGGGAGCCGGGAAGTTATTCACAAGTTATTCGATGGACCTGGAGGCCCTCACCGAGCCATCTAACCAATGCCGCTTCTGCTGAGCCTTCTTGCGATCAGCGAGATATTTTCGTCGCGCATCTTTGAGTGACATGCCACCGATAAAAAACGCGGTGGCGGCGCGACCAATTGCGTACGTGCCGGCGCCTGCGACCATGCCGCAGACGATATTGCCCCAACCGGGGAAAAACTTCAGGATCGCACGCGCACCTTCGCGTAGAAGCATTCCTGCGCCGACGTTTGCGCCGAGGGCGGTGATGAATTCGGCTGCCGCACGCAAGCTTCGTTCCCGACCACTGACGTACATGATTCCGGAGACCATCATCACCTGGAGTGAGGTCAAAATCGGCAAGTCCGCCAGCGGGATGGGTTGCGCACCGATCGCGGTGCAAATCGCGGTAGTCGATTTGATCAACAGCTGGGCCACGTGCTGCTGCGCTTCGCGGTCCCGCGAAATTCGAATGATTTCGATCTTCGATTGGTTTGGCAGTTCGCGTGCGAGAAGCGACAACAAAGCGCGCGTTTCAGCGTCATGCACGTCGCTGAACACGATGACCTTCAGCAAACGACCTCGCAGCGCCGGCTGCGCCTTGAGCGCTTCTTCGAATTGCGCAGCGCGCATGTTCGATCCAAACGCGATGCCGATGACTTTGGCGCCGCCGAAGCTGCCGCCGAAATCATGTTGTACACGCAGGGCCAACTCGGTGGAGTTATGGTCGGATGCTTTCTCGATTTTCGGTTCCCCATCATCGAAAACGAAAACGATGTCGGGAGGCTGACGTTTGAGGTCGTCCTCCACCTGAGCAGCGGCGGAGGCGTCTGCATCACGCGCATCGAGGACTGAAATCGTTCCATGGCCTGATATGTCCCAGTCGACCCACCGATGCACCGGCATCACCGCGACATTCATTTGCTCATGTGCATCGGGCGAAAAAAGTGCGTTGAGGATTCGGGGCGTCGGAATTGTGCTCGATCCGATTAAGAGGAACCGCGGTGGCCGCTGTTGGAGAAACAATTCCTTGAGCGGTGTAAGCTCGCTGAGAACTGCCTTTTGAATTTTGGAGGGCAGCCGCCCCGCGAGACGTTCGAGCTTTTCAGCGATCTGAAGAAGAGTCGTATGATTCATGGCTTCGCTCAGTTACAACTTCAAACCGTTACACCGTTACGCCGGATTTTGCGATTTAACGATTTACCGCGCCATCGATTTTGCGAAAAGGCACAGGCGCGAATTTCGCCGTTTTCAATTTGACGGTGCCGCGTTTATAAAACGTGTATGAGTTTGAACATTGAAATTCTTTCGAAAGCTGCAAACCAGGCGCGTGGTTTGTGCATGGACGCCGTGCAGGCGTCGCAATCGGGACATCTTGGGCTTCCACTCGGCTGCGCGGAAATCGGTGCAGTGCTCTTCGGTCACGCGCTGAAATATAATCCGGACCAGCCGCGCTGGATCAACCGCGACATCTTTGTTCTCTCGGGCGGCCACGGCAGCATGTTTCTTTACGCGTGGCTGCATATGAGCGGCTACGATTTGCCGATGTCAGAAATCAAACGGTTCCGGCAGTTGCATTCCAAAACGCCGGGACATCCGGAATTTGGCGACACGCCCGGACTGGAATGCACCACGGGACCGCTCGGTCAGGGCGTGGGCAACTCAGTTGGCATTTCCGTGGCGACAAAAATGGCAGCGGCGCGTTTCAACACGGACGAGCACAAAATTTTTGATCAGCACGTGGTCTGTTTGTGCAGCGACGGCGACATGCAGGAGGGAGTAGCTTCTGAGGCGTGCGCGTTGGCTGCGCACTGGGGCCTCGACAACCTGATCTTCATCTACGACTCGAACGCGGTCACACTCGACGCCGCGGCAAAAGAGACGCAAAGCGAGGATACGGGCAAACGCATGCAGGCTTATGGCTTCGACGTCCAGGAAATCGAGGGACAGGACATGCAGCAGTTTCTCGACGCATTCAATGTGGCAAAGCGGCGCGACAACGGCAAACCGCAGTTCATCATCGCGCACACCCTCATCGGCAAAGGCATCCCCGAAGTCGAAGGGACATACAAGGCGCACGGCGAAGCGGGCGCAAAATTTGTCGATGCCGCGCGGAAAGCGCTCGGGTTGCCCGACGAACATTACTTCGTGTCGAAGGACGTGTACGACTATTTTGCCCAGCACAAGAAGAAACTGCTCGCGGACTACAATCGCTGGGAAGAGACGTATGGCCGTTGTTGATTGGCGGCAGCGCCGATCTGTACGGATCGACCATGAATTATATCAAGGACGGCGGGGACTTCACGCGGGATACACCCGGCGGCCGCAATATCCGGTTTGGCATTCGCGAGCACGGGATGTGCGCGATCCTCAACGGTATCTCGTATCACGGTCTCTTTCGCGCATCGGGCGCAACATTCATGGTGTTCACCGATTATTGCCGAGCCGCAATTCGTCTGGCTGCGCTGGCGAAGCTGCCGAACATTTACATTTTTACGCACGACTCGATCGGAGTGGGCGAAGACGGTCCGACACATGAACCCGTGGAGACCGTTAGTTCGGTGCGTTTGATGCCGAATATCGACGTTATCCGCCCGGCCGATCCGGAGGAAACCGCAGGCGCATTTGTCGCTGCGATGCAGCGAGTCGAGGGACCGACATTGCTCGCACTCACGCGGCAGACCGTTCCGATCTTGAACGACATCGATGTGAACCTGCGTCGCGAAGGAGCGTTGCGCGGCGGTTACATCGCGAAAAAAGAGAAAGGCAAACTCGACCTGATCATTATGTCGTGCGGGAGCGAACTGCAGCACGCACTGGCGGCGGCAAAAGAGCTCGGTGACGGCGTCCGCGTCGTTTCGTTGCCGTGTTTTGAGCGGTTTGATCGTCAGCCTTCAGAATATCGCGAAGAAGTTTTGCCTGATGAATGCAGGAAACGCGTCGCAATCGAGGCCGGGGTGACTGAGATTTGGTATCAATACGTTGGTCTCGACGGGAAAGTCATCGGGCTGCACCAGTTCGGCTTAAGCGCACCCGGCGCAGAAGTGATGAAAGAACGCGGGATCGATGCGCAGCACGTTATCGATGCGGCAAAATCGCTCTAAAACGCTTCCTCCGGCTCAGCCGCCTCTTCCGCGCGGTCTTCAAAGCGCGTGAAGTCCTTCAGGAAAGTAAGTTTAACTTGGCCGATCGGACCATTTCTCTGTTTGGCAATAATAAGCTCAGCCTTGCCTTCCAGCTCTGTTCGTTCCTCGTCTGAATCGGCGTAATATTCCTCCCGAACAAGCAAACCGACAAGATCGGCATCCTGCTCGATTGAGCCTGATTCTCGCAGATCCGCCAGCCGGGGAACTCCTTTGCCGCTGCCTGTTCGGATCTCCGGATTGCGATTCAACTGAGCCACAACAATGATCGGTATCTTTAGTTCCTTAGCCAAGCCTTTGAGCCCCGCGGAAATCTCGGAGATTTCCAGCTGCCGATTGTCCTGCGCGCGGCGAGATGTCGATCTAAGCAGTTGCAAATAGTCGACGATGATAAGCTGGACATTCTGCTGCGCCTTCAGCCGCCGGGCTTTTGCTCGCAATTCGAGAATCGTGAGACCGGCGCTGTCGTCGATGAAGATTTTCGCTTCCGCCAGTTTCGAAGCTGCGTGCGTTAGTTTTGGAAAGTCGGCTTCCCCAAGAAATCCATCTCGCGTTTTAGCTAGGTTGACGCGGGCTCGTGAACAAAGCATGCGCTGAACAAGCTGCTGCGCGCTCATCTCCAAGCTGAAAATTGCAACGGGCAGCTTCACCTCGATGGCAGCATGCTCAGCAATGTTCATTGCGAGCGCTGTTTTTCCCATGCTCGGCCGCGCTGCGATCACAATCATTTCTGAGGAATGCAAGCCGCTTGTCAGCTTGTCGAGATCGCGAAAGCCGGTCGAAACTCCGGTAATCGCGCCTTTGTTTTCAAAGAGCTTCTCAATTGATTCCAGAGTGCTCATCACTTGTTCCTTCATCGAGAGCATCTCACCTTTGAAACGGTCTTCGCCGACCGCGAAGATTCTCTGTTCGACTTCATCGAGCAGATTGTTCACCTCGTCCTGCTCCTCGTACGCGCGGCGCACGCTCTCAGTGGCGGCGGAAATGATTTCGCGCAGAATGTATTTGTCGCGGACGATCTCGAGGTAATACCCAACGTTCGCCGCAGTCGGAACGAAAGTGAATAGACTCGTCACGAAGGCAGCGCCACCCACGCTGTCCAGAAGATGCCGGTCCCGAAGCACCTGGGTAAACGTGATCAGGTCGATCGCCTGCCCCGTGTTCCAAAGATCGACCAGAACGTTGTAGATCGTCCGGTGCGCGGGAACGTAAAAGTATTCTTCGTTAATCTTCTCGACGCATTCCGCGATCGTTTCTCGCGGCGAGATCAGCATCGACCCAAGAACGCCCTGCTCCGCTTCCACGCTGTGCGGCGGGGTACGGTGAATATCCTGCGCAGAACCTGTTGGCGAAATGGGAACAACTTTTTCGCCGCTTCTCTCCGGCCAGCCTCGGCCGGGTCCGTTCCCGGATTCTCTGCGAGGCTTCTCAGCGGTCCGCGAGGACGGTTGAGTCGCCATTTATTCCGTTTCTTTTTTCTCTTCCTTTTTTCTGTGGAAAAATCGGTGTTTCTTTTTCGGTTCTTCTGCCGGAGCGCTCGTTGCCTCCGGCTTCGGTTCCTCTGCGGATTTCACCTGAAAAACAAGTTGTGCGGTTGCATCATGATGCAATTTGATCGCGACCTCGTGCTCGCCGGTATCTTTGATCGGCCGCTCCAAAACGATTTTATGTCGATCGATTTCTACTCCAAGCTCGTTCTTGAGCCGATTAACGATGTCTTGCGCAGTAACCGACCCGAACGCCTTTCCTGTTTCGCCGGTTTCTAGCGTGAAGACCAGTCGCGCCTTGCCGATTCGGCGCGCTAATTCTTCCGCCTCGTTCAGCTCGCGCGCTTCGCGCTCGGCACGCTTTTGCTTCAGAGCATCGAGCTGGCGCAATGCGCCGGGCGTGACCTCGTATGCTTTGCCGCGTGGCAGAAGATAATTTCGCGCATAACCACGGCGCACTTTCACCACGTCGGCCTCAGCACCGAGTCCGGGCACGTTTTCAGTCAGGATGAGTTCCGTCAGGGGCATATCAATTTTTTAAAACGCGCTCAGAATTTTTCAACTTGCGGCGTTTCGGAGATGCCGAGTTTAGAATTCGGATGGGTCTTGTCAATATGAGAATAGAAAAATCGCAAAAAAATTTCGCAACGGCAGAAAATTGCCAACAAAAACACTCCGAAAGGGAACTGACACTGTCCTGCAAAGCCTGCGCTGCGTCAGATCATCCCGAGCTTCATCCGCCCGGCTTCGCTGATCATGTTCTGGTTCCACGGCGGGTCCCAAACCAATTGGACGTCCGCTTCATCCACGCCGTCGACACTGAGGATTTTGCTCTGCGCATCGTGAGCGATGGCCGGGCCCATGCCGCAACCGGGCGCGGTCAAGGTCATTTTCACTTCAACCCGCGTTCCGCCATCCTCTTTCTTAATCAAACGGCAATCGTAAACCAGACCGAGATCAACGATGTTGACCGGGATCTCCGGATCGTAGCATTGGCGCAACTGATTCCAGACGTCTTCTTCTGAAGCTTCACCGTCTGTGCGTGCAACTTTTTGGGCTTCCTGCGTCTGCGGTTTTTCCAGACCGAGCGCATCGAGGTCCTTCTCCGCGACACGCGCCAAACCCTGGTAAGTCGCTATCGTATAACTTCCGCCGAGGCTTTGCGTGATCGCTCCCTGCGTGCCGGCGGGGATCGTAGTCTTCTGACCGCTCGGAATCTGGATCGCCTCGCAATCCCGGCTCAATGTGAACTCAGTGTTCTCGTACATGGCTTTCTGTTCTGTCATTCCGAGCGAAGTCGAGGAATCTCTAGATATTTGAACGCAACAAACTCCTCTCCTGGCTCGGAGGGTTTGAATTTATTATGCCACAAATGTCGACAAAGACCAGTGCCTGGCCTGCCTTGAGCGGTTAAACCGTCGAATCGCAAATCCGATGTACCTTGATCACGATTCAACGGATCATTGGACTAATATACATCGCGCTTGTAGCGCTTGTCGCTCTTGAGTTTCTCCACGTATTCGTTGGCTTGCTCGACCGTCTTGCCGCCTTGCTCCTGCACAATTTTCCGCAGTGTCGCATCGACGTCCTTGGCCATACGGCGTGCATCGCCGCACACGAAAAAGTGCGCGCCCTCGGCATCAAGCCACTTCCAAATTTCGGCCGCATTTTCCGTCATTTTGTGCTGAACGTAGACCTTCTGCGCTTGATCGCGTGACCAGGCGCAATCGAGCCGTGCAAGAAGCCCCTGTTGCACATACGCCGTGAATTCGTCTCCGTACGCAAAATCGCAGCTCTCATGCTGCGCGCCAAAGAAGAGCCAGTTCTTTCCTTTGGCCCCGGCGACTTGTCGTTCCTGTAAGTATGCGCGGAATGGCGCGACACCGGTTCCGGGACCGACCATGATGATCGGCGTGTTTGGATCTTCGGGCAGATGAAAATGTTTTGCCACACTGGGGAAGACAGGCACCGGAACGTCATCAGCGCGTTCGGCGAGAAAAGATGAGCAAACTCCTTTGCGCAGCCGACCGTTGCTTTCGTAAGTGACGACATCGACGATGAAGTGCACCTGATCGGTGTACGCTCTTAAACTTGAGGCCACTGAATACAGCCGCGGCTGTAATTTGGTCAGTAAGCCGACAAACTCCGATGGCGTAAAGCGGACGGAAGGATGTTCGACGAGGAAGTCGATTACTTCCATCCCCCAGAGATACGTCTCCAGATCCTGTTTCCGGTCT
Organism: Verrucomicrobiota bacterium; assembly: GCA_003218135.1. Taxonomy (GTDB): domain Bacteria; phylum Verrucomicrobiota; class Verrucomicrobiia; order Chthoniobacterales; family UBA10450; genus Udaeobacter. Next base: position 15,664 of record QHNQ01000091.1, read on the forward strand.
GGCGCGAGAAGATAACCAAGCGTTGGCGCTGCGCTGGCACGTTGGGCAATGGCCTTCAAAAATTTCGGGGTTGGCTGCTTGATGCTGTAATCGCGCAGTAGCGCTTCGCGCAATGTCGTCGGTTCACCTTTCTGCCGCGGCACTTGTTCATCGCCAGTCGCCCCGAGCGTACGGATGATTTCATCAACTAACTCAGGATCGTTCGTTGGATAAACAGCCAATGAATCACCAACTTCAAAGCTCAAGCCCCATCCGGTCAGATCGAGCTCGAAGTGCCGCGTATCCTTCCCAGATTCCGGCCCGCTCAGGCGGCGATTGACCAGCATTTTCGCCGGAAACGGGTTTGCCCGCGTGTATCGCGCGAGGGCAGCGACAGGCGTAGCAGCAACAGCAGTAGCTTCAGTCATGGAAATCTTGTAGCGGCGATCTGTAATCGTCGCAAATATTCATCCGTCATTTCCGATCGCGAGCGTGGGACAAACTTCCATCGCTCGCTGCGCGGCAGCGGTTTCCTCGGCCGTTTCGGGTTGCTTGAAAAAATGAACCGCGGTTTCGTCGCGGTTGTAGGTGATCAGATTCGGCGCTTCTTCAAGGCACATCCGGCACAACGCGCAGCTCGTGTCCACATACCACTGCCCGGGCGCATTCTCGGGCTGCTTGTTTAGTTTGTCCGCCATGACTTAAACAAACGGAAGAAAGGTGATCGGTTTTCAACTCCCTCCACGAGCAATGCTCGA
>QHNQ01000065.1 GCA_003218135.1 Verrucomicrobiota bacterium
CGGGGTTGGTTTCTTTGTGAACCTGCTAATCTTGTATGGCCACTCGGCTTCAGTGCAAACTCCCAGCTTGGCCAGCGACTTAATTCCATCACGAATAAACGCGCCGCTGTCCTGATTGACTGTGCCTTCTATCATGCGTTCGTTGTAATAGACGAACAAGCGACTGAGATCGACGAACGGCGCACCGTCTTTGATTTCCAGGAACTCGAGTGCGCCGACCAGAGCATTAGCAGTGCAACTACCAAGCTGTCCCTGGTCTTCAACCGGTGAACATTTCGACCGCAGATCGACTTTTGCCGGCGGCGATACCAGCCTGGGCGCGACCGCCGAATAGAAGAGATCGCGATGATCAGGCAGGTCGGGCAGCCAACCATACCATTGAGGTGAACGTTTATTTAGTTTCGTTGATGTAGGCATATGTAGTTATGGGTTAGAGGTTAATTGTGACTTTCAGAAGAAATGTTGCAATTAGCCAGCGCCTAGAAGGGCATAGGTTTCTCCGTTCACTATCGCCGGTTGATCAGGCCAAATTTCAAATAAAACTCCAGAATTAACTCCACCGTGGCGCGGACTGGCTGGTATACCTAGCAGTTTAGCGGCTGCGATAGAGATTTCGCCAATGTCGCCGCCACCGCTGACGTCGGCCACTACCGCGTCGATCGTTTGCTGCTTGTAGGTCAGCCGTGCTTTGCATCCTATGACGATGCCCTCGGCTTTCATGCGCACGTGAGGATTAACTACCACATACGGAACCGCAGTCGAATCGACATAACGTGTCTCGACAGGTCTGCCTTTCCACTCGTACGTAGTTTTAGAATACCAGTTGCCATTCCCGTCGTCTTTAGGTTTACCGGTTTGTGGGTCGGCAACGAGCACATCGCGCCAACTCTTGTTAGGATAGCCCGCGTTCGCAAGTGCATCTAGTCCTGTGTCATCCTTTCGATAGGCGAATGGATTGGCGTTTTGCCCGTTGGAACCGTCGGCGTCAACTGCGGCACCTCCTTGCCAGTGAACACGGCCATCATCCTCTTGAAGTACTGTAATGCCTTTGACTGTTGCCAGGGGATTTGAGCTCATAGGGTTAGGTTTGTTTAATTTTAGAAGACTATTACTTGTAGGCTAAGGTTTGGACTTTGCACGTCCTAAATCGTGTTTTCATTGCTGGCGCTGGTTGTAATCCAGTCGACTAACTGGGGACCGAAGCCGGCGACTTGATTTTCGAACATAATGGAACGTTTTAACTATCCTTTTTTGCTCCGATGTCCTTTTCATCAGGAGAGCGTCCGTTGCTGCGGATATTGACGAAGCGCTGCAGTGTGTCGAACCAGAATGGTGCACCGAGAGACGCTGCCAATGCCGTTAGGAACCAGCCAAGAAGCGCGCCGACGAAGTGTCCGGGATCGTAAAGGTATTGCCTTTGCGGTTCGCTCCAGCCAATTGGCACACTCACGTTGCTTAGCTTGTTCATTGCGGCGTAAGCGTTGTTGATAAGTTGGCTAACGTTCTGTGTAGTGTCTTCGGTCGGACCAGGACTGGGTTGAGCCGCCTTCGCGGGCTGTGTGTGAGGGGTAACGACCTGTTCCGCAGTACCGGCCCTCGCCGTGTTTATCGCCTGGGTTACGGTATCCGCCAAAAGCTTCGGATCACTAGAGAGCGCTTGAATGATATGGATCGTGTCCACATTACAAGTAACTGCGAGGGCAAGCGCCAGACCAAGAAGCCATTTCTGCGCATAGCGTTTGTACCAGCCGCTTACCCGATCCATGCTCCGGTTATACCAATCGGCGATGCCCTTTTTAAAGCTGGCAAGGTCATTGTCGGCGGCATCGAGAATTGCGGTCAAGCTCTGCTTGAACTTGCTTGACGGTAACGCAGCGACACTTGCCTGAAAGTCCGAGATGTTGCGGATAGTGCTAGGGTCAGCAGCCTTGACTATATCCAGCACAGCAGCAGTGAACGGTTCTGCACCAATATACGATGGATTACCATTCGTGGTGCGCGATAAAGCATCGACCAGGCCGTGTTCGAGGACTTGCGTTACCTTGTTTGAATCTTGCAAAAGCTGTTCAAGTCCCTGTTTCAAAAAGTCTGCTCGCTTGTCCAGGCATGAAAGCCAGAACTCATTTAATGCCGAGACAACGAGACTAAATAAGAGATAGGTAAACGCGATTCCGATTGCCAGATTCAAAACCGTCAACATAGCTGAGGAAAAAGGTGGAGCAATCGATGTCCCAGACGTTGTCTGTCGGCGAAGCGGGCTCTGCTAAAGGCGGTCGGTTCGCGAGGCCACTGCGCCCCAGGCGGCGAATACCAAAGTGTTTTAAGCCTGCTGAGGCACCGAGAACTGCATCGCGCCCGCTGTAAAGCGCCGTGATCCGATACGTTAGGTTAGCAACAGCGTTACCGTCGTCGTTGTCGGGTGCACCTTGGTCAAACAGGTTGTTGTCCACGTCGGCCGCGACCATGAGCAACTGATTGATCAAGCTCACAAGCAGCGGCTGGTTTTTTCGCGTCCAGGCAGCGGCCAGGGCTTTTTGCAAAACATAATTTCCCATGCTGTGAGAAATGACGGAGACCTTGGCCTTGCAAGGTTCAGTCTTCGGCTTCTTACCCTGAGAAAGTGCGACCTCCGCTTTGAGCGCGTCATCTTGTTTCGTCACGAGCCAGTCGAAAAGGTCACTAAGAATATTAGTTAAATCTTGGGCGCACTCGCGAGCGTGAGCGCGATCAGGATAATATCCAAGGATGTTGCCGTAGGATGGCCAGTCGAAACTCACGCAAAGGCCGAGACTATTGTCTCCCTCGTACATGCGAGCACATAGGTTCTGGTAGAAGTTCGATGAGGCCTGCCATCCGACATTGTAGCCGTGAACAAGGAACGTGACGTGCGGCTGGTCCTTGAACTGGTCGACAAGCTCAAACGCATCAGACGCACCGATCAGAAGCTTACGAAATCGGTCTTGTGAAATCTGCTCCCAGGCAATTGTCCCGTCCGTGGCGAGTTTGTCGGCGATCCAAAATGTAAGCGGCCCACGCTGAATGCTGCTC
>QHNQ01000066.1 GCA_003218135.1 Verrucomicrobiota bacterium
GTCAACCGTTTCTTGATCGTTGGGTTGTTGCGGACTTTGTGACTGCGGCTGATTTTGCCGAGGAACAGCGCCTAGCGTTTGGTTATCAATCGGCTGTTCTTTGATCTGCGCCTTCACCTTGAGCGGTTTTCCGTCGCGCAGGATTTCAAGTTCGACTTGTTTGTTTAACTGCGTTTGCGCCACGAGGGTTCGCAGCGTGGGAAAATTCTTCACCTCACGTCCATCGAACTTGCGAATGACGTCTCCCGGTTGAACGCCCGCCTGAGCTGCGGGCGATCCGGCCAGTACGTCCGCGACAGTGACTCCGTCTGTGTCGGTGCCGCTTTCACCTGGCTGCAAGCCTCGGGTCTGTATGCCGAGGTAACCGCGAATGATCCGGCCCTGTTTCAATAAACTTTCAAGCGCAGTGCGAACCGTGTTCGAGGGTATGGCAAAACCGACTCCCTGCGATCCGCCTGTGGTCGAGGCGATCGCTGTGTTAACCCCGATTACTTCACCGCGGAGATTGATTAGCGGGCCACCGCTGTTCCCTGGATTTATTGCAGCATCAGTCTGCAGCAACTCACCGAAGAAATCGCTGCGATTCGGCCGTCCCTTCGAGCTGATGATTCCCTCCGTCACGGTTTCCTCAAATCCAAACGGATTACCGATAGCCAGGACAAAATCTCCCGGTTGCACAGTGTCCGAGTCAGCAAGTTTGAGTGGTTTGACGCCGGGATTATCGATCTTAAGCACAGCTAGATCGACCTGCTCATCTGCACCGACCACGCGCGCTTTCTTGGTTTGTCCATCGCTCAATTGCACCTCGATCTCGTCCACCTGATCCACCACGTGGTTGTTGGTGATGATGTGACCTTCATTCGTCACGATGACACCCGAGCCAAGGGAGTTCTGCACCAGCGCTTCGTCGCGGGGATTGCGAAATTGACGCTGGCGACTGCCAAAAAAAAACTCGAATGGATCAAGCCCGTATTCGCGTCGAATCCCGATTTTTTTTGACGTTTTTACCGCAACGACCGACGGGAGGATGCTTTTGACTAGCGCCCGCCGTTCCCGGTTCAACGCCTCCAGCGATGCGATTTGCTTTGAGTCCACGCTCGGTTCCGATGCCAGCGTGTAATTTTCCGCTGCGCGCTTGGATGAAAGCCTCAACTCGCCGTGTTTGAGGCGGTAATCGTAGAGCAGGGAAATTCCTGCGCTGATCAACAGGACGAACAGCAAAAACTTCGCAAAATTTTTCATTAGCTCACGTTGGAGAAAGTGTGTCCCCGTTGTTCGACAATTAGCTGTCGAAAACGTTGATTCTCGGGTGATTCCAAACGCGGATCTACCTGGAAAATGGACATAGCAGCGGCTCGCGCGCGTCGCATCAATTCCGCATCAGCCTTCAAGTTGCCGATCTTAAGCGCTGGCAGACCGCTTTGCGCCGTGCCCAGCAAATCGCCTGGTCCACGCAATTCCCAGTCCGCTTCAGCCACCTCAAAGCCGTTACTCGTTCTTTCCAAAACGGCGAGCTTTGTCGAAGCCTCTTTCGCCTGAGCCGAAGTCAGCAAAATGCAATATGACTTATGCTCTCCGCGCCCGATCCGTCCCCGAAGTTGATGCAGTTGCGCCAGACCAAAACGCTCCGCGTTTTCAATCAGCATCACGTTGGCATTAGGAACATCGACACCGACCTCGAGAACAGTCGTGCTGATCAACGCGTTTGTCTCACCGCACCGAAAGCGCTCCATGATCTGCTGTTTTTCAGCCGGCGCAATGCGGCCGTGAAGCAATTCACACCGAAACGGATGAAAGCGTTCCCGCCACAGTTCGTACTCTGCTGCTGCCGCTTTCACGTCTAATTTTTCACTTTCATCGATCAACGGGTAAATGACGTAGAGCTGGCGACGTGCTTCCAGTTGAGTGCGCAAGAATGTAAGAACCTTAGGCAGCTTCGATGCGTCACGCACAGCAGTCACGATTTTGCCCCGGTTCCGCGGCATCTCATCGATCGTCGAAACGTCGAGGTCACCATAAATCGTCATTGTCAGTGTGCGCGGAATGGGCGTGGCAGTCATTACCAGCACATCGGACGCTGGTTCGCGGGTGATCAATCGCGCACGCTGCGCCACTCCAAACTTGTGCTGTTCATCAATCACGGCGAGCCCAAGATTCGAAAACGAGACCGATTCATAAAGCAACGCGTGCGTCCCGACAATAATCTGCGGATCACAGGGCGAATTTGGCGGGGTAACGGACGCGAACAACGCTAGCGGCCCGCTCTGTTCCTGTCGCGCAGCGGTTCGCAGAGCAATGCGTACGCCGAGCGGCTCAAGCCAGCGCCGCAACACATCATAATGCTGCTCGGCCAGAATTTGTGTCGGCGCCATGAACGCCACCTGATATCCAGCTTCAATCACCAGAAGCATGGCCGCTATTGCGACCACGGTTTTGCCTGAGCCAACGTCGCCCTGTAGCAAACGATTCATCGGATGCGCAGCCGCCAAGTCGCGCCGAATTTCCTCGATGACATTCTGCTGAGCACGAGTCAGCTCGAATGGAAGCGACTTTAGAAATGCGTCCAACAATGCGCGGGACCCGCAGTGCGCATGGCCGATGCGAATCGATGCATCCGTGCGCCGCGATGCAATCAGCATTTGCATTGCAAAAAATTCCGAGAGGACCAAATGCTCGCGTGCGGAATCGCGCTGCTCCCAACTTTCCGGGAAATGAATGGCGCGAATCGACCCCGCCCGCGTCATCGCACCATTCATTAGCGCGCGGGGCAATAGTGTTTCGAAAGAATGATCGGTAACTTCACTTAAAAGCCGATAAACCATGCTGCGCAACACACGCTGCGAAAGACCCTCTGTGGCAGGATAGATCGGCGTGATTCTGCGAAAATGGATCGAGATTTCGTCATCGTTCTCGATGATCTCGAATTCGGGATGATCCATGCAAATTCGCTTTCCTCGCACGCGCGGCTTACCGAAAACGACGATGCGTTGCCCTGTCATGATCATTTTTTGTACGTAATGCAGGTTGAACCACCGACACACGATTGGCTCACTTAGAGCATTGGCCTGCGATTCTTGCAGCGTAGCCTCAAAGATTTTTTTCCATCCGCCAAAACGTCGCAGCGAGGTCTTGATCACCTCCCCGCAAAGACAAACCGGAATGTCGCTTTCCTCGCGCGGAAAATGCGGGAACTCAGTGCGATCTTCGTGGCGCCTGGGAAAATGCGTTAGCAAATCCTCCGCCGTCTCAATCCCAAGACGCCGCAAAGCCAGAATTTTCGGACGCGGGATCCAATCTAGTTCCTCAAGCGCCAAGGCCGGTGATCGGTGATCGGTGATCGGTGATGGGTTAGCGCACCTCATTCTGTTCACTGATCACTGTTCACTAATCACAAGCGCAGCGCTCAGCTGCCCGCACCGCTTCAACGTGCATGGCAACCAGCGTTTCACCCTCGTATTCATCCGCGCGAATCCGGAATGCGACGTCCCACGGCGCTGCCGGCAATTGAATCGCCGCGCCATTGAAATACACCGCGCGCCGGTGGCGATCGCCCTGTCGCAAACGAAAGATGAGATGCTTTTCGTTCAGCACACGCGGCGATCCGACTGGCTCGACTTCACGCGCAAGAAACAACGGCTGGGGATTGCCGTTTCCAAACGGCTGCAACATTTCATGCCAACGCAAAAAATCCATGTCGATGTCTGTGAACGCCAGTTCATCATCCAGTCGGAGGCAGGGTTGCAAGGCGTCTTCGGTAAGAAGGTCGCGCGCGGTGCTGCGAAACGCTTCGGCAAAACGATCGAAATTTTCCTCGCGCAACGCCAGTCCCGCAGCCATTTCGTGTCCGCCGAATTTTTCAAGCAATCCGCTGCAACGCTTCAACGCGTCAACGAGATTTAACCCTTCGATGCTTCGTCCGCTTCCCTTCCCCATGCCGTTGTCATCGAAACCGATCACAATCGTGGGCCGATGATATTTGCGAGCGACCCGCGATGCTACGATGCCAAGCACACCCGCGTGCCAGCCTCGCGCGCCGACCACGATAGCCGCATCACGCGCGGGATCGAACTCACTGTCGACCTTCTCCTTCGCCGCGGCAAAAATTTGTGTCTCGACTCCCTGGCGTTCGCGGTTTTGTTGATCCAACTCCGCCGCGAGCACCGCCGCTTCGCCTTCGTCCTGTGTGAGCAATAGCCGCAAGGATTTTTCGGCCGTGCTCAAACGCCCCGCAGCGTTCAACCGCGGGCCCACCCGGTACCCAATGTCCTCAGGCAAAATCGGTGGGCACACTCCGGCGACTTGCATTAATTTCCTTAGTCCAATGCGCGACGTCCGCGCGATCTCGATCGCGCCACGCTGTACCAGAACGCGGTTCTCGTCCCGCAGCGGCACGATGTCCGCCACTGTGCCGAGCGCCACAAGGTCGAGCTTCGCTTTCAAATCGAAGCCCGGCAGCGGCCGGGTCTTCAACAGCGCGTGACAGAGTTTAAAGGCGATCCCGACGGAGCACAGATACTCCATGCCGCAGTCTCTGATCTTCGGATTTACTATCGCAACGCAATCCGGCAATTCGGATTGCGGTTCATGGTGATCCAGCACGATCACGTCGATGCCACGTCTCTTGAGCTCGGCAATCTCAGTCACTGACGCCGTGCCGCAATCAACTGCTATGAGCAACTGTGGGCGATGTTGTTCGAGACAACGCTCGACGCTTTCCCGGCTCAATCCATAGCCCTCCTCCATACGCAACGGCAAAAACAGCTCCGGCGCGCCGCCGTAAGCGCGCAACATTTGATCGAGTAACGCCAGTGATGTCACGCCATCCACATCATAATCACCAAAGAGCACGATCCGTTCGTGCCGATCGAGCGCGCCCAGAACGCGAGAAACCGCCGTTTCCATCTGTGGCAGCAAAAATGGATCGCTCAGTGAGTTAAGCCGCGGCCGCAGGAAATTTTCAACTTCCTCCGCGGAGTGAAACCCCTTTCGCAAGAGCAATCGCGCGATGCATTCCGACGCGCAAATTTCGCTCCACGCAATCGCGCCGCCATTTAGCTCCTCACGCGATGCTAAAATCCATCGGCTCTGCCGCGTAAAGGTTGCAGCCGGGTTTGCACTGATTGAATTGCTTTCCATGCGGCTTTGCACCGCTCAGTTTATTCGTGCCAGATTTTCTGACAAGCTGCTCAATAAAAGCGGATCGCCAGATTAGGGTTGGCAACTACTTAGTTCAAATTCGAGCGCCATGGCTGGCAACGCTGATAGGCAGCTAGCCGGCACTGGTATGCGGCAAGACAAAGACTCTAAAATCGATACTGGGAAGTATTTTCTCGCCATATGTTTTACTTGACTTCGCAAGCAGCCATTTCCGATAAATAAGCATGAGCAAAGCAACATCGATCTTCGCCATTGGCGTCGTGGCCGCAATAAGCGCGAGCTGCGCAAACAATCCTCCGGGCGGTGCGACCGCGGAATCTGCCGCCGCGCAAAGAGATTACCAACTGCTGTCGGGAACCTGGCAGTTGACTCGCGC
>QHNQ01000104.1 GCA_003218135.1 Verrucomicrobiota bacterium
AGCATTGCGAACGATGACCTGCAGCGCTGGCGTATCGATCCGCGATAGCACACCAAATCCGAGACCGGCGGCAAGTGTTAACCACAAACGAATGCCACTCATTTTTCACGCAAAACGCTGAACCAACTGGCTACTGAAGCATCGGGCGCGATCCCGCTTCGAGTCTGGCCACTGGAGAAAGGCAAAAAAAGCTAAAGAAAAGGCTTCACATTTGCCAAACCACGCACTATAAATCCGCCCATGAACATGGAACGCCGTTGCATTTTACTCATCGCGCCCATTGCACTGGGGTTGGCAAATTGGCTGCCGAATCAAGTGGCTGCCGCTGATTTCGGTGAAGCGCAGGTGACTCAGGTAGTGCAGGACGTTAAGGTCGTGCCGGCGGGCGCAGCGTCGCGTCCCGCCGCGGTGAACGAGACTGTTACCAAGGGCAACGCGGTGCAAACCGGAGTCCAATCCCGGAGCGAGCTGACGTTCAAAGATAAAACCATCACGCGTCTGGGTGAGAAAAGTATTTTCAACGTGGGTGGAGACGGACGAACAATCGACATGGGCAGCGGCCAATTTTTGCTTTATGTGCCAAAGAGAGCTGGCGGCGCAAAGGTCAAGATGGGTCCGGTCACGGCAGCGATTACAGGCACAACGGTATTGGGCCAGGTCTATCCGAGCGGGATTGTCGAATTTACGGTGCTCGAGGGATCAGCGTGCCTTTCCCTGGACCGCGTGGGCCAAACTTTGCAGGTCAATGCAGGTCAAATGATAGTTTACGATCCGATCGCCATGAGATTGGAAAACCCGGTTGAGGTTAATCTTCAAGAGGAACTCAATTCACCACTGGTCACCGGTTTTCGCCCATTGCCCAGTTCGGGCCTGATTAATGAGACAATTGAAAGTCAGCGTGCAGTTGTGGCCCCGAATAGCGATTTGGATCGCGCGGTCAGAGCAGCGGGAGCGGCCAACATTGCCACCGCCACGCCCGAGCAATTTATGCAAGGGTTCAATTCGGTGCTTGTTAGTTACCCTCCGAGCCAGGTTCGCACGCTTGTTGCCGGAGCGATACGAGCCCGTCCGGATCTGGCAAACCAGATCACAGCTGCGGCGGCTCAGTCGCGGAGAGTGCGGTACTCCGGCTACGGGAAAGACGGAAAAGATTTTAAAGAATATAAGGGCAAGGAAATTGCGGCTCCAGAATGTCCGCCGACAAATCAGTTTGTGCAGCCGTTCATTATCACTCCGCTCACTCCACAATTTCCGCCGGTGGTTTCGCCCGAACAGGCGCCAAGGTCAAGCCGCGGCGGGTAGAAGCGCGCAACAGAAAAAGAAAGCGCGTTCGAGACATTCCAATAGCGCTGCCGCAGGGGAAGCCGCTCTGACTATTTCAGTTTTTGCTCACATATGTGATGCAAATCTGAAAGCGTGTTTCGATTCGTAATTTTGCGCTGCGCCGTTGCGGCTGAGGAGAGCCGCCTCTACAGTTTGCCCCTTATGCCGTACAAAGATGTTGCTCCGCCCGCAGGTGAAAAGATTACCAGAACCGAGAGATTGAATGTGCCGGATCAACCCATCATTCCGTTCATCCGGGGAGACGGCACCGGGCCTGACATCTGGGCGGCAAGTGTGCGAGTGTTCGATGCCGCAGTTGAAAAAGCTTACGGCGGGAAGAAGAAAATTGCGTGGTTTGAAGTGTTCGCCGGTCAAGCAGCCAAGGACAAGTTCGACGAATGGCTGCCGGACGACACGGTGGAAGCGTTCCGCGAGTATTTAATCGGAATCAAAGGACCGCTGACTACGCCAGTGGGCGGCGGTATTCGCTCGCTCAATGTTGCGCTGCGGCAACTGCTCGATCTTTTCGTGTGTCTCCGGCCGGTGCAGTACTTCAAAGGCGTCCCCTCGCCCGTCAAGCATCCTGAGAAAGTCAACATGGTGATCTTCCGCGAAAACACGGAAGACATTTACGCGGGAATCGAGTACGCCGCAGGCACGCCTGAGGCGCAAAAGATTCTCAATTTTCTGCAAAAAGAATTTCCAGAGCAGTTCGACAAGATCCGTTTCGGCACAAAGGAGAAAGCTGCGGCTTTTTGGAAGATGGTCGGCGCGCCGGAAGGCGACGAGGTCTGCGTGGGAATCGGAATCAAGCCGGTCAGTTACTCCGGCAGTGTGCGTTTGATTCACAGCGCGATTTCGTATGCGATCCAAAACCGGCGCAAGAGCGTGACGCTGGTGCACAAGGGCAACATCATGAAATTCACCGAGGGCGCATTCCGCGATTGGGGTTTTGAAATCGCGAAAAAATATTTCGGCGCGGAAGAGTTCGATGGCGGCCCGTGGTGCAGGATTCCCATGGGCAAACCGGGCGGAGGAATTGTGATCAAGGATGCCATTGCCGACATCACGCTTCAGCAAGTGTTGACGCGACCGGAAGATTTCGACGTGATCGCGACGCTCAATTTAAATGGCGATTACCTCAGTGACGCGCTGGCGGCGCAGGTGGGCGGAATCGGGATCGCGCCCGGAGGCAACATCAACTACATCACGGGCCACGCAGTTTTCGAAGCGACTCATGGCACGGCGCCGAAATACGCGAACCAAGACAAGGTGAATCCCGGGTCGGTGATTCTTTCTGGAGAAATGATGTTCCGTTACATGGGCTGGACGGAGGCTGCCGATCTCATTCTCAAGGGATTGAGCGGCGCGATCACGAGCAAACGCGTCACCTACGATTTCGCGCGGCTGATGGAAGGCGCGACTGAAATCAAGTGCTCGCAGTTTGGTGACAACGTGATCGAGCATATGTGATCGCGGCCGCTCCGCGGCCGCGAAATGACGAAATCCGAATGTCGAATGACGAAGGGATCAAAAAGCCAGGCAGTTTTGTCATGTTGAGCGAAGCGAAACATCTCAAGCTATTATCCTCCAGTGGCGTGACCAACAATGGCGATCAGAGATTCTTCGCTTCGCTCAGAATGAAAGCCTTGAGATTGTTTCGTCATTTGATCATTCGTCATTCGTTCGTCATTCGACATTCGTGCTTCGTCATTGTTTTCGCTCTGGGGATGGGCATTGCGCTGGCCGAAAAGCGCAACGTCACGGAAAAAGACCTTTGGGATTTCGTTTGGATCGGTGATCTCCAAGTCTCGCCGGATGGCTCGCGCGTTGTGTTCGTGCGCGTCACGGTTAACGAGAAGAAAGAAGGTTATAACACTTCGATTTGGTCTGTGCCTGTGACAGGCGACGGAGCACCCTATCAACTGACAAAAGGCGATCACGACACAACGCCGCGCTGGTCGCCCGACGGAAAAATTTTGTTGTTCCTGCGCACGACTGAAAAGGATGGCAAGCCTCAGCCGCCACAACTTGCCATTCTGCCGATGGCAGGCGGCGATTCTTTTGTTTTTACTGATTTGCCAAAAGGCGCCGCTAATCCCGTCTGGGCGCCTGACGGAAAGAACATCGCCTTCACGACTGAAACGAATGCGGAGGATCTCGCGAAGCAGGAAAAGAAAAAGCGCGAGGAATCCGCCTCCGCCCCGCGCCTCAGAGGCGGGGCTACGGCGGACAAGGCCACGCCAACTCCAGCGGACAGGGGCGCCACAGCAAAGGATGAGCACGAAAGCGATGTCCGCGTGATCACGCGTGCGGTCTATCGGCAAGACAACGAAGGCTACTCCGACCCAAAACATCCCACACACATTTGGATCGTGACCACGCCGCACGGTGCTGACGAAAAAGTAAAACCGCGCCAGCTCACGACCGGCCGATTCGATGAGGAAAATGCGACCTGGTCAAAAGACGGGGCGCAAATTTATTTCAGCTCGAGCCGGATCGATGAACCGTACTACGAATTGCCGAGAACAGATCTTTATTCGGTCGCGGTAGCGGGAGGTAAACCGGTCACGATCACGACGATTGATCTGAACACGCAGTTTGGGCCGGGCGGAGGTGCATTGTCTCTCAGTCCCGACGGCAAACATGTCGCATTCCTCGCCGCGACCAACCAGCCGGTCAACTCATACACGGAACCCGATCTGTGGGTGCTCGATCTCTCGCCGAACGCAAAACCGCGGAATCTCACCGCCGATTTTGATTTCGACATTGACGGTTTTATTATCGGAGACAGCGCGTCGCCACGAGCCGGCGGATTGAATAAGCCGATTTGGACGGCAGACGGAAAAGAGCTCATCGAAGTTTTTTCGAAGGAAGGCAAGCGAAATCTCGCTCTCTTCGACGTGGCGACGGGAGGCGCCACTGATCTAACTTCGGGAAATCAGGGCGTGATGGCTTTTCGCACGACGCCCGACGGTTCGAAGTTGATCTACAGCATTTCAACACCAACGCGCCTTAACGATATTTTTGTGCTCGACCGCGCAACCCCTGGTGCGTCGCCCAAACAATTGACACACGTCAACGATGAGTTGTTCTCCAAACTGAATCTCACCCAGCCGGAAGAGATTTGGTACGATAGCTTCGATGGAAAACGCATCCAGGCTTGGTTGCAAAAGCCGCCCGACTTCGATGCGCATAAAAAATATCCGCTGATTGTGAACATACACGGCGGCCCGCACGTCGCCTACGGCTTCATTTTCGATCACGAATTTCAGTGGATGGCGGCCAAAGGTTATGTGGTCCTATATCCGAATCCACGCGGCAGCACCAGTTACGGACAGGAATTTGGGAACATCATTCAGTATCGCTACCCGGGTGACGATTACAAAGATCTGATGGCGGGCGTGGATGCAGCCATCAAACGTGGTTACGTCGACGATAAGAAACTTGGCGTGACCGGCGGAAGCGGCGGCGGATTGCTGACGAACTGGGTAGTGGGACAAACGGGCCGCTTTGCCGCAGCCGTCGCTCAGCGCGATATCGCCAGCTGGGAGGATTGGTGGTACTCGGGGGACTTCACACTATTCCAGCCAAACTGGTTTCGAGCTCCGCCGTTTGAAGATCCGAACGAGTATCGGGTGCGCTCCCCAATCAGTTACATAGCCAACGTGAAGACGCCGATGATGTTTATCCTGGGCGAAGCTGATTATCGGACACCGCCCGGCGCTGGCGGCGAGCAAATGTTTCGCGCGCTGAAATTCCGCAAGATTCCTACAGTGATGGTCCGTTTTCCCAATGAATCGCACGAGCTTTCGCGCTCTGGCCAGCCGTGGCATCGCGTCGAGCGCTTGCAGCACATCGTCGGCTGGTTTGACCACTGGCTGATGGGCGTGCGCAAACCAGAATACGAAGTGGCTCTGGAGGAAGAAGTGCCAGTTAAGAAAAACAGTCTCCAAAATAAGACGGCAGGGAGTACGACGAAATCCCAGTAGCGACTGGCGAAGGATGATAAATGCTCAAATGATAAAAACGCGTCGTCAGCTTGTTTCGTCATTCGGGTTTGGTCATATTCGTCATTAGACATTCGTCATTCGTCATTTCCGGTGGTTTGACCATCCCCTTTTCAAGCGGTCGAATCACGGCTACGTAATGGCGTGGCTTCTTCCTCGCAGTGGCAGCGGTTCCAACGATATTTTTTGGATTACCGTGATCTTGGTTTTTCGCTCGATATCAGCCGGATGAAATTTCCGGAGGATTTCTTCGACAAAATGCAGCCG
>QHNQ01000092.1 GCA_003218135.1 Verrucomicrobiota bacterium
ATCCCATTGAATATCGTCCCCAGCGGAAGGCGGAAGAGTGGCGTCGAAACTATTGTGTCGATCCTTTTGTTCGGGCGTGCATCGGCACTGAAAGCGCCGCCGAAGTCGAAGAAAGTCTGCCAGCCGATAAAGCGCCTCGGAGCTCTGGCGCCGCCACGCAAGTCCACCGGGTCGGAGCTGCCTTCCCCCGCCGGGTCGAAAATCATACCAAAGAATGGCTGTCCATTATCCCCGTGGAGGTTGGCACGGTATGATGGCCGCACCATACTGTGCCCAAATCGGTAGGTGATTTGGAACTCTACCGGAATAAACGCCTGGTTCCGTAACGGGTTATAGAAATGGCGACCATTTGTTAGAACATCATCTATCACCGACTGAGGGACAATGTGTGGCAGGAACTCGTGAACGATCATCCACTGGTAATGCCACACGGTCAGGCGGTGGGCTTGGAAGTAAGCTTGAATGTCGGTGATCGATGGATTTTGTGATCGAATGAGATCCACGGCATTGTTATGAAACAATAGAAAGGCCGCATGCAGACCGGCGATCATCATGTTCTCATCGTTGCGTGGGTCACCGATGATCGCTACGTGGTTAATCGGATCTCGTGGCAAGTCCTCGAACTGGCCGTCGCTTTCGATCCGGAATTTGATTGGATCAGCCGGATCGTATAACTCCGGGTTACCGCTTGGTCCGCCAGCGTAAACAGAGTCCAGATCAAAGAAGCAAGTGCGAGCGTTTTGTGAAATGATAGGCTGAGTCGGGAATCCGAGTCGAGACCTCTGGTCAAACGTCATATCATGGTCGAGGAACTGGCCGAAGAACGTTACTCCTGCGGTGTGGGTTGGATTGTTCCGGTTGATCAGTTGAAGGTTGGGATCCGTTATCAGCGCCACAGGACCTGCTGCCAAATCGTCGTTCGCATCCATAATCCCTCCCGGTCTACCGAGCTCCATAAGAGCGTTGCGAACCGCATCCGTTGGCGGGGCGAACGGTGGCAAATTACGGAACATCCGACCAAAATTTCCGGTCAGCGCTGGATCCGGAGGCGGTGCGGCGTTAGTGGCTTGCGCTCTCGATAAAACCCCAAAGCCGGCGAGCGCGAGGGCGATGAAAAGCCCAAAGCCGGCGAGCAACCCGGCGATTAGTAGATACGTCCCCCGAAGAGGCGAGCGGTGAATCGAATTTGTGGGGTCAATGTTTGAACCATTCATGATTTGATTTCCTCCTGTTGTTTTGGCCCTGTTTGAGCAGTCGTTTTTGAGAAGTCATTTCTGTCCCGTTTATCGTTTCCACTCATACACAGGAATTCCGAAGCGCGCGTTGCACGGCATTCTTAACATTTTTCTTTTTATTGTTTTGGCCTTTCTGGCTTCTCGTTATTGGGAAGTCATATTTGGCCGTTCACTGGTGTACTGTCCGAAATCTCACGCGAGGTTACGCGGAAAGTTTGGGAATCGTTGAAGGGTTGAAGCGCTAAGTCGGAACCGCGGATGGCGCGGATTTCACGGACCGGAGGGCATTGAGCCTTACTCTGAGCGAAGTCGAACGGGCCGCGGCGACTGCTCCGAAGATATTACTTCAGCGCGAACGGCTGCTTTGATTCTTCGACGAGCTTTTCAAAGCGCGGATCGCCGCGCAGCGGATCCCAGAACGGCAGCAGTTTCAAGTGACCATAGCTAAGGCTGCTTGGACGGCGGATGACGCTGGCAAGCTGTTCGCAGGCGAGATCTTTGTCACCGACCCATGCAGCGATCATGGCCAAATACTTGACCATGTTCGCGCCATTCATTGAATCTTTTTCCACTGGAAGAAGCTCGACCGCGCGTCGGCCTTCGCGCAGCGCTTCCTCTTTCCGCCCGAGACCGGCGTCGATCAAACCAAGCACGCACAGCGCTGGGCCGTAATTTGGTTGAGCTTGGACAATTTTCTCCTGCTCCGCGCGTGCAGCAGTGAAAGCCGACCGCGCTTTCTCATCGTCTTTCGTCATACGAGAGATAACGCCTTCTATGAATGGACGATTAAAAGGAACGTTGTCGCGAAAGAAGAATGCATCCTCGCGTGATACAATTAGGGCATTCTTTGCAGCAGCGGCGTCGCGTTCGGCCAATGCGCAAAGGAGCCAACCGTTGGCGATACTCGGCACCGGGCCAGGATTTGTGGCCCGAATGGAATCGATTGTTTGATGCAACGGTCGGGTATCGGCTTTCCAATCAAAGTCGACGCCTGCAAGCTCTACTTTCATGACGGCATCGTTAGGTTCGAAAGCCAACGCGCGGGCCAACCACGGTTTTGCTTCCGCATAGCGCCGAAGAAGCGAGTAATTATCTGCAACTCCCACCAGCATTTCAATATCGCGCGGGTCAAGCTCAGCCGCGCGCTCCAGATTTCGCGTAGATTCTTCCCAGTGCCCTTGACGCCTCTGGATATAACCCGTTAGCCCGAATATCCGCGCGTCATTAGCCAAGTTCTGGCGGGCAACTTCCAGTTCAGCCAGAGCGCCGTCATAATCGCGATAGCCATGGTAAAGATTCTGGCCACGCGCAAGATGCGTTTCACCAGCATCCGGACGAAGGCGAGAGGCGGCTTGAAGGGCTGCTTCCGCTAACGCCAGGCGCGCGGATGTATGGTCGACGCCAAGGAAGTAAAGCCAATCATGAGCCAAGACGAGCTCGAAATAGGCATCGAAAAACGATGGATCATGTGCGACAGCCTGGTTCAGCAGATCGATGGCCTGCAGCAAATCCGCTTTCCCCGTAGTGCCCGCCTGTCCTGTCAGAAGAAGATTTTTGGCGCGAGTGTAGAGATCGAAGGCGGCGAGGTCGGCGGTTGGTGGCTGCTCGATTGCCAGCCTTTCAGCGGCTGAGATTTTAGCGTGAAGCTGATCAGCGACTTTTTGCGCGATCTCGCTCTGGATTGCGAACATGTCACTCAAATCGCAATCGTATTCCTCTGCCCAGATGTGGGTGTCGGTGCGCGTGTCGATTAACTGGGCGTTTAAATGGATCCTGCCTGCGTTCCTGCGTACGCTTCCCTCCAGCACGTGAGAAACACGAAGCACATTCCCGATCTGACGAGTGTTTCGTGCGCCGCGATATGACATTACGCTTGTGCGGCTAATGACCTTGAGATTGGCAATCTTTGCTAGCTTGGTCAAAATGTCGTCCTGGACGCCATCGGCAAAAGACGCGTTCTCTTTGTTTTCACTGAGATTTTCAAATGGTAGGACGGCAATGCCAGTAGTCGGCGGAGGGCGGATCAAATCGCTTTTCCAAATAATCGCGCCTACCGTCGCTGTCAGGGCGAGCGACAACGCCACTATTACCGCAGTAGTTGGATTGCGTTGCAGCCATTTCCTACTGCGGATGAAAAGGCCAGTGCGTCGCGCCAGGATTGGCTGGCGCCGCAGCCAGCGTTCAAGGTCTTCGGCCAGCGCGAGGGCGGATGCGTAACGGCGCTGCGGATCTTTCTGGAGGCACTTCAGGCAGATCGTGGAAAGGTCGCGATCTACTTTCGGATTTAAGAGTCGCGGTTGTCGCGGCTCAGTTTCCAAGACAAGCCGGACAGTTTCGTAGGTTGTTCCCCCAGAAAAAGGGGGACAGCCGGTCAGCAGGTGGTACAACACCGCACCGAGACCGTAAATGTCTGTCGCGCTTGTTAGTGCCACGTTGTTGCCGCTTGCCTGTTCGGGGGCCATGTAGCTGGGTGTGCCTAGCACTTCCGTTGTGCGGGTAACGGTACTTTCTGTCTCGACCAGCCTCGCCAAACCGAAATCGGTAAGGTGCGGTTCGCCCTCTGTATCAAGCAGGATGTTTCCGGGCTTGATGTCTCGATGCAGAATGCCGTGCTCGTGGGCGTAATGCACGGTGCGCGCCAGTTTTGCGATGAGTTCTGCTGCGCGACGGATGGATATCGCCTCCCGCCTAACCACTTCGTCCAACTGGCCGCCTTCGATCAGATTCATGCTGAAGTAACAGCAGCCGTCGCGCTCGCCGATTTCATGAATTGGAACGATGGATGGATGGTTTAGGCTGGCGGCTGCCTCGGCCTCCAACCGAAATCGCTTCAAATGCCTGGCCGTGGCCCAATGGCCCAGGACGATGATCTTAAGCGCGACCGTTCGATTAAGACTTTTCTGCCGCGCACGGTAAACAACGCCCTGACCGCCACGTCCAATTTCTCCCTGTAACTCGTAATCGCCAAAATGCGTCGGGATGCGCACGGGTGGGGTTTCGCCATTTTCCTCCACAAACCCGCCGAGGCCGGTCTTGAATAAACAAACGCTGCAAAACCCGCGGGGCGCGTCGGCGAAAATTCTAGCTCCGCATGTTGGGCAGACTCTTGGAGCGCTTATCATTTTTTTCCTTTGTCGATCTTTCCGTATCAGCTTGTACTGTCCGAAAATTGTGCCCAGGTCACGTTTGCAGAACAGAAATGAAATGCCGGAGCTCGTCTTCGACATCGGCTGGTAATGCGACGGTGTGCGCGATCTCCTCGCGTAGTACCTCCCGGTAGCGCTGTCGCAAGCGATAGAACGCTTGCTTCACCGCGTGTTCGGTCATGCCCAATTTCTTCGCGATATCGGCTTGCGAAGGCCCACCAGATTCGCCGGCGAGCAGTTCGTTCAGGGATTCGAAGAGCAATTCTTTGCCAGCCACTCGATATTCCTCTTCCAGCCGGGCGAGCACTTGCTCGAGCAAAGTCAACGCCCAGCGACGCTCATAGACTTTATCTGCGCTCAACGCGCTCGCCAGTTCCAGATCGCCGCGCTCGCGCGCGAGCAACTCATCGAGTGGAACCAGAGATCGGCCCTCGCCGCGTTTCAGCGCCAGCGACCGACGGTGTGCCTTTCCAAGGAAGTTTTTAAGCGACACCAGCAGATACGAACGCAGTCGTCCCTTTTCGCGACGAACAGCATCGAAATCTCTTCGCTCCAGGAGCAGTGCGAAAAAACCTTGCGTTAAATCCTGTGCTTCCTCGGGACTATAGCCCTGTCGCCTGACGAATCCATAAAGCGGCCACCAATAAGTGCGGCACAATTTTTCCAGCGCGGCGTCAGCTGCGGGAGATCGCTCCTGCGCCGTGAGCACAACGCTCCAATGCGTAGTGGTAAACGCCATCGCGCCGTTTTGCGCGCTTCCGCCAACGCCCACCGCGGATGTCACTTGATCATCAGCAGGCACGCCTGCGATCTAACTAAGAAATTGCGCGAGAATCAAGCCTGCGCTTTTCGCACTTACGAGACGGCTTCTAGTGGGGTTTTGTCTTTACCCTGACGACGTTGGAATTGGGGCTTGTGCCGTTCCCGTTGTATGCGCGTAGCCGGTAATAATAGGTCGTGTTTGCGGTCAACCCGGTAACGCTTCGACTAGTTGTATTGCCGACGTCCAAATTTTTGTATCCGGGTACGTAAGTGACAAAGGAAGCGCTCGTGGACACATCCAACTGGTAACCCGTCGCACCGCTTACGCTCTTCCAGTTCGCGGTAAAGCTGATAGCAGTCACATTGGTTGCTTTTCCAGCCGTTGGAGCAGCGGGTGTTGGTGCTGGGGTTGGTGTCGGTGTAGAAGTCGCGGTCGCTGTCGCTGTTGGTGTTGGTGTAGGACTGGGTGGGACCGTCGCGGTTGGCGTAGGTGATGGGGATGGTGTGGTCGTTGGCGCCGGAGTCGGTGTAAAAGTCGCGGTTGCCGTAGCAGTAGCTGTTGCTGTCGCAGTGGAAGTAGGAGTAGATGTGGGTGTTGAAGTAGGAGTCCTGGTCGCTGTCGCTGTAGGTGTAGGCGTTGCTGACGATAGCCTGAAGGCATAGATCTTGTTATTGGCGCCGAAATAAATGCGGCCACGAGCAACCATGCCGGTGTTCCATTGTTGCGTGCCGCTCATTAATTCGTTAGCTCCGCCGCCGGCATAAATAACGGCGCCCGTATCGCCATCGTAAGCATGCAAGCGCTGGTCGCCGCTGCTCGTCGTGGCCGCGTACCAGACGATCATGTTATTCGTCCCATCAGTTGTTGTCACCCAGGGTGAGCCGCGACCGCTCTGGCTTTGGCTCCAAGCGAACACGATCGTTGGTGGATTTGTTGCAGTGACTCTGTAGGCCCTGACGGTACCGGCATCGTTGTGAAAGCCAATATACGTACCCTGACCGGTGCGGTAAGTGACAGCCGATGTCCCTCTGTTGATTCCTCCCACGTTCGCCGCGGCCACAGCTGAAGTGATACCACCGAGATTGTTGCGGTTCAGCAGAAAAGCATTGCTATCTTTACCCAGCGCAAGCACAAGCTGGGAAGGCGTAGCCCCAGGCACGTCAACCACCGTGGCGCTGACGCCACCCAGATCGGTGTCGCTGTTGTCGAGACTGAACCAATTCGTAGGCACCCAGTAGTCGGTGGGCTGACCGGTCCAGGTCGGTCCGGCTTGCAAGCGAATGATCGCTTCGCCGCCCATCCAGTTACCCCCTGTGTTAAAGGTGTTTCCTGTAACCACGAACACGTTCGTCCCGTCGCTGGCAACACCACCGTGTCCCCAGATGCCGCCGCCGACGGCGGTTGTGGCCCAGGCATGCACATTGGAAGGGTTATTGATATCCACGCCCACAACCCATCCATGGTAATTCTGGCAGTCGCCCACGTACCCAGAGTAGGAGACGTACACGATCCCATTTACAAGTGCCAGTGCCCCGCGTTCTTCTTGAATTAGTGAAACAAAACTCATCCCGTTGTAATTCGCAGTGGCGTTTACATCAACTGGCCAGCCGGCATTCGTGACGCCGGTATCCACGTTCAACGAATAGATGAAATGCTTTATGGTTGGGCCATTGATCAAGGCGTCCAAGAAAAGCGATCGGGAAGCGAGATCGACCACAGGCGTGCCGGTGATCCCAATCGGATCGATGTTGCCACAGAAAAGCTGACTAATCGATACGGAGGTCCCGAGATTGCGCTGCCAAATCACCGTGCCAGTGGTGGCGTTGAGCGCATAGACGTTGTTCGATTCGGTCACGGCAATGATCATTGGACCGTTCGGTCCGCCCTCGATGTAAAGCGGCTGGGCGTAAACGTTGCCTACAATTGTGCCGTCAAAATTCAGATCACGCGCCAAGTTAGCGGCCGCCGAAGGAGTAAAGCCCGCATCGATGTAAAGGCCGTCGCGGGAAGGATTGTTGTGCTCCTGCATGACGTTGACCTGCGCGCTTACCGGAAAAGTCGCCCCACACAGGCCTGCGGCGACAAGTACGAAAATACGAATCGGAGATTTCATAAACCCGCGAGAATAAACGCGCCCCTTTTTTACCACAATGCGCTGCACTCTTGTCAAGCAGTGTGCCAAAGCGGTAGTGTCCTAATTTGAAGATAGGGATTCGACTTAGAACACTACCGCCAAACCAAACTCAGACCTGTTCGTCTTATCACTCTTGTAATGGAACGTCGCTAGTTTGATGCTTTCAAAATTTCCCGTTTACGAATTGACTTTCGAGCGTTTCAATTAGCCCGTGACCGAGCAGAAGAAGATATTTGGCACAGACGGTGTGCGTGGTGTTGCGAACGTGGAGCCGGTAACGGCGGAGACGGCACTGAAGCTTGGCCGCGCTGCGGCGTACGTGTTCGCGCAAATGAATCCACGCAAGACGCCTGACGGCGCGCGTCCAAAAATTGTTCTGGGCAAAGACACGCGTCTTTCCGGTTACATGCTCGAAAACGCGCTGGTGGCCGGAATCACTTCCCTCGGAGTAGATGTTCTCGTCATCGGGCCGTTGCCAACACCCGGCGTTGCTTACATCACGCGCTCGCTGCGCGCGGACGCCGGCATCGTCCTTTCGGCTTCGCATAATCCTTATCAGGACAACGGCATCAAATTTTTTCGACACGACGGTTACAAGCTGGATGACCAGATCGAGGAGAAAATCGAGCAGCTTATTTTCACCGGAGAGATCGATTCCATCCGGCCGACCGCAAACAAGATCGGACGCGCCACGCGTATTGATGACGCTCTGGGTCGTTACGTTGAATTTGCAAAGGCAAGTTTTCCGCGGGGAATGTCGCTCGAGGAAATGCGCGTGGCGGTGGATGTGGCAAACGGCGCCGCTTACAAATCGACTCCATGCGTGTTGCGCGAGCTGGGAGCTGATGTTGCCGTGGCGCACAACCAGCCTAACGGCATGAACATCAACGACGGTTGCGGCAGCATGCATCCGGATGAGATCCAGCGTGTGGTGCAGATTAGCGGGGCCGATGTTGGCATTGCGCATGATGGAGATGCCGATCGCGTTCTCCTTTGCGATGAGAACGGCGAGATCGTCGATGGCGATGAGATGCTCGCCATTGCCGCTCTCGATCTTTTGGAGAGTGGGCGGCTTGAGCGGAACACAGTTGTCGCCACTGTCATGAGTAATTTTGGCCTCGATGAGACGCTCGCGGCACACAGTGGAAAAGTTGTGCGCACGAAAGTTGGCGACCGCTACGTGATTGAGGAGATGGTGCAACAAAAACTGAACCTCGGCGGCGAGCAGAGCGGTCACGTGATCTTCCGCGATTTCACGACCACTGGCGATGGCATCATTACGGCCTTGCAAGTTTTGCGCATCATGCACAAGACCGGTCAGCCTTTAAGTAAATTGAAGAGTTGCTTGCAAAAATATCCGCAGGCGCAACGCAATCTGCCGGTAAAAGAAAAACGCCCGCTGGCCGAGCTGCCTGCTGTGATGAAACTGGTCGCCGAGGCTGAGAAAGAGCTTTCTGGCAAAGGCCGCGTGCTCCTGCGTTATTCAGGGACGGAGCCCAAAATTCGCCTGCTCATCGAGGGACGCGAGCTTGAGATGATCGATAAACAAGCAGACCGCATCGCGGAGGCGATTCAAAGCGCGATTGGCGTTAACTAAAATTCGATGTGTAAACGCGTCGTCATCCCGAAGGAAGTGAGGGACCTCACAAATGGCGATGGATCACGCGAATGAACTTTGTGTGCCCAAGACTTCGAGTGGGAGGTCCTTCGCTTCGCTCAGGATGACACGCTTAATTTGTTTATGACACTGACGAAAATTATCGAAGCGCTTCTTTTCAGCGCGCAGAAACCGCTCTCTATTCGTGAAATCACTGCAGCGATCCGAGGCGCGGAGGATGATGAATTTGGGTCTAGCGAGTTCACCCGTGTCAAAGAGGCCGAGGTTGCCGCTGCGCTCGAGCAACTGAAGATCGAGTACATCGAGCAGGGACGCGCCTTTCAATTGACTGAAAAAGCGGAAGGCTGGCAGTTGGCCACTGATCCTTCGTTTGCGAAATGGGTGCGGCAGCTTTTTCCCGCGCCGAAGCCTGCGCGGTTGAGTGCTCCTGCGCTGGAAACACTGGCCATCATTGCGTATCGTCAGCCCATCACACGCGCTGATGTGGAAGCGGTCCGCGGCGTGAACATAGACGGCGTGCTGCAAACATTAATGGAACGCGGTTTGGTTAAAATCGCTGGCCGCGCCGAAATCCCGGGACGTCCGCTTCTGTATGAAACAACGCAGTTTTTTCTCGATCACTTTGGCCTGCGAAATCTTGATGAACTGCCAAATGTCGAAGAATTGCGAAAACGCAATTTGCCGGTGGCGAGAGTTGTAGCACCGCCCGAATCTCCCGAATCTACGCAGGCGGGAACGACAGGTTCTGGGTAGCGCACGCCTCTGGCGTGTTGGTTTCGGCGTCGCGCCGAAACAATGTTTCCTCAAAGCAACATCGTGTGAGTAGTCCGGCACCAAAGGAAAGTTCGCGACCGCGAGGACGCGCTCGCCAGCATGCGGAACGCATGCGCTACCCAGTCTCTTTCGCGCTCGCATTTGTTTTAACATCGGGATCGTTATTTGCAGCGATCCAACCCTCTGATTGTGCGCGCGCGGCAAAATACTCAGAGAGCAAACGCGGAGTCTCCATGCTCGTGATGCAAAATCGCCGGACGGTTTTTGAGTATTACACGAATGGAGGCTCAGCGAGCGGAAGATGGCCGATCTTCAGCGGGACAAAGAGTTTTTGGGGAGTCGCCGCGCTGGCAGCGGTGCACGACGGATTATTTAGACTCGATGATGTCGTCTCAGACACGATTACCGAATGGAAGAACGATCCACGCAAATCGAGAATCACGATTCGGCAGTTGCTCAGCCAAACCGACGGCATCGAAAGTGCATCGTATCTTCAGCGTGCATCTATTCGAGACCGGAACGCCCTGGCAATTCAATTGCCGACGCTTGCTGAACCTGGCGCGGCTTTCATTTACGGGCCGAGTCATATCCAGGTTTTTTCTGAGCTCCTGCGCCGGAAATTAAAAGGTCGTAGCACAATCGCATACTTCGAAGGACACGTGTCGAATCGACTTGGGCTGCGTCACCTTAAGTACAAGACGGACGGGCGAGGCAATCCATTGCCCGCGACAGGATTTGAACTGACCGCGCGCGAATGGGCGCGGTTTGGCGAGCTGCTTCTCGGAAATGGCCATTATCACGGGCAGCAAATTGTTCCGGCAGCTTTGTTGCGCGAGGCCTTAACCGGCTCGCAGCCAAATCCCTCATATGGCCTCACATTTTGGTTAAACTCACAGGCGCCGAACGGCCGCGAGGCAGATATGGAACGCATGCTCGATTTACCGTGGCAGAACGCGCAATGGACAAATGTTTGCATCTGCAAAGATGCGCCGTCCGATATGGTGGTCGCATTGGGTTCGCACTATCAGCGCTTGTATGTCATTCCCTCGCTCAAGGTCGTTGTTGTACGCCAAGGATCGGAGGCAAAATTTTCCGATGCGCATTTCCTTAGGCTGCTGCTCGGCCACCTTTAATGATTTACGCGAGGGTTTGACTTGCTCGCCGGTCTGACAAACGATCAGGCACTATGAACCACAATTCTGAGGACGAGCAGGCGCTCAGGAGAATCCAGCACGATTGGGCAGACGCCCGGCTCAAACGCGACAGCTCATTCCCAAGACAAATCGAAGCGGACGACTTCACTGTGGTCTGGTTCGACGGAAGAATCGTCAACAAAGAAGAGGACGTGAGAAGCTACGAATCGGACGACGTTACATTTACTGAATTCAATATTGGGGATCTGCAAGTGCGTTTCTATGGAGATACGGCAATCGTTGTGGCCCAGGGTTCCCTTAAAGCACACGCGAAAAATCAGGACCTCAGCGGAAAATACGTGTGGACGGATACGTTTGTGAAACAGGACGGCGAATGGAAGGCCGTCGCATCGCAGGTAACTCCCGTCTTAAAAAAATAATCGGTCAGCATTATCCATATTCTTTATGAACAAATTCGCCTCACCGAAGTGACGAATGCGCGGGCCAGCGTTGGGCGCGTGCAACTTGATCCGAACAAGGCGCCGACAGACGCTGCGCAGCTTGAGAAATTCCAGGCTGCACAAGGACAACTGAGCAACGCGCTGTCGCGTCTGCTGGTCGTCGTCGAGCGGTATCCAGAGTTAAAGGCCAACCAGAACTTTCTCAGTCTGCAGGCGCAACTGGAAGGAACCGAGAACCGGATCTCGGTCGAACGCGGCAACTTCAACAAGACGGTGCAAGACTACAACATCGCGGTGCGGAGTTTCCCCACAAATTTTGTGGCGGGCATGCTCGGTTTCGCGCCGAGACCATTCTTCACTGCGCAACCAGGCGCAGAAAAACCGCCACCCGTGCAGTTTAATTTTGGCACGCCAGCTCCTGCGCCTGCGGCGACGGCGGCGCCCTAAAGGTGAGAGTGCCAAAACGCGGTGGGGAGCGTGCGCTCCCGATCCTGCTCATTGCGCTTGTCGCGATCAACGCGCACGCCGCGGAAGTGATTCCGCCGAAGCCGGATCGTTACTTCAACGATTATGCTGGTGTGGTTCCAAAGGCGGCCGCCGATCGCTTTAACGAGCAGCTAGCGCAATTCGAGCGGGAAACGTCCGATCAAGTGGTGGTCGCGGTTTTTCCGAAAATGCAGAGTGATTCGGATATCGCTGATTACACTCAGCGCGTCGCACAGGCGTGGGGCGTTGGGCAAAAGGAGCGCCGGAATGGCGTTGTGCTTTTTGTGTTCACGCAGGATCGCAAGATGTTTATCCAGGTTGGCTAAAGACTGTTGCGGAGCAACAACGCGGCGGTGGCGCTTTCAAGCTTTTACCCTTCCTGATCTTCATCATCGTGCTGATTATCATTTCCCGAGTAACCCGAAGACTTGGCGGTTACAGCTATTCATCGCGCGGAGGCGGGCCTGTCTTTATCCCGACTGGCGGCGGCTGGTCATCTGGTGGCGGCGGTGGCGGTGGGTTCGGCGGGTTCAGCGGTGGCGGCGGCAGTTTCGGCGGAGGCGGCGCAGGCTCCAGCTGGTGACACATGCGAACGCGAGAATTCCTAACCAAACTCGAGCATGATCGGATCGTTCAGGCGATCCGCGAGGCCGAAATGAAAACGTCCGGCGAGATTCGCGCCTTTATTCAGCGTGGAAAATTGAAAAGTGATCCTCTCGTTGCGGCACAGAGGAAGTTTCATCGGCTCGATATGCACAAAACGCGCGAGCGTAATGCGGTGCTGATTTTCGTGGCGCCGCGCGCGCACAAGCTCGCCGTTATTGGCGACAAAGCGATCCACGAGAAATGCGGCGACGTGTTCTGGCAGCGCATTGTGACTGCGATGCACCACTATTTTCGCCAGCATAAATTCACGGAAGGAATTGCTGGAGCAATCAGCGTCATTGGAGATATGCTAGCGGAGCATTTCCCGCGGGAATCCAAATCCTCCAATGAATTGCCGGATGACGTGATCGAAGGATAGAGATACCGGAAACCGGAAAGAAAAACTATCCGCAATCCCGCTGTCCGAAATCCGCAATTAAGTTATGCCAATCCGTTACGGTCGTTTTGAAATGCCGAAGACCCTCGTCAAAGACGAGAGCACGGCCACAGATACCTATGCCAAATTTAGCGCCGAGCCGTTTGAAGCCGGTTACGGTCACACCGTTGGGAATTCGCTTCGGCGGGTTCTGCTTTCCTCTCTGGAAGGCGCGTCCATTACGGCAGTAAGAATTACCGGCGCGCAACATGAGTTTGCGACGCTGCCGAGCGTCGTCGAAGACGTGACCGACATCGTGCTTAACCTCAAGAAAGTAAGGTTCAAAGCGGACGGTCAGGATCACGAGCCGAAGAAACTGTCCCTTGTTACAAACAAGGAAGGCGAAGTGACGGCCGGCGACATCCAGACCGTTCAGGGTTTTGAAGTGCTGAATCCGAAGCAAGTGATCTGCACACTGGATCGAAAACACAAATTTGATGCTGAGTTTGACGTGCGCGTCGGCCGCGGCTTTGCCACTGCTGAGGAAAACAAGCGCGCCGATCAGCCCATCGGTTTGATCCCCATCGATTCTATCTTTTCACCGGTCACACGTGTCAAGTACGCCATTGAAAACACGCGTGTCGGTCAGCGCACAGATTATGATAAGCTCATTCTGGAAATCTGGACCGACGGTCGTTTGACGCCGGATGATGCATTGCTCCAGGCCTCCGCCATTTTGCGGCACCATCTCGACATCTTTGTCCACTACAACGAGGAAGTTCTCGAATTCGATCAGACGCCGGCTGGGGTGAGCGAAGAAAATCTCAAGCTAAAGAAACTGCTCAATATGAGTGTGAATGAGATCGAACTGAGTGTGCGCGCTGCCAATTGCCTTAATAACGCGAATATCACCACCGTTGGTCAACTTGCGCAAAAAACCGAGGCCGAAATGCTCAAGTATCGCAATTTTGGCAAGAAATCATTAAACGAAATCAAGGATAAGCTACAACATCTTGGTTTGAGTCTCGGTATGAAATTTGATCCTGGTTTGATTGATATGCCAGTGAGCGGCGATGGCGCCGGACCAAGCGCACCGGCTCCGGCAGAATAACGTTTGGTTGAGAATTGTTCGCTACGATGAGGCATCAAAAAAAGACAATCAAGCTTGGGCGCACGGCTGAGCACCGCAAAGCGCTGTTGGCGAATCAGATTTGCTCGTTGATTGAACATCAACGTATCAAAACCACGCTGGCCAAAGCCAGGGCTGTTCGACCGCTTGCCGAGCGAATGGTTACGCTCGGGAAAAATGGATCGATTCACGCACGTCGCACCGCTCTTGCTACGCTACGGCAAAAGAATGCGGTAAAGAAATTATTCGACGATATCGCGCCAAAGTCAGCGGAACGCAATGGCGGTTACACGCGCATTGTAAAGCTTGGCTATCGCAAGAGCGACTCTGCCCGCATGGCTTTCATCGAGTGGGTTGATATGGCAGAGGTAGTCGAGGAAAAGGCGACAGAGAAAAAGAAGCGGAAAAAGAAACCAGCTGAACCAGAGGCAGAGCAAATCGAACCGGAGCGGGTAGAGCCAAAAGAACAAGAACCGGCTGAAAAAGAAGAAAAACCAGCCGGGGAACCCGCACCGCCGGAGGAGGCGAAGCCAAAAAAGCGGCGGTGGTTTGGCAGGAAATCGAGCGAGTAGGCAGGTCCAGAGTGGCTATCTGTTAGCGTTGCATCGAGGAAGGCCACAACGATGCATTTAAGATTTAGTCTCCGAGAATGACGCCGAATCCGTATTTGTTTATCGTTGTTTTCGTTGGTGTAGCACTGGCCTTTCCATTGATCCCGCTCGCTTTGGCATGGGTGTGGCGGCGATTCTTTCAACCGCCAAAACCAGGCGTGGAAAAAAACGCGATATATGAATGCGGCGTCGAGTCTGTTGGTGAAGCACACATTCAGTTCCGCTCGCAGTACTATCTTTACGCCATCATTTTTTTGATCTTCGACGTGGAGGCCGTTTTTCTCGTGCCGTTTGCGGTCGCCTTTACCGGATTGCCCTTCGGCGCGTTCATTGCCATTTTGATTTTCTTATTCCTGCTGATCGAGGGCTTGGTTTGGGCGTGGGGTAAGGGCTGTTTGCAATGGGAGCGCTAGAGCGCTGGTTAAAACAGTTAAAAAGATTAAATTGTTAAAAGGGAAGAGCGGCTGCGACGCAACGAATCCGATTTAACCTTCTAAGTTTTTAACATTTCACTCGGCCATGAGCCAAATCGACGAAGCATTACGCACTGAACTGCAACGGCAGGGAGTCTGGGTCACGTCGATGCAGGAGCTGTACAACTGGGGACGCAAGAACTCCATCTGGCCGCTGCAATTCGGGCTTGCCTGTTGCGCGATTGAAATGATCGCAACGGCAGCATCGCGCTATGACATCGCGCGCTTTGGCGGTGAAGTTTTCCGACCGTCGCCGCGCCAGGCGGATCTGATGATCGTTGCCGGAACAGTGACCAAGAAAATGGCGCCACAAATTGTGCGTCTCTACAACCAGATGGCCGATCCAAAATACGTTATCTCCATGGGCGCTTGCGCGATCTCGGGAGGGCCATTTAAGCAAGGCTACAACGTGCTCAAAGGGATCGACCGCTACATTCCGGTTGATGTCTACATCCCCGGCTGTCCACCGCGGCCCGAAGCGCTCTTGCACGCGTTCATGGAATTGCAACGCAAGATCGATGAACAAAAATTGACTGGCGCTGACAAGGCCGAATTCTTGAAGCCGGAGCAGCCGAGCGAATTTCCAGTGCCGAAATTTGGCGTGCATGATCTGGAACCACCGGCAAACGCTGGCGTGTTTCATCCGCCACGCATCGAACGATGACTCTGTCTTTGTCATTCCGAGTGGAGCGAAGCGGAGTCGAGGAATGCCGGTGCGCAATCTGGAAGGTAAGGCTGCGGGATCCCTCGATTTCGCTCGAGATGACGGCGCCTGGATGATGGAATCTCTGGATCAAATAAAATCCCGCATCGAAGCTGCCGTGCCTGGGGCGAAGATTGAAATCGTTGCGAACGGCAGCCCGTCT
>QHNQ01000035.1 GCA_003218135.1 Verrucomicrobiota bacterium
GAAACGCATCGGCAAGCATCTCGAGTTGGAGCCTCACAAGAAATTTCGTCGCGCGAGCATCTGGGTGTCGGATGATGCAGAGCGACTTCTGCTTCGCATTGAAGCGCAAATTTTTATCGGCACAGTCTTCGCCGATCTACAATCGGTGCATTTCGATAATCTAAGATAACGCATGCGGTCTCGCCCGGCGCGGCGAGCCGGAGCCGCGCGTTACGTTATTCAGGGACCCATTCCCCGCGGACAGGTGGCCCAGGACGCGCACGGCGCCGCGGCGGATAAAACATTGGCGCGCGTCCTCCGGGCAATAACTGGAGCGCCGCTAACGTTTCCAGATCGAGTCGGCCGGTTACCGGCAGCCGGGTGCGCGATTGATAGGCGCGCAAGGAAAATTCCATCGCTGGGCCGTACACTCCATTGATCTCGTCATGATAAAGGCCGCGCCGGGCTAGCGCGATTTGGGCCGAGAACACCACATTGCGTTGCACACCAGGAGGCGCAGCCTCGAATGGCGTGCCGGCAAGCACTCCTCCCGGTGAAGCGCCCGGCATAACCGGATTGGATGGATAAACTTGTTGGTCTTGCGGCGCGTTGCCGAACGCTTGAACCGGGGGAGCAGGCGTCGTATTCGCCGTTTCGTCGGCAGGTCCTTGGCCTGGTCTGGGGGGCGCAGCAGGGCGGGGCGACGCAGGCTTTGCTCCCGGTGGCGCGGAGGCGGAAGAGTCGATTCCAAGTGACTGAAGCGTCTCGGCATTGAGCTGCCCGCTAACCTGCAGTCCATTGCGAATTTGATAGCGGCGAATGGCTGCGGTTACATTCGCATTCATTTCACCGGTGACTTCCCCATAATAGAACCCTTGATCTTTCAACGCCTGCTGCGCACGTTCGACCAGCTGATCGGCGCGTATTAGCATGACAGACCCAAGAAAGATCACGGCAGCAATTTTTGTTGTCATTGCGATGTTATTTTGACGCGCTGCTTTTTCGCCTATTCAGCGTCTTCATCGGGCAGTCGCCGCCAGTGCTGACTTCCGCTGGCTCGCCGCGTCACGATAACGTAAAATGCCGTCGGCAACGGCCGCGGCAATCTGGTCGCGATAGTCCTCGCTACCGAGCTTGGAAATGTCTTCCTTGTTCGTGAGAAATCCGCCCTCAACCAAAGCCGCGGGAGAAGTCACATTCGCGATCACGAAAAATTGTCTGGCCTGTGTACCGCGATCTATGGCGCGCGTGCGCGCAACTAATGCTTCCTGGATAAATCCCGCGAGATTCTGGCTCTCTGGGTTCGGCGAATCCGAAAGCGGTCGCCACAGGAAAGGGAACCACGAAGCGAGAAACGAGCCTGCAGTGATTTGGTGCGCGGCGTAGTATGTCTCCACGCCGCTGGCCACTGGCTTATTGTCTTCGTTGAAATGAATGCTGATAAAAATGCAATTTCTCGCCCTATTTGCCAATGCTGCCCGATCCGCGAGCGAGACATAGGTGTCTCCAACGCGTGTCATCAATGCAGCGATTCCTTCCGAGTTCAGGAGCCGGTCGATCCGGCGCGTTACGTCGAGAGTGAGATCTTTTTCCAGCATGCCTCCGCACATTGCTCCCGAGTCGCGGCCACCGTGTCCGGGATCAAGAACGACTACTGCAAACGGTTTGGATGCAGCTGAAGGCGAGGTCGTTCTCGGCTGTGGTCCGGCCCTCTGTCGCTCCGTGCGATGGAGCTGCATCCAGACGAAGGATGCAACGATCAACAACAAGCCCGCCAGGGCCAGCACATTTCGAAGCACTCGTTTCATGCGTTACAGATTGAAGAAAATTTCTCTGCATAACCTTAATCGTGAATCAGCGACCGCAATTCCGTATCGGACAAAGAATGATAACGAATTGCTCTGCTCGAATCACGCTCGATCAGTGCCGCTTCGATTCCGCTATTGGAGAGCTTTTCCCGCCGATATCTTAACAGAGCGGCACGTTCGGGCAGCTCGCTTGTATCGCCAGCCTGCAAAGACATGTGCCCGATACTCCACGCGTCCAGCGCAGAGTTCAGCGTCGTCTGAAAGGTTGCATCCGGCGCATGCTGATCTTTCAGAAACGCTTCCATGAGTTCTCGTGATCGTCGCGTGCCGCTGAGCACTGCGAAATCCTGAGGCGCTTGCGCGTACGTCGCGCCATTAGTCGCGATCTCGCCGTCATACTCCACTCGTAAAAACAAGTCTTCCTCGGGCCGTCCGCCGACCTCGGCAAAGAGCATCCGCGCCAGGTAAGGCGGGCCATAAACTTGTTCAAACGCGCTCTTCATCACGGGACTAAGCGAATAATGCACCAGCCGCCGCAGTGAAACGTCTGCAGCGGATCGGGTGAAGCCTTCGGTGCTGGCCAGTTCAATCGCTGCCATTCGTAACCGCTCGATATCGCCGGGGTGACCAATCGCTCCCAATGCAATCCGATCGTAGATTTCAAAAATCTTCTGCCGCGTCTGGCTGAGGGTGAGAAACAGAATGCCATCGCGATACCCAAGCGCTGCGATGGGACTGCCGGGCGCGAGCTGTGCCTCGATATACTCGCGGCGATTGGCGATGGCTTCGACCCAACGATACGGCTCTTCGATCATGCAACTGTTTGCTTGAATACGGCAGCGATTTTGCTTTCCGGCAAAGTAGTGATGCCTTCGCGCGATACGATCTTGATGAGCGGATAAATTTTCCCGCTGCGATCTACGCCGCCAGTCGATGTGTCGGATTCCGCAGCGGTATCCAGCGCGCGCAATGCGATTGATACCGCCTCGTCTTCATTCAATTTGTGCAGCGGCGTCGCGCCCCAGTTGTTTGCATAATAAAGAATGCCGCGCACCGCAGGCGATCCCGATCCGGTTGCTGCGTAATCAGTCGCCTCGAATTGCGCGCCCATCGCGTCGTAAAAGTAAAGACGCGCCTCGGGTTTCGGATGAGAATCGTAAGTTGCGAAAATTGGTACCACTACGCCCACGCCTTGAATGACGAAGCCGAAATTGTCGCGCAACAGCTTCGACAAAGCGCGCACTTTTCCGTCGACGCTCATTTCCTGAAGTTGAGTTCGCCGGAAATATTGGAATGAGTGTTCCAGCACGCGCGCCATTTCCCACGCGGTTGCCGGCACGCCGGCAATGGCCATGATCGAATGCCGATCGATTTCCAGGACTTTGTCGGCACGATCGTAAACAACCGTGTTACCAGCTGTCGCGCGGCGGTCGCCCGCTACCAAAACGCCGCCTGAAAATTTGAAAGCCAGTTGGGATCGACCTTGCGCATTTTTTTCAAGAGCTCCTTCGTGTCCGGCCTCGAAACGTCCGGCGAACGCGGCCCTCCGCCATCGCCTTGCTTTGGTCCCCACGGAGCCGGTTCCACCGGCTTTTGAATGCGCTCAGGCATAAAAAAATCTAAGAGCAAAATATTGGAAAGCAAGCCGCGCGCATCCGCCTCAAAGTGTCCGCCTCCGCACCCGCGAATGGTTTCGGGGCGGCCACCACAGAAAGCAAGTCCACTTTATGTTTGCTTCATTCTACTTTAAGTTTTTGCCACTCAAAAACATGATTCCATTGCGCCGGCTTGAGTTTTCGGAACAGATTCCTGACGCTTTGTTGCACCAGTAGAAGATTTTGTTCTGAGGGGGCCAGCCGGAGCTACATTTTCTTGTGCTGGACGAGCAAAGACACAACACAGAACTCTGGAGGCTTGACATGGAATGGCTCCTCAGCATTCCGCGCCGGCCGCACTCCGCACGAGTTGTAGGGCATCTGTGCCAGACGCGAACCGCTGAAATAGCCGTGTGATGGAGTGATCAAACGCTTTTTCACCAATTTAGTAAAATTTGTTTTGCTATTGTCGCGCGAAAGACGGCAAGATCTCTCCGAATTGTTAGGACTCAATCGCCAGGCTTGATGGGTCTGTGAAAATCAAAAGCAAAATTAGCGCTTACATTCTCCGCGGTAGCGCAACTGCGCTGCTTGTTTCGTGCGTGATTGTTGCTGTCTCATCGGCGATTAACGTGCCTAGCCGTCATCCGAAGGTTCCAGCGCCGGAAAATAACGCAGCCTTGGGCATGAATGGAAAAGAGGGCGTCGCGCCTGCGGCTGGATCTGCGATTCGAAGCGCGC
>QHNQ01000093.1 GCA_003218135.1 Verrucomicrobiota bacterium
ATGAGAGGAATGATTGCCGCGCGCCAGGTTTGGAGAAAGATCAAGACGACGAGCACGACAAGCGCGATCGCTTCGAAAAGAGTCTTTTGAACTTCGTGAATTGATTCGCGCACAGAAACAGTCGGATCGTAAACGATCGTGTAGTCGAGGCCGCTGGGGAAACGTTGCTTGAGCTCAGCCATTTTTTTTCTCACGGCATCGGAAGTGGCCAGCGCGTTCGAGCCAGGGAGCTGGAAAATCACAATCGCCGTCGCCGGTTTTCCGCCGAGACCGCTGTTGACCGTGTAATCGCGCGCGGCGAGCTCCACCCGCGCGATATCGCGCACGTACGTGACTTGTCCATTGGCGCCGGTCTTAACGATGATCGCGCCGAACTCCTTTTCGTCCGCGAGTCGACCTTGCGTACTGACCGTGTATTGAAACGCTGTCGCGCCCTTCGGAACAGGTGGGGCGCCGACGATTCCCGCCGCGACTTGCACATTCTGTTCCTGGACCGCTGTCACGACGTCCTGCGCGGTCAGTCCACGCGAGGAAAGCTTGTTAGGATCGAGCCAGAGACGCATCGAATATTCGCGTGCACCAAAAACATTGACATCGCCGACACCATCGAGCCGCGCGAGCTCGTCGCGAATCTGGAGCAAAGCGTAATTGCTGGTAAAAAGCTGATCGAGCGATCCATCCGGCGAAACGAGGTGCACGACCATCGTGATGTCGGGCGATTGCTTTTTCGTTGTCACGCCGATCCGCTGCACATCAGGCGGGAGCACAGGAATCGCGATGGCGACCCGATTTTGGACCAGTACCTGCGCCGTATCGAGATTGGTGCCGAGCTTGAACGTGATGGTCAATGTCATGTTGCCGTCACTGCTGCTTTGCGAGGACATGTAGAGCATGTTTTCAACGCCATTGACCTGCTGCTCGATCGGCGTCGCCACTGTTTCCGATACGACTTTCGCGTTCGCGCCGGGATAGCTGGCTGTGACCTGGATGGTTGGTGGCGCGATATCGGGATATTGCGCGATGGGCAGTGTTGAAAGTGCAATGACACCGACCAGCGTGATGACAATGCTGATCACGCCGG
This sequence comes from Verrucomicrobiota bacterium, assembly GCA_003218135.1. Lineage (GTDB taxonomy): Bacteria > Verrucomicrobiota > Verrucomicrobiia > Chthoniobacterales > UBA10450 > Udaeobacter. The sequence goes on from QHNQ01000093.1 coordinate 1,082, forward strand.
CGAAAATTGGCCGGTCGATGAAAAAATGAGGAAAGTTCATGTCGACCGCCGTTGCGCCTGCGCCGTCATTTTTCGTTTTGCGATTCAGCGACGCTTTTTTTTGTCTCCGTTCCGCTAGCAGGCGTCTCTTCCGGTACAGGCGTGACTTTCATTCCGGCTTGCAACAATTGCAGACGGGTAGAGACAACTTTCTCGCTGTCCTTCAGACCGCTTTTCACAATCCGTTTTCCTTCAAACAAACCACCGGTCTCGAGGTTACGACGTTCGACGGTATTATCGGGCTTAACGACGAATACGTATTTCAACCCTTGTTGCGAGCTGATCACTCTGTCCGGGACTAATGTAGCCCGATAAGGCGTTGCGCCCGAAACGCGCACGCGAACAAAGAAACCTGGCGTAATGAAGTTAGGGTTCCAGTTTTTTATAACGATCCGGGCGCGCACCGTCCCCGTCCCAGGATCAAGGCGGTTGTCAACGAAGTCGATTGTGCCTTTGTGCGGAAAATTCGTCTCGTTTCCGAGCTCGATCCACGCAGGGATCTTGGCCGTGCGCGCGCTCACACGTTTCCCTTCCTCGCTCAGCTTTACATATTTGAGCACCGCATTCTCGTCGGCATCGACTTTGGCATAAATCGGATCGACCGAGACTACTGTCGTAAGCAAGCTATCTGGACCCGCTCCTGGCTGGACGAGATTGCCTACGGTAATGCGCTGGTCACTCACTCGGCCGTCGATCGGAGATTTGATTTGCGTGAACTCAAGATTCAGTGCGGCGGCATTCTTGGCCGCTTCGGCAGAACTTTTGGCGGCGGCAGCACCTTGATAGGTAGCAGCCTTCTGATCGAACTCGCTCGCAGAGATCGTGACCTTGCCGCGCAACTCTTTTGCGCGATTGAGTTCAATCTCGGAAAGCTTGAGCTGCGCATCCATGCGGTCGACTTCCGCCGCGGCGCGATCAAAATCCGCCTGATAAGGTCGCGGGTCGATCACATAAAGGAGGTCGCCCTTTTTAACGATCGCGCCGGCTTCAAAATGAATCTCTGTGATATAACCCGACACGCGCGGCCGAATCTCGACCGATTCAACCGGATCGAGTCGGCCCGTGAATTCGTCCCATTCGTTTACTTCTTTCTCGATCGCGGTAACGACATTGACAGGCAGCGGACCTTGCTGCGGCGCAGACGCTTTCCTGCACCCAATTCCCATCAAAAGGACGAGCAACAGACCGATACCGGCAAAAAAGAAATGCTTGATGATCGTGACTAGATTCGCGTTCATTTAGTAAGCTGCGAGCTTGTATTCGTTAGGTCTTGAGCGCGGGCTCGGGCTGCGGTGGCCTGACTTGTGGCGCCGCGGGTTTTTCCTTTCTCCCGGCAAAGAGCCGCTCAATCACGTAAAACGTCACTGGAATAAGAAAAATCGCGATGGCTGATGCGGCGATCATTCCTCCGATCACGGTTGAGCCGAGCACGCGGCGGGCGACAGCGCCGGAACCGCTGGCAAACCAAAGCGGTAGACAGCCGAAGATGAACGCAAACGAGGTCATTAGGATCGGGCGCAGTCGCAGCCGCGCGCCTTCCAGCGCGGCATCGATGAGCGGCTTGCCTTTCTCGTATTCGTCCTTCGCGAATTCCACGATGAGGATGGCGTTCTTTGCTGCCAAACCGATGAGCATGATCAGCCCGATTTGCGCGTAGATGTTGTTTTGCATTCCGCGCAGCCAAAGCGTCGCGAAGGCGCCGAACACAGCGACCGGCGTACCAAGCAGCACACTGAATGGCAGGGACCAGCTTTCGTAAAGCGCAGCCAGAATCAGGAAGACGAACAAAAGCGAAAGACCGAAAATGGCTGTCGGTGATACACCTTGCTGCGCTTTCTTTTCCTGAAACGATAGGCCAAGGTAGTCGTAGCCCATCTCGTTAGGCATGGTTTGTCGAAAAGTTTCCTCGAGCGCGTTCATCGCCTGGTACGAGCTGTAGCCAGGTGCGGCAGCGCCGTTGATTTGCGCGGAGCGATATTCGTTGTAGCGCAGCGTGAACTCCGGGCCGGAGATTTGCTGGATTGTGGAGATAGCGTCCAGCGGGACCGGATCGCCGTTCGCGTTTCGCACAAAGAATTGTCCGACGTTCTTCGCATCGGTCCGATAATCGCCTTCCGCCTCTATATAGACCTGCCACGTGCGGCCGAAGCGGTTGAAGTAATTCACGAAGAACCCGCCCATGAACGTCTGGAGCGTCTGATAAACCGATGTGAGATCGATTCCCTGCTTGATCACTTTGTCGCGATCAACGTTCACGAACACTTGCGGAACGTTCGGCAAAAATGTTGTGATGAGTCCGGTCAACTCCGGCCGCTTCCGCGCGGCGTCGAGAAACGTCTTCAGATTTTGCGAAAGAAAGGAGACATCTTTGCCCGCGCGGTCTTCCAAAATGAAAGCGAAACCACCGGACGTTCCGACGCCGGGGATTGCCGGGGGCGGAAATGCGAACCCGATGCCTTCGCTGAGACCGGCGAGCTCTTTATTTATATGCGCCTTGATTGCTTGATACTGTTCTTCCGGTTTCGTTCGTTCGCCCCACGGTTTGAACCAGACAAAGAAAAATGCGCTGTAGGTATTTTGGGCGAGACTCAGCAAGCTGAATCCAATGACGGTGGTGGTGTATTGCACACCAGGCGTTTTGCTCAGAAAATCTTCAATCTTGCGACAGGCCTGGTCGGTGCGTTCGAGCGAAGACGCGTCGGGCAATTGAAGCTGGATAAAGACATACCCCTGGTCTTCTTCCGGCAAGAAGCTGCTCGGCAGTCGAGCGCCAAAAAAGCCCGCGCCAACGGCGAGAACAGCGAGCAGAGCGAAACTGAGAACGGTTTTTCGAATCGCGAGACGCGACCAGTTCACGTATCCGTGCGTGGCGCTGCTGAAAACTCGATTGAAACGATCGTAAAACCAACCGAGCGGCCCGCGCGCTTTTTTCCGCTGGCGCAACAACAGCGCGGAAAGCGCGGGACTCAGCGTGAGCGCGTTGAACGCGGAAAAGATGACTGAGATGGCGATCGTGAGCGCGAATTGCTGATACAATCGGCCGGTGATTCCGGGAAGAAATGCAGTCGGAATAAAGACGGCTGAAAGCACGAGCGCGATGCCGATCACCGGTCCCGAAACTTCGCGCATCGCTTGTAGCGTCGCTTCGCGCGGCGCCATTCCTTCTTCGATGTGTCGCTCGACGGCTTCGACAACGACGATGGCATCGTCCACGACCAGCCCGATCGCCAGCACGAGACCGAAAAGTGAGAGCGTGTTAATCGAAAATCCGAACAACGGGAATAGCACAAATGTTCCGATCAAAGACACCGGCACCGCGCACAGCGGGATGAGCGTGGCGCGCCAGCCTTGCAAAAAAACGAACACAACGATGACGACGAGCGCGAGCGCCTCGAATAATGTTTTAACAATGTCGCGCAATCCTTCAGTCACCGAGAGCGTTTGGTCGAGTCCGACGGCGTAATCGATGTCGGCCGGGAAACGCTGCTTTGCTTCGGCCATCAATTTGCGCACACCCTGCGCAGCTTTCACCGCGTTGCTCCCAGGAAGCTGATAACAAGCGAGAACGGCGGCCGGCTGTCCGTTGAGTCGGCCTTTCAAGTTGTAACTTTGCGCACCGAGATCGATCCGCGCGATGTCTTTCACCCGCACAAACGATCCGTCCGGATTTGCTCGAACGACGATCTCGCCGAATTCTTGCGGAGTTTGCAGCCGTCCTTGTGCGCGGACCGTGTAGGTAAATTTTTGTCCGCTCGGGATTGGTTCACTCCCAACCTGTCCGGCGGGATTGACGTTGTTCTGCTTTTGCACCGCGCTGATGATGTCGGGCACGGTGATGCCGAGTTTCGCGAGCTGATCTGGTTTTACCCAGAGCCGCATCGCATACTGACCCGCGCCAAACACCTGCACATTGGAAATTCCCGGAACGCGCGTGAGTTGATCGACGAGATTAATGTAGCCGTAGTTGGCGAGGAAAATCCCGTCGTAGGTTCCCTTCGGTGAGTAAAGGTCGATGAGCATCAACGGCGCCGTTGTCGCTTTTTGGACCGTCACGCCGTAGTTGTTCACGTCGGCGGGCAGTTGCGATTGCGCTTGAGAAACGCGCAACTGCGCCAGGATCTGATCGATATTCGCGTCCGTGGCGACATCGAAGTTGACGATCATTCGCATGTCGCCGGTGTTGGCGTTGATCGAATACATGTAATTCATGTTGTCCACGCCACTCATCTGCTGCTCGATCGGCGCCGCCACCGATTGCTCAATCGTTATCGCGTCGGCGCCGGTGTAATGCGTGCGAACCTGAATTTCAGGCGGCGCGATTTGCGGATACTGCGCGATCGGCAGGGCGAGGATGCAGACGCCGCCGACCAGCGTCATGAGAATGGCGATGACGATCGCAACAATCGGCCGTCTGACGAAAAACGCTGACATAATCGATCAGGGTTTCTGCGGGCTCGCCGATTGTATCGGGGCAGGGGACTGGGCCGGCGGCGTCCATTCTTTCACCGCAACAGTCGACCCTTCACGCGCTTTTTGCACGCCTTGGACAACGACTTTGTCTCCGGGCTTCAATCCGTCGGTGATTTGCCACATGGCGCCGATGCGCGCGCCCGTTTTTACCGGGCGAATACTCACCTTGTTGTTTTGATCGACCACTGCGACTTGGAAATTACCCTGCAATTCGGTCACCGCTTCCTGTGGAACAACGAGCGCATTCTGCACCGAGTCAGGTACGAACCGCACTTTGCCAAATTGTCCGGGCCGCAACATGGCGTCCAGATTCGGAAACGTCACGTAGTAGTGAATCGAACCTGTTTTTGGATCGAGGTTGCGATCCAGCGCATAAAATTTCCCCTTTTTCGGATAGACCTTGCCGTCCCCGAGAATCAAGTCGAAATCGATGCGTTTGAGCAGGGCATCGCGCTGGACTGTATCCGGGTAGCGCGAAAAGAAATCGGTGAATGCACTCTCGCCGACAGTTACGATGGCTTTGATCGGATCAATCTGCGACACAGTCGTGAGCGGCGTCGTTGATGCCGGACCCACGAGATCGCCGACTTGATTATTCGCGAATCCGGCAAGCCCGTCGATTGGCGCAGTGATTTTTGTGTAGCCAAGATTCAGCTCGGCCTGTCTTACAGCTGCTTCGTCTGCTTCTACATTTGCTCTGCTCGACCCGGCAGCCGCGATGGCAGTGTCTCGCTCCTGATCGCTGATCACTTTTTTGTTGAACAGATCGACTGCGCGCTTCTCATCCGCCTCAGCCTTTGTCAGATTGGCCTTGTCTTTGGCCAGAGTTCCCTTTGCCTGTGCCAATGCGGCTTCATACGGGCGCGAATCGATCTGAAAAAGCTGATCGCCCTTTTTCACCACGCTGCCTTCCTTGTAATCGCGCGAAACGATATAGCCCTGAACCTGCGCGTTGATGTTCGCGTTGATGAAACCATCCAGCGTGGCCACGCGTTCCAGCACGCGCGGCACATCCTTCGGCACGACAGTCGTCACAAGAACTTCCGGCGCACCCGGCACAACTTGAGCGGACTTGCGCGAACAACCATCGACAAGGAACCCTGCAACGAGCAGCAAGCCGAGCACCACGGGTCGTTTCATAATGTTCTTATTGCCGAAAGGTTTCCAAATATCGAGCAAGGATTCAACGCTGCGCTCTATCTCTTTCGGGTGATCGTGAAGTACACATACCCCGCCTTAGAAAAGCCGCCATCAGCGTCGTAAACTGCACCTGGCGTTGCTCGACCGCCTCGACTGGGTGACAAGTGCGGCAGACCATGCCTCAACCACTGCGCGCTGTGATCTTCGATCTGGACGGCATTCTCGCTGATTCCGAACCGTGGTGGAACGAGATTGACTCGAAATTACTCGCCGAATACGGCGTTATTTATCGCGGCGAATACCATCGCGAGGTGCTCGGAGTGAGCTATCGTCTCGCGGTCGAGTTTTACAAAAAGGCGTTTGGCCTCTCTGCGTCTATTGAGGAATTAATGCGGCGCCGTGGCGAGATCGCGACTGAATTCTTCGCGAATCGCGTTGGTCTCTTTCCTTCCACAAAGAGAACGTTGGAACGATTGCGCGACATGAAGGTGCGCCTTGCTATCGCCACGAGCTCAGTGAGCGCGTCAGCCCGCCCGTTTTTGGATCGCCATGGGCTTACGCCGTTTTTCGATGGCATCGTAACAGGTGACGAAATCGAACGCGGCAAGCCGGATCCAGACATCTATCTACGGGCAGCGAAGAAATTGGGCATTGGCGCTGACGCCTGCCTCGTTATCGAAGACGCGCTTTCTGGTATTACTGCTGGCAAGGCCGCGGGGATGCGCGTCGCCGCCATTCCCGACAGGCGTTTTGTCGACGCGCGCGACTACGAGAAAGAGGCGGATTATGTACTCGGAAATCTTTCAGAAATTCCGGCGCTCGTGCGTCGTGTCAGCGCTACGGGCTAACACTTTTTGGAACTAATACTTAACTCGAAGAACGTGCGCTCAGCCTTGTCCAATTCGCGGAACCGGCGCAAGGCAATGGAAGTTTGCACGTCGTTGACTTCATGCATCCGGTGTTGTGTCAATCGCCCGCATCGCTCGTAGCCAGCGCCATTTTGGACTGCACCGGATGCCGACGAGTTGGTTGCTTTCACGGCAATGAATTGTCGCGAAGGTAAACACATGCTTCCATCTCTTTAGTCATGGCTGGCAAGAAACGTTTCCGGGTGTTTGCCACGTCGCGCATTGGCGAGGCAGCGGAAGGGCGTCTTCGCGAACGCGATTATGATCTCGAGGTTTACGAGGGACCGGAAGCGCCGCCGAAAAAGCTAATCATCGAGAAGGTAAAGAGCGGAATCGATGGGTTGATCACCACGTTGCGCGACCCGATCGATGCTGAAGTATTCGAAGCAGGGAAGGGGACGCTCAAAGTCGTGGCGCAGATTGCCGTCGGCTTTGACAACATCAATCGCGCCGACGCGAACAAATATAAAATCCCGTTCACGAACACCGCCGACGTGCTTACCGAAGCGACCGCCGAGTTTGCGTTTTTCATGATGGGCGTGCTCGCGCGCAAAATGTGGCAGAGCGAGCGCCTGGTGCGCGAACAGAAATGGCCCTCGTGGCATCCGTTTCTGCCATTCCTTGGCGATGAGGTCACGGGCAAAACCATCGCGGTTATCGGCACCGGCCGCATCGGTCTGGCGATGATCAAGAAATGCACCGGGTTCGATATGAATATCCTTTGTTACGACCCGATTTATCAGAATGACCAGTTCATCGCGTCGATCCAGGAGCTGATGGATCTCCGGCACGCACACGGCATTCAAAAGGAGAAGACTTGGATCAAGTATGTAGAACTCGAGGATGCTTTGCGCGGAGCTGATTACGTGACTTTGCATGTGCCGCTCTTGCGGAAGGGGGAAACCGACAAGCCGACCTACCACCTGATCAACGAGAAGACACTCAAACTGATGAAGCCGACCGCGTACTTGATCAATAGCTCACGAGGGCCGGTGGTGGACGAGGTTGCGGTGGCGAAAGCGTTGAAAGAAAAAGTCATCGCTGGCGCCGCGCTCGACGTCTTCGAGAAAGAACCACTACCGCCCGATTCACCGCTTCTCGATCCCGAAATCGCCGATCGCTGCAGAGTATTTCACCATTTCGCCAGCGGTGCGCGAATTACGCGCCTCGATGTCGATCCTGAAAAAGGCATGGCCGGCCGTTGCGTGCAGGGTTTGATCGACGTGCTCGAAGGCAACTGCGGCGGGGACCCGACCAAGATGCCATACGTGGTGAATAAAGAAGCTTTCGCCAAATCCTCGGGAAACCCCAAGGCTCAACGTCCAACGCCCAACATCCAATGAGTTTGGCCGCGCTTCCGCGCGAAAATCAAACCGCGGCGCTCGTCACAACTTATCTCGAAATGCGTTCTCCGGACGAGTTGCGGCCGAAGCGGTGTGCGGATGCGCGATTTCAAATTCGTGAGCAGACGCAGCGCGACTGGCGGTTTAATCGGGACCTCTACTTTCGCGTCGGCGAGCGGTGGGATTGGATCGACAAACGGCCCTGGACTGAGGCGCGGTGGGAAGAATACGCGGCTGCGCCGGAGCTGCGGACTTTCGCCGCGTACTATGACGACGCACTTGCCGGTTACTACGAACTGCGCTGCGACAGCGAAGGCGGCGTCGAGGTCGCGTACTTCGGTTTGCTCCCCCAATTTATCGGCCGTGGTCTGGGTGGGGCATTGTTAACCAGCGCAATCGAACAAGCCTGGCGAATCTCGCCCAAACGGGTGTGGGTCCATACGTGTAATCGCGATCATCCTCAGGCGCTCGCAAATTATCAGGCGCGCGGGATGCTCGTTTACAAGGTGGAACGAGAACGGTAGGGGACAGCGCTGTTGGCCCGGGGAAGCTGTCAGCTTCCCCTACAGAATCGATTCAATCAGCCCGCCCACGACCCTGGGTCGAGGCCGCCTGGCATCGGTCGCGCCGGCCATTGTGAGAAAAAATTTTGAAATTTTTGAAATGTCGGCTTCCAAAATCTTTAGAAAAGGTGAAGTCAATCAACAATCGATATGAACATCATAGCCGACCCTCGTTCTACCAAGACAGCTGATTTCACATATCAGTTTGTCCCGTTTCCGACTACTTTCGGGCGCGAAAACCTCGGGCATTTTTTTGTTCTCCCAGCCGAAGCGCCGGTGCCGACGCCTGAGAAAGGTCTGGCGGCAGGTGTGCTCAAACAGGCAGCTCACGATTTGCGCCGGTTCCGTGGTGCGACAAAGGGGTTCAGGCGGGAACTGTATCTCGATGCCTACAGCTGGATCACCGCAAACGATTTTTCCTGGCCGTACTCGTTCGTGAACGTTTGCAAATTGCTGGATCTCTCTCCGGACGTTGTCCGTGCGGAAGTTCTGGCCGATGCCTCGCTCGGCTGGCTCGATTACTGGACCCAGCGTGCGGGCCGGGTCTCCCGTAAGGTGCAGGCTTCGGTCGTGCGGGTTTTCGCAAATTGCAGCAATGCGCAACGCGTCGAGGCCAGCCAATTAGCCTGATGTATCGGGACTATTAACCATATGAAACCTATCGAATTCCTCCGTCGCACTTGGCGGTCGCTCATGCGGGTGACCAACCGCAAGCATGATCCGTTATTGGTGTTCAACATAACGTGCTTTAACTTCGGCGGCGGCTGGAGAGAACTTCTCCTGAAGGCGTCGCCGCAAAACATATAAGTGCGATGAAATTATCTACTGAAGCCACAGTTGCAGCGGCCATTTCAGTAGCCTTCGGCGTCTTGAGCTTGGGCGCCATCGCGCGAGAGCAGAGCCAACTTGGAAGCAGCAGGCCCAATGCTTACGTCGCGACAAGCAACCTCGGGCTGAAACATATCGCCGCGCGAGGATCTAACAGTCCGTTGTCTGGAAGCGGCGCGAACGACGTTCTCGGATTTTACTGATTCAAATAGAGGCGCTGCGTCCTCTCCAAATTAGTCATGTTACGGGGGTCACGCACCCCGGCTAAAGGATTTCTGGCGGGTGTCACTCAATTGTCACTCGATTTGTATCGCAAGGCGGAGCCATCATGCGATAGTACGCAGCCACGAAGGCAATTCCCGGAACGCTGCAGGAGGGCGGTGCTTCGTTTCAAACGACGCATTGGACGGTCGTCTTGCGTGCGCGGGAGACCGAATCAGCGGAATCCGCTCGTGAGGCGCTCTCCGGGTTTTGCGAAGCCTATTGGCCACCCCTTTACAGTTTCCTTCGCCACCGAGGCTTTTCATCCGCTGACGCACAGGATCTCGTCCAAGGTTTTTTCGCTTATTTGCTTGAGCAAAACACACTGACGCGCGCGGATAAGCAAAAGGGCCGGCTTCGCACGTTTCTGCTGACATCGCTGCAGAATTTCATGTTCAATGAGTACGATCGCGCCCGAGCGCTTAAGAGAGGTGGCGGCCGTCAGCTCGTCTCGATGGAGGAGCATCTGCCGGAGGCCGAGGCAGCGATGTTGGCGACCTCTCATCTCAGCGATGCCCGTTGCTACGATCTTGTCTGGGCGTCGAACATCGTCACGCGCGCGTGGCAGAATTTGCAAAACTCATTTATGGCAGAAGGCAAAGCCGAATGGCTGGAAGAATTAAGACCTTTCGTAGCGGGCGGAAGCGTCACGCCGCCGGATCAGGAAGGAGCCGCAGCTCGGCTTGGAGTGCCAATTGCGACTCTGCGCACCTGGCTTTCGCGTCTCCGCCAGCGCTATCGCGAATCGTTGAGAACGGAAGTGGCCAGTACTGTTTCTGACCCTGCAGATGTCGATCAGGAGCTACACCATCTTTATCAAATACTGATGGCATGAGTTGATTTTGGATATGGACGACAACGGCACTGGTCCCGGAACTGCGAACGCGGACGCTAGAACTGCGGGAACCTGCGCGACATGCGGACGGCCGCTGACTCAATGCGGTCCGAACGGGGAATGCCTGCGTTGTCTGGTTAGCCTTGGCTTTTTGGCAGACGGCGAACACGCGGAAAAACCAGCGGCACGGGGCAGACTGACGCCCGGACCATTGAGATACGCCCACTTCGAAGTGGAAATAGGCGCAGATGGTTTCCCCGTTGAGCTGGGCGCGGGAGCGATGGCGATCACGTATCGCGCTCGCGATACCGTGTTGAACTCGACTGTTGCGCTGAAGGTCATTAACCGAAGCATGGCGCAAAATCCGGGCGCGCGGTCGCGTTTCCTGCGCGAAGCGCGCGCCGCTGCGAACATTCATCATCCAAATGTCGCTCGGGTGACTTATTACGGCGAACAAGATGGCGAGTGCTTCTATGCCATGGAACTGGTCGAAGGCGAAACGCTCGAGGCCCGCGTCGGCCGCGATGGGCCAATGCCGCTCGCTGTCGCTTTGCAAGTAATCGAGCAAGCCGCGCGCGCGTTGGCTGTGGCAGAAGTCTGCGGTGTCGTGCATCGCGACATCAAGCCATCCAACATCATGCTCGAGTCCGATCCGAGCGAGACGCTCATCATAAAGGTAATTGATTACGGGGTCGCGAAAGTCATGGGGCCTCAGGCAGAAGCTGGGGCCGAGGAAACCCGGGTGGGCTTCATTGGTACGCCTGCTTTTGCCAGTCCGGAGCAGTTCATCGGCGCTGGGCAATCGCGGATTGATACGCGCTCTGACATCTACTCACTAGGAGTTACCCTTTGGTATCTGCTTAGCGGCCGGACGCCTTTTGTCGGGCGTACGATGGAAGAAATCCGCGCGCGACAAACCGGTGAGTTACCATTGGAACAGCTCAAGGGTCTCCACCTTCCGGGGCAGGTTGTTACGCTGCTGAAATCGATGCTGGCCCCGGACCCGAAGGACAGACCGCAAACCGCACGGGAGTTACTTTCTGCTGTCCACGGCTGCTACGTACGATTTAACCCTGAAGCGCGTTCGCGACGCAGGCGAGTTGTCCTGGCGGGCGCGGCATCGACACTGGTAATCGCAGCGGTTGCGCTTGGGCCCTGGTTGTACCAACGCACGCGATCTCTCACTCCGATCGAGCGATCGATCGCCGTACTACCCTTCGAAAACCGAAGCAGCGATAAGGAGAACGCTTATTTTGTCGACGGAATACAGGACGAAATCCTGACACGGTTATCCAAGATCGCTGATCTGAAGGTTATTTCGCGCACTTCGACGCAGCATTATGAAAGCGCCCCGGAAAACTTGCGCGATGTCGCAAAGCAACTCGGCGTTGCCCACGTTCTGGAGGGAAGTGTGCAAAGGAACGCCGACGCTGTGCGCGTGAACGTGCAGCTGATCAAAGCAGCCAGTGATACTCACGTTTGGTCGGATACGTTTGATCGCAAGCTGACCGACATCTTTTCTGTTGAAAGCGAAGTCGCTAAGAAAATTGCCAGCCAGTTACAAGCTAAACTAACGGGACAGGAAGCGGAAGTTATCGCTGCCAAGCCGACAGACAACCCTCAGGCCTACGATGCGTACCTCCGCGGCTTGGCTTACACACTAAAAACTGGCTTCACGCCGGCGAACTCCCTTGGCGCGCAGAAGTACCTCAAAGAAGCGGTGCGATTGGACCCGAAGTTCGCCCTTGGTTGGGCGCTGTTATCATACGTAGACGGGAGTGGCTATCTAACACAGAGTCTACAACCAACCGCCGGCCTTCGCGAAGAAGCGCGACAGGCAGCCGAAACCGCACTGAGACTTCAGCCCAATCTTGGCGAGGCTGTATTCGCCAAGGGCTTTTATCACTATGCCTGCCTGAAGGACTACGACACTGCGGTCAATTATTTCGAGCAAGCATATCGGCTTCTGCCGAACAACAGTCAGATTCCTCAGGCGCTGGCGTACGTCGAGCGAAGGCGCGGCAACTGGAACAAGAGCGAGGTGTACTTTAACGAAGCCGAGAAGCTCGACCCACGCAACGTTAACCTGCTCTCTCAACACGCGCGCTCTTACGTCTGTCTTCGTCGGTTCCCCGAAGCCTTGAGCAAGCTTGAGCAGATTCTTAATATAACACCCGACGACATAGATACTCTGGTGTTAAAGGCGCGAATAGCGCAAGCTGAAGGCGACCTTCCGCGTGCTTCGGCGCTCCTGACTCCTCTGCGCCTGGGGGCCGATTACGCCAATGCGTTAGAAACACAAGTTTACCAGGCAATCCTGGAGTCGCGCACTGCACCCGTCATTGCTCAGCTAAAGGAGATACTGGCCAAGCCCGATCAAACACTAGGCTATTACAATGGCGAACTGCGCTTTTGGTTAGGCTGGGCACAGGAAGTTGCGGGAGACAACGCCGGCGCCCGTGAAAGTTGGAGTCAGGCTCGCAGCGAACTGGAACCTTTCCTCAAAGAACAGCCTGAAAACTTTGTTCTGCTGGGAGACCTCGCGCTTACAAATATGGGCCTCGGTGACAACGCCGCTGCACTAACTCTGACGGAGCGCGCGATCGCCATGATCCCGATCAAGAAAGATGCGCTCACGGGTCCAAGGCCGCTGGACATCCTTGCCCGGGTAGCAGCGCGCATTGGCGACTCCGACCGTTCCATCTCCACATTAGAA
>QHNQ01000094.1 GCA_003218135.1 Verrucomicrobiota bacterium
AAATTTTGATAATTGCCTCCGGTACTAAAGTCGATCCGTATCGCGGTGAGAACATTGGCGGTCCCGCTGTTGCCTTCGCCAGTGAAAGTGACGGCAACCACGCCGCGATCGGTTCCGCCCTCCTGAGAAAAATTCGTGATCTTAAGAAAATGATCACTCGGGACACTGATTTGCAAAGTCGAACTGGTGATAATCTTGCTCTTGAAAGGATTGGCAACCGCAAAACTCGCCCCAGCGAGCAGAACAAACACAACCAAAAATCGGACCCCAAAAGTTTTCATGGTTCTACAGATACATGCATTTTTGTTTCAGCCAACTCGCATCGGTTCTTTTCGCGTGCGACGTCATTCGACTGTGAGCGGTCCGTCAAAGATTGTGAGGCTGATCACTTCCGTGCGCGTGATGTGCGGACCATGCCGCGTTCCTTTGGGAGCGAAGAACAGAGCGCCAGCAGTGTAAATCGCACCAGATTCCTCCCATTCGCCTGACAACACGTAAGCCCATTCGTTGGCGTGCGGATGCGTGTGCGCGGGAATGGTATAACCGGATTTGAATTTGCGCAGCACGACCACTCCGCCGGTGCTCTCGTGTTTGTGCAGAATCATCAGCTCAACGCCCTCGTAAGGACCCGGCTGCCAGGCTTTGTCTTTGGCCAGAGCGACATATGGAAACATGACTCCACCGAAGCAGCTTGCGCCCGGCGTGCAAGCGCGGTCGAGTGATTTCACCGTGCTGGCCACGCCGAGCAAATTCGTGATACACTCGGCACATGATCACCTTAACCAGCTACCTTGGCAGAGTTTTCCTCATTCTGATTTTAATGTCTGCGGTCTCGATGGGCAGCGCGACCGCTCAACCAGGTGGACGCCTTATTGTCTTGAGAGCTCCAAACTTTGGGTGGAATCTGGTTCTGAATCTCAAGATCGATGGCAGAACTGTGGCGAATGTTGTCCAGGGCCGCAGTTACGATCATTTCATCCCGGCGGGGCGCCATGTTTTGACCGTCTCAGCCGCACCATCGGCCTATAGTTACGAGCCGACGTCGACCAGCATCAACGTGCATCCTGGCGAGTCGTACGTGTTCATGGCGATGTGGCAAGACCCGTACCGAGTAGTTCTTCGGGCAACAGAGTTAACTGCCACCCAAATGGCGCAACTCCGATCCTACTAATAATTATTTGATCTTCGCGAGAATCTCTTCCATCTCGCTCCGGCGGAACGCACGCAGGGTGTGGCTCTTCACATTACCGAGTGAGCCGATCTTAAGCATGAAGGCGCTCATCGTCTCGTCGTTAGGCGCCTCGAATACGACGATAGCGTCGTAAGCGCCCATCGTCCAAAATTCCTCCACGATCTTCATGCCCATTTTCTCCGCTTCAGCGATCGCGGCGTCGCCGCGTTTCACTGTGTCCTTGATGTTGCGAATACCTTGATCTGCGAATTGAATCAGACCGATATAACTAGCCATGATCTGTTACTCCTTTCGTTTGGTTGCAGGCGGAAGATTATCTACAAAATAATTCTTCCGCAATTCGTCGCGCAATGTTGAATTGTCAGTCATGGAACCGGGTGAAGCTCTCAGCACTGCGGCGCAAATTGCTGTTACGCTTGCCGGTTTTGCCGGTGTGGTAGTGGTTTTTCGCCGCGAATCGGTTCATGACTGGTCGCCGGTCGACAAACTCCGGCTTCGGCTGCTCCTGACCAACTCAATCCTTCCGCTCGTGTTGTGCATGATCGGACTGCTGTTGTTAACGATCAGGCCAGTGCCGGCAGACATCTGGAGATGGTGCAGCGGATTCGCATTCGTGGTTTCCCTGCTGTTTGCCATTACAATGACGAAGCACTTTCGTCGCCTGGCTCTCAGGGAGGTACAATCGGAGCCGCTCACGCGGTTCGTTTTTTATCTGTTCGGAACCATCGGAATAGCAGCAAACCTGTTGCAGTTGTACAACGCGGCCTTCCTCAGCGCGTTCTGGCCTTTCTTCACTGGGATTGTCGTTCAACTTGTCACCGGCATGTTCCAGTTTGCACGCATGATTCTGCTGCGACACGAATAGAGCGCGGGTGTGAATTCGATGCGGGCGATAGCGGCGAAGCCTACGCCACCGGCTCGGTGTCGTGAAGGCGGCCGTAGTCAACGGCAAGTCGTCCGCCGCCGTGCTCGGTATAGATTTCGACAAAGCGGTGACCGAATTGAACATCGCGCCAGCTGTAATCCTTCTGCGTTTGAACCGACGCTGCGATGACCGGATCGATTCCAACGACTGATACTATGAACAATGCGCGGCTGGCGCTGAGAGATTCAGCAGTCGCGCCGAAAAGCGGACTTTTCTCATCGATTGTGTGCCGCAAAGTCAACGCCGCGGGAAAAACTGTCAGCCGATCGAAATGGAGTTTGAGAACATAAAAGTAGCGGAAATCTCCGCCTTCGATCAACGGCTCATCGCGCGAGAACATGATCCGGAACTCAGCCTCCACCATGCTGTGTTGGTTCTCGTTGCCGATTCGCACCATCAGCGTCGGCTTCCCATTCAACGGCGCAATAACCAGCGATTTGCTGAACACGACACGGGCGATCGGGCGCGAAAAGCGCACGAAGATGAGGCCGGTCATCGTTGCGAGCAAAAATATCCCGGTCATGATTTCAATCGTGCTCACGATGTGAGCGTAAAGCGTTTGCGGATACATGTGCCCGTAGCCCACTGTGGCCAGTGTTTGCACGCTGAAAAAGAAGCAATCATAAAACCAATGCCCGCCAGTCGTGCCGGCGATGCTGTCTTGCTGAAAACTGTAGAGCGCGGCGAAAAGAAGATTCAGGCCGACATAAAGACCGGCAACAAACGCGGCGAATCGCGGCCATCTCAAACCGAGCAGCCAGCGATAGACATCGCGCCATCGCCAGGCGTCCGTCCCCACTTTGACGAACTCCACCTGACCAGAGCGGATCGAAACGTGACTGGGCTTTCTCCTCACGTCGATCTAATCCGCGGGCATGACTAATCCGTCAACAGATTCAGCGATCGCGCAGGGAATTCTTTGATCGACATCAGTCTGCGTTTCGCCTGACTTCCGAAGCGTACGCGCTCTAAATTTTGGGCCGACAGCTCCCTTTGTTAACTACAAGCAGATCTGCGCTATACACCCTGTTTGGAATGTTGCACTCCGTTGGTGCTAGGATTAAAAAGGGAGCCATGGCAAGAATGTCTTCTGCTCCGTCGGTCCTCGAACCACAATGCCCGTCGCGGCTTGTGCTCGACAGAATCGCTGATAAATGGACGGCTCTCGTGATTCAGATCCTGGCGCACGGAACGATGCGTTATGCTCAGCTGCAGCGCGCGATCGGCGGCATTTCGCAAAAAATGCTTACCCAAACCTTACGCAGTCTCGAGCGTGATGGCTTGGTGCAACGCACTGTTCACCCGGTGATACCGCCCAAAGTGGAATATTCACTTACAAGATTGGGTCGGACGTTGATCGAGCCCTTGCACGCGCTTTGCCGCTGGTCTGAAAAACATCTGGCTGAGCTTCAGGCGAATCGTGCACGGGCAAAGGCAACTCGCGAGGGACTGTAGCGTACTGTCCTGAGCGGAGAGATGGCTTCGAGACGGTCCGCTGAGACAGCGGACACTACAGACATTTTTGTCTCAGCCTATCCAATCAAGCCAGGAGAAGAGATCGAGATCATCCAGCAAGTCCCAGAGGAATAATAGCAACGAGAAACCGTATCGTGCCGGCCAATCTCTGGCTGGCCCACCCAGTCGCGCTGCACAGGTCTTTAGTTCTTTCTTGAAGAATCGAGCCAGATGTGACCGCACTTCATCTGTAAGCGGGAGTTTTTCCATCCCGGCCCAACCGTTGTTATCGGCCATCACTCGGCTGCCTGGCTGGTCCGGATCGGCATCCAGGAAACGCAGGATGGAGCGCCGCAGTTCGGTGGGATTTCCTTGCAGATCATCAAAGAAATAAATGCGGAACCGGTCTGGATGAACATGGCGTTTCCATCGCGCCACCACGGCGCTCGGATACGAGCGCAAGAGCAACCCTCGGCGAACCAAATTCCGATTGACCTCGTCAATATTGGTCACGTCAAACGGCTCAATCTGCCGGTAGCGCACTTCCATGGATAAGTGCGACCACACGCGTTCAACCGGATCACGCGCCAGAAAAATCACCTTTAAAGTTGGGAAATATCCGGCGACTTGCCGAATCACTTCATTAGTCAGCGTCGAATAGTTTGGCGAAATATCGCCGGAGAGAAGCGATCCCTTCGGTTCGAACAGTCGGGCATAATGCTCGAGGTCCATGTACGGTTTGGCGCTGAGATTTTTTATGCTTTCGAGAAAGCGGAGATCGCGCTCATCTCTGCAGCGCGGAGAAGATGCGCGCTGGACGCTGGCCAGTTGATCAAAATAATGCAGCTCCTTGAAAGGAGGCATCCAGAAAGCCGGATGCGAGTCGAGTTGTTGATAAAGCCAGGTCGTTCCGCCTTTGTGGGCGCCAATGCACAAGAAATCGGGTCGTGCACCATTGGCATGGGACCCATTCTTTTCCTTATGCCCATTGTCGCTGGCGCGACCGTTGAATGGCCAAGTCCATCTCACGCCTCATTATTCTCCTTCCAGCGTCGAAAAAGCAAGAACGCGGAGAACAAGTGCAGTGGAATAATGGGGTTCTGGAGTGTTGGAGAAGTGAATCCCATTACTCCATCACTCCACTACGACTCAGTCAGGCAATCCAATCAAGCCAGCAGAAGAGGTCGAGATCGTCGGCGAACTGCCAGATGAACCACAGCAACGAAAACCCGTACCGCGCGGGCCAGTGTTTTGCAGGTCCGCCCAATTCCGCCGCGCAGGTTTTGAGTTCCTGTTCAAAAAAACGAGCCATACGGTCGCGCACTTTTGCCGTTAGCCGAAGCTTGTCCTTGCGAACATCGCTATTGTCATCGGCCTTCAGGCGACCGCTCGGCTTGTTCGGATCGGCGCCGAGAAAAACCAGGATCGAACGCCGCAGCTCCGCGGGATTTTTTTCCAGATCATCAAAAAAGTAAACGCGAAAGAATTCCGGGCGAACGTAGCGCTTCCAGCGCGCGACGATCTTACTTGGATGAGACCGCAGCAGGACACCGGGATCGAGCAAATTGTGCATCACGTCTTGTGCATCGGTCGCGTTAAACGGGATGATGTTTCGGAGACGCACTCCCATGGACAACTGGGACCACGCTCTCTCGACGGGATCGCGAGCGAGAAAAATGACCTTTAAGTTTGGGAAATGACTGACAATTCGCTCAATCACCTCATCATTCAGCATCGAGTACGCCGGGGTGATATCGCCGGACAGGAGCTCCCCCTTCACGGCGAAGAGTCCGGCATAATCCTCCAAGTCGAGATGTGATCGGGCACTGAGGCGCTTGATGGCTTCAAGAAAACGACGATCGCGATCATCTCGCGCACGCGCAGAAGCTACCGATGGAACCCTGCCCAACAGATTAAAATAATGCAGTTCCTTTACTGGAGGCATCCAGAAATCCGGGTGTTCGGTTAGTTGGCGGTAGAGCCATGAAGTTCCCGCTTTCTGCGCTCCGATACACAGAAAATCCGGTTGCGGATCGGCGGCTACAGAGACATCCTCTTCTCCATTACGATCTTCACCGTTGCGAGATTTGTAGGGCCAGATCCTACGCACGCCGTATATTTTCCTTGCCGCCCTAAAAAAGCAAGCCAGGAGCGCGGCTTGCGACCATTGGCGCTGGAGTTGAGAATTGAACCGCATGGAAAAGGAGACCAACTACCGAATCTTTCTTCTCTCACCCGCTTACGCCGGAGGTCGGCGAGCGAAAATGATTTTGAGCGATCAGGCGCAATTCGAGCTCGCTCGAAAACTGAGAGGCAAAACGGGCGCGACAATCGCGGAGGTGTTCACTTTCCTGAGCGGCCTCTATTTTCGGGGAAAATTTGCCTACGCAACCGCATTTGCGCGGTCCGCGCGCGGAACTCCAGGCGTCTTCGTTATTACGCCCACACGCGGCCTTGTCGATGCAACAACGCGAATTCACCTCGAGGACTTGCGTGAATTTGCCGCGGTCGATATTCACGAGGACGATTCGCGCTACCGACTGCCAATCGAACGCGACGCGCGACGCTTGGCAAAGAAGCTACCGCTCGAAAGCGAGGTCATTCTTCTTGGGAGCATTGCCACCGGCAAATACGTGGATGTTTTGCTGGCGACTTTTGGCGAGAAACTTCGATTCCCCTCGGAGTTCATCGGTCGCGGCGACATGAGCCGTGGCGGATTGATGTTGCGTTGTGCAGTGGATCGTCAGGAGCTTCGATACGTCCCGGTCGCAGGCGCGACGGTCAATGGAAAGCGGCCAGCGAAACTCGCTCCGCGCAGATACACTGCCGCGGTTTTATAAGGAGCGATGACTTCGGCAGCCTCGAAAGCTTCGGGGCTGGGAATCCTTCGTTCCTTATTTATTTGTTTTGCGTCGCAGGGTGAAGTTGACCTATTTTATCTGGGTTCGAGATACTGCGAACAAATTCTTATGGACGTGAGTGGTACAATCCGGTCGATTCTAAATCAGAAAAGCGACGAAGTTTTCTCGATTTCACCTGATGCAACGGTTCTCCAAGCGGTCGAAATGATGGACGTGAAGAACGTCGGCGCTCTGCTGGTCATGGATCAGGAGCGGCTGGTGGGCGTCGTTTCCGAACGCGATTACACGCGCAAAGTGATGTTGCGCGGCAAGCGATCGCGCGAAACCAAAGTCGCTGAAATTATGTCGAGCAATGTGAGTGTGACGCACCCTCGAGAGCCGGTCGAAACGTGTCTGCGGCTTATGACAGACAAACACATTCGGCATTTGCCGGTCGTCGAGGACGACAAAGTGGTGGGTGTAATCTCGATCGGTGACCTGGTAAAACACGTCATCTCTTGCCAGAGCGCAGCGATCGCGCACTTGGAACACTACATCCATGGCGGATACGTGGGGTGACCGTAGCGGCATCCGCTGATGCCGGGCCGCGATCGCCGATCGCGGCTACAGTTTCCAGATTGTTTTCCCGCCTGCGATTGTCCGCACCGCGCGGCCCTTAAGTTTCCAGCCGTTAAACGGTGAGTTGCGCGAGGCCGATTCAAACTGATCAATCCTCACTGTCCATTCCAGTTCAGGATCAATCAGCGTCACATCGGCTCGCGCGCCGATTGATAACGTGCCGGCGTCGATCTTCAACAAACGCGCCGGCTCGATGGTGTACATCGCAATCAGCCGGGCGATGTCGATCTTGTGATGCTTGTGCACGAGGAGATCGATGAATAATCCGAGCTCTGTCTCGAGTCCTACGATGCCGAATGGCGCGGCATCGAATTCCACTTCTTTCTCGAAATCGGCATGTGGTGCGTGATCGGAAGCCAGGATCGAGAGCGTTCCATCAGCGATCCCTTCCATCAGCGCATTGACATCTGCCTGCGATCGCAATGGCGGATTCATTTTGCATTTCGTATCGAAATTTTGAATGGCTTCGTCGGTCAAGGCGATGTGATGCGGGCAAACTTCGCCGCTGATTTTCACGCCGCGCGCCCGTGCCTCACGCAGCAGCCGTACGCTGCCTATAGTCGTGACATGCTGACAATGAATATGATGATCGCAAAGTTCCGCGAGTAAAATGTTGCGCATCACCATCGCTTCCTCACCCGCCGCAGGCCAACCAGGAAGTCCGAGCAACGTGCTCCAGTAGCCTTCATGCACAACGCCGGTGCCGACCAAATTGTAATCCTGGCAGTGATCGAGCACCGGGAGATCAACCATGCGTGCATACTCGACCGCCCGGCGCATCACCTCGTGATTTTGAACACAGTGACCGTCGTCCGTAATCGCCACCACGCCCGCTTGTGCAAGTGAGCCAATCGGCGCCAGTTCTTCGCCTGCGAGATTCTTTGAAATGGCGCCGGTGGCCAAAACATTCACGCACGCAACCGCCGCCGCGCGATCTTTGATCCACGCAATCGTGCTGGGATTATCAGCCGCCGGCGAAGTGTTTGGCATGCAAACGATCGTCGTGAATCCGCCGACTGCGGCCGCACGCCCCCCCGATTCGATCGTTTCCTTATGGCCAAATCCCGGCTCACGCAGATGCACGTGGATGTCGATCAAACCTGGCGCGACGATCAAACCTCTCGCGCTAATCTCTTCAATTTCAGATTTCCCGCCGCGGCGGGTGAACGCCTCTCGGATTTCGGATTTAGAGCCGACGATTTTTCCGTCAACGATGTAAAGATCGGCAATCTCGTCCCGTTTATTTGCCGGATCGATGATGCGGCCGCCGCGAATGATGATCGCGCTCACGTCGAAATTCCTCCGCATAGATAGAGAACAGCCATCCGGACGGCGAGCCCGTTGGTCACCTGGTCGAGAATGACGCTTTGCAAGCCGTCGGCGACGTCGCTGTCGATTTCAACGCCGCGGTTGATCGGGCCGGGATGCATGATCAGACACTCTGGTTTCAAAAGTTTTGCCCGCTCTTTGGTCAGGCCGAACAAACGAATGTATTCGCCGAGGCCGGGGAAATATTCTCTGCGCTGACGTTCATGCTGGATCCGCAAAAGATTTACGGCATCCGCCTTGGGCAGCACGTCCTCAATCTTGTGCGAGACTTCGACGCCCAATTTTTCAAACTCGCGCGGAACCAGCGTGCTTGGTCCGACCAGCGTGACGCGCGCGCCGAGCTTAAGCAGCCCGAAGATGTTCGAGCGCGCGACGCGGCTAAAGAGAATGTCACCGATGATCGCGACGTGCAGCCCGGCGATTTTTCCTCTGCGTTCGCGCATCGTGTAAAGATCCAGAAGCGCTTGGGTCGGATGTTCATGCGCACCATCGCCGGCATTGATCACGCTCGCTTTGAGTCGACTTGCCAGAAACTGCGGAGCGCCCGCGGAACTGTGACGCAATACTAAAATGTCAGCGTGCAATGCCTCGAGATTGCGCGCGGTGTCTTTAAGCGTTTCGCCTTTCGTCAGGCTCGAATTCGCCGCCGAGATATTGATTACGTCCGCGCTCAACCGAAACGCCGCCAACTCGAATGAAGTCCGCGTGCGCGTGCTTGGTTCGACAAAAAAGTTCACCAGTGTTTTACCGCGCAGCGCTGGAACCTTCTTGATCTCGCGCGTTCCGACTTCTTTGAATGCATCGGCTGTTTCGAGAACAAAATTGAGTTCGTCAGCAGACAATTCGCGTAGCCCGAGAAGATCTTTGCGTGTCCACCGTGTAGTCATGGTCTGAACGTCCGTCGCGGCCGCAATTCCTTGCTCTGGGGAGCGCACGCCTCTGGCGTGTTGATTTCGGCGTTCCGCCGAAACGAACTTTCGTTCCGAGCGAGTTTCCGACGGGTATGCGCGCCAAGGAGAGTTCGCGATGGCAGAATGCCATCGCCAGCACGCTGCAAGCGTGCGCTCCCCAGAAATGCGGTTCCTACGCTCATTCTCCTTCCAGCCATACTGCGTCCGGTTGATTATCCGTTTCTTGCATGCGCACCTGAATTTGTTCTCGCGTTGCGGTCGGTAGATTTTTTCCAACGTAGTCAGGGCGAATAGGCAGCTCGCGATGGCCGCGATCAATCAGCACGGCGAGTTGGATGCGGGCGGGGCGACCGAACGAATTGATGGCATCCATGGCCGCGCGGACGGTGCGACCCGTGTAAAGAACGTCATCAACAATGATGACGGTGCGAGCCTCCAGCGGCAGCGGAAGTTTTGATGCATGCACCACCGGCAGCTCCGGGCGCGTTCCTACGTCGTCCCGATGCATCGCTACATCAATTACGCCAGTCTCAACGTTGATGTTCTCGATGTCATGAATAAACGCGGCGATTCGCTGCGCGATTTCCACACCGCGCAAAGGAATTCCAGCGAGGACAACCTTTTCGAGTTGTGGATTTCCCTCAGTGATTTCGTGCGCAATCCGTCGAAGCGCGCGACGAATTTCCTCCGCGTCCATTACCAGGACAGCGGCTGGTGGATTCTGTTTTGGCTGGTTCATGCGTTTCCTTGGCGACCTCGCGGGATCGCGTTAAAGGAAAAAATCAGGAGGCGGACGTTTCGGTGCGCGCCTCCTTCCTTCGCCGCTCTCGCCAGTTGGAGCGATGTTTCACGACCCATTCAAGCAGAGCTCTTTCAAAGCCAATGTCTTTGCCGGCCTTCTCGCTCTCAATCCATTTATGCTTCAAAATCTCCGCGCGTTCGGCAAGAAACTCCTTATAAAGCGCCGAATCCTTGACGAATTGAGCTTGATCTGCTTCCGAAGACGGCATCTCGGGTTTTTCTTCTTTCACAAAACTTCCATCTAGTCAACAAAATCGATCGGGGATTGGACGTGCCACCCGCTCGGTTTATTTAACTCTCCATTGGGCCATGCGGTTGCGGAGGCCGGTCTATGGCAGGGCCTTGCGGAGCTGTTCGGCGATCCGTTTGAATTCGGCAGTCACCGGCGATCGGCGATCTTCGTTCACGATCGGCATCCCGCGATCGCCTGATTCCCGAGTGGCGATGTCGATCGGAATTTGACCGAGGAGCGGAACTCGCAAGCGCCTGGCTTCGCGTTCGCCGCCGCCGCTTCCAAAGATGTCATAGCGCTTCCCGTCGGACGGAGACATGAAGTAACTCATATTTTCGATCAAGCCGAGTACGGGAACGTTCACTTTGTCGAACATGGTAGCGGCCTTGCGTACGTCGATGAGGGCAACCTCTTGTGGCGTGGTGACGATGACCGCCCCCGAAAGGGCGACCGTTTGGACGATCGTAAGCTGGATATCACCGGTGCCGGGAGGCAGGTCGAGCACCAGGTAATCCAGCTCACCCCATTCGACCTGCCGCAGAAATTGCTGCGTGTAACGGGTCACCATCGGTCCGCGCAAAATCGCAGGCGAAGTGTCGTCGAGCAGAAATCCCATCGACATGAGTCGCAGCCCATACTGCTCGATCGGCACGATCTTGT
>QHNQ01000004.1 GCA_003218135.1 Verrucomicrobiota bacterium
CTGCGAGCGCGCGGCGGATGCGCTCGAGAAGTTTCAGCAGCAGCTCAAACAGAAGCTGCCGAGTCTGCCTCAACAAACGGGGCTTGGTCGCGACGCGTACATCTGGTTTTTGCGCAACGTCGCGCTGATGCCGTTCACGCCGGAGGAACTTTTGGCAATGGCACAACAGGAATGGAATCGCGCGGTCACGTTCGAAAGTTACGAGAAGAACCGGAACAAAGACGTGCCGCCGCTGAAAATCGCCGACAATATCGACAATTGGATCAAAGACGCAGCGGAAAAGGAATTATCGATCCGCAAATTTCTGGTTGGGCGCGGCATCCTCAGCGTTCCCGACTGGGTACAACATTACACACTTCGTCCCACGCCGGAATATCTGCGCGTGCTCGGATTCACCGAGACTGACGATTTCACGGGGCCGTCGCGCTTGAAGGAAAACTGCATCCGCTACGTGCCGGAGCCCTCGGAAAAGCTCGGCTACTTCTGGCGCGCGACGGCGGTGGATCCGCGGCCGATCACTGTTCATGAGGGAATCCCGGGTCATTATTTTCAGCTTTGTCTCTCGTGGAAACATGAGGACCCGATCCGGCGGCATTATTACGACTCAGGCGCGAATGAAGGGATCGGCTTTTACGCCGAGGAAATGATGTTGCAGGCCGGTTTGTTCGATGACAGCCCGCATACGCGCGAGATCATTTACAATTTCATGCGCCTGCGTGCGCTCCGCGTAGAAGTGGACGTGAAACTTGCGCTCGGCCAATTCACTCTCGAACAAGCGGCGAAATATCTACAAGAGAAAGTCCCGATGGACGAACAGACCGCGCGTCAGGAGGCAATCGCGTTTTCCACTGGTCCTGGTCAGGCCATTACTTACCAAATCGGGAAATTGCAGATCATGAAATTTCTCGCCGACGCGCGCATGCAACAGGGCGACAAATTCAGCATCCGCGCCTTCCATGATTTCGTTTGGAAAAACGGCAATGTCCCGATCGCGTTGCAGGAGTGGGAGTATTTGGGCGGAATTAAGTCGGAAAAATAAAGTCGCAACAATCGCAAGATCCTCACCCGGAACTACAGTCGGTGTCTCCTTTCTCTGTCCGCAATCTCCGGTGAGTACGATTGTAGCTCTTCGATGAATTTCTGTTTGAATTTAGGAATATCGCCCGAGTCGAAAAGTGCTGCGATGCCAGCCCTTTTTGTAATCGCATCCATGTCGATGACCTTTAGCCAAGGCGTCCAATATTCCACCGGCGAGTTCAAGCAATCCCACATTCGTCTCTTCCGACCACGAATTGTCCTTACGACAGCGCGACTAGCTTGGGCGTCGGAAAGTTCGTCACTAAAGGGGTACGGGTACATTCGCCAACTCACGCGCATCGAATGGTCGTAACTCGGCTGATTCGTCACCGATATCCTCAGTCAAAAGTTTGTACTGTATCCAACGCTTTCGATTGTCTTCGTCAGAAAGGATTCGCGTAATCAAAGACGTGGCACTTCCTCGATTGAGACGTAATTGAGGGCTCATTCCGAAGAATCGCAGGAGCTTTAACTGGCGATTTGTGGCGGGCAAGAGTTTCCAAGCATGCGGAGCTTCTTCATATTCCCGGCGCTTCTCTGGCGTGTCGTACCTCGCAATCAAATGTTGAAGTTGACCGACGTCGGCTTCTTCGGGCACGGTGACTCCAAGAAATTTCAAATAGTTCCGCTGCTCACGCTCCTCGGATGTGAAATTGAGCGGAGAAGTTGAACCCGGAGACCATGGATTGTCCGGATCGATAAATGGCTTTCGTCTATCTGGAAATGCCTCTTCGAGTCGCTTACGAAGGAAGTCGACTTGGTAGTAATTCAGCGATTCAACAGGAAATGGCCAGCCAAGTTCGCGCAGATACTCAACTTGAGCACGTGACACAAGTGCCTTTTGGCTCAATAGCACCTTGCTGTTAAAGAAAGCAGCATCTTCAGGTAGCCGTTTCGGGAACGCATTTAATTTGGAGCACGTCTCGATTGCTACTGGAGTAGAATCATTTCCATATATCACGAGCGTCCCTTTCGGGATTAAGCCATATCCCCAGAAAGTTCGGACCGGTCCTTCATTTATTGGGCCGAAGATGCGATCGTCTGTTTGGATCCGAACTTTCATTGCAATTATGCTTCTCGTGGAGGCAAATTCACGCCAGAGAGTCGACGCTTGACAATCAATGAATCACTGAGGCGGACCCGTGTGAATCAATCACTTAAAAAACAAGTTGATGGCATTCTCGCTGATATCTTTTGCGCGGATCAAGCGTATGCCCTTCTTCGGGAGATCGGTCTGCTTACTAAATCGCCAGCCCTGCGACATCGGTTCGTCCGAGCTGGAATCAACAGTGATAATTTCTACGATCTGGCCGACTCTGCAATTACTGAGCGTTTAGTCGAATGGTGTCAGAGTCGCTTGGCGGATGGCGATACAATAGAGAGCGTCAACATTTGGCGAGCGTCGGAAGCTCTAAGATTTCGACGCGACAAAGTAATTGCTCACAATGAGCTCCTATCTTCAGAGCCAGCGCCTGATCTAACGTGGGCACAAGTTAACTCTTTGCTCGAATTGGCCAGAACCATGCTCGACCTTGTTAGCAGCGGCTATCTCAATTACTTCCTCACTGCCGATGACGGGTCATTCTTTCTCACTAGTGAGGTGGAGCAATCGGCCGTCTGCCTAAGACGCCTTCTCCGAAGCTTGAAGTGACAACAGATTGACGGAGGCGTAGTCCGAAAATCAATCACCGATTTCGAGGCCCATTTGCCGGGCGGTGCCGGCGATGATACGGAAGGCGGCTTCGTCGTTGCGCGCGTTCAGGTCTTTGCGCTTGGTGTTCACGATATCCATGACTTGTTTGCGCGTGACCTTGCCGACTTTGGTTTTGTTCGGCTCTTTGGACCCGGCGGCGATGTTGGCCGCTTTTTTCAACAGGACTGCGGCAGGCGGGCTCTTCGTGATGAATGTAAATGATTTGTCTTTGTAAACTGTGATGACGACCGGGAGAATGTCACCGGCTTGTTTCTGCGTGGCAGCGTTAAATTCTTTACAGAACGCCATGATGTTAACGCCGCGCGGTCCGAGAGCGGTACCCACCGGCGGCGCGGGATTAGCCTGACCAGCCGGAATCTGGAGTTTGATCTCTGCTATTTTTTCTTTTGCTGCCATTTCGAAAAGTTCCTGGTTGAGAGATGATTGTTAATAGAGCTTATCCGCGTTCGACCTGCCAGTATTCCAGTTCCACCGGAGTGGCGCGGCCGAAAATAGTCACAGAGACGCGCAGCTTGCCGCGGTCGGGATCGATTTCCTCAACGATGCCAGTCTGGTTTTGGAACGGACCGTCGGCGACTTTCACCGATTCGCCTACTTCAAAGCTGACTTTTGGCTTTACCTTTTCTTCGCGCTCTTTCATTTGCGCAAGCATGCTGTCCACTTCCGATTGGCGCATCGGAATCGGTTTGTCCTTCGTCCCCGCAAACCCGATCACGCCGGGTGTGTCCCTGATGAAATACCAGGTGTCTCCGACGAGCTGATTGTTTTCGTCGAGCAAATGCATGTTAACGATCAGATAGCCGGGGAAAAATTTCCGAGTCGTCTCACTCTTTTTGCCTTTCTTAATTTCCGACACGCGCTCGGTCGGAACGAGCACATCGTAAATCAAATCCCCCATTTCCTCCGTTTTAATGCGCTTGAGGATGTTCTCGCGCACCTTGTTTTCCTGCCCGGAAAGCACGTGCACAACGAACCATTGATCTTTGCCTGCGAGTGTCTGTCCCATAAATCAGTGTAAGCGAGTGAAAAAGTGCACAACGTTCACCAGAACGAAGTCAAAGAACGACACAAAGCCGCCCAGTAAAACCATCGAGATCACAACCACAACAGTGGAGTCGCTCAGTTCCTTGTACTTTCGGAACCCCCTCTCCTTTGGGTCCCATGGCCAGGAACACTTCTGCAGCTCAACTTTTACTTCGCTGAAGAAGGTTTTAATTTTAGTGATCATCTGGAACGTTAAAAAGGTTAAGAGAATTACAAGATTACAAAGGCGTCAGCTTCATGTCCCTTTTTAGCAGTGTAACTTTGTAACTTTTTAACCGCGTCCGCGGTCAAGCACGCCAGGAGGGACTCGAACCCCCAACCGACGGTTTTGGAGACCGCTACTCTACCAATTGAGCTACTGGCGTATTTTCTAATCCTGCTCGTGATCGTAATCGGCTCCGCTCGATCATGAGCACGAGCACGAGCACGATTAGGCGATAGTTTAATCCAGAATCTCGCTCACGCGACCCGCACCGACGGTTTTGCCGCCCTCGCGAATAGCGAACCGGATGGTCTTTTCCATCGCGATGGGCGTGATCAACTCCACTTCAATCGAGATGTTGTCGCCAGGCATCACCATCTCCACGCCCTCCGGCAGCTTGACCGTTCCGGTGACGTCGGTCGTGCGAAAGTAAAATTGTGGCCGGTAATTGCTGAAGAACGGCGTGTGACGTCCGCCCTCCTCTTTGCTCAGCACGTAAACTTCCGCCTTAAACTTCTTATGTGGCGTGATGGAGCCGGGCTTCGCGATCACCTGGCCGCGCTCCACCTCTTCCTTCTTCAAGCCGCGCAACAGAATGCCGACGTTATCGCCCGCGCGCGCTTCATCGAGAAGTTTGCGGAACATTTCGATATCGGTCGCGACCGTTTTTTTCGTTGGACGAATACCGACCAACTCGACTTCCTCCATTTTTTTGAGGATACCGCGGTCGACACGGCCTGTGGCGACGGTGCCGCGCCCTTCAATGTTGAACACGTCTTCGATCGCCATCATGAACGGTTGATCGATCGGCCGCTCGGGGACAGGAATGTAATCGTCGATCGCCTCGACAAGCGCGAGCACCTGCTTTTCGGCATCCGCGTCGCCATTGAGCGCCTTGAGCGCGCTGCCTTTGACTATCGGGATTTTATCCCCGGGAAATTCATACTGAGTCAGCAGATCGCGCACTTCCATTTCCACCAGGTCAAGAAGCTCGGGATCATCGACCATGTCGACTTTGTTGAGGAAAACGACGATGGAAGGCACTCCTACCTGTCGCGCCAACAGGATGTGTTCACGCGTCTGCGGCATCGGACCGTCCGCAGCAGAAACAACCAGGATGGCGCCATCCATTTGTGCCGCGCCGGTGATCATGTTCTTGACGTAGTCGGCGTGCCCAGGGCAATCGACGTGGGCGTAGTGACGTTTCTCGCTGGAATACTCCACGTGCGCCGTATTGATCGTGATTCCCCGCTCTTTTTCCTCCGGGGCGTTATCGATCGATTCATATGCCCGCACTTCGGCCATGCCCTT
This sequence comes from Verrucomicrobiota bacterium, assembly GCA_003218135.1. Classification (GTDB taxonomy): domain Bacteria; phylum Verrucomicrobiota; class Verrucomicrobiia; order Chthoniobacterales; family UBA10450; genus Udaeobacter. The sequence continues at coordinate 5,349 of QHNQ01000004.1, forward strand.
TTTGTTGAGCACCATCGTGATGGCCGCTGTCAGGGTGGTTTTGCCATGGTCCACATGTCCGATCGTGCCGACGTTCACGTGCGGCTTGTCGCGTTTAAATGCTTCCTTAGCCATTTCAATCCTCCTGTTTAACTAAACTTCGTCTTTTCTTCTAACTCTCTACCACCGGTCGCGAGTTCTTCTGAGCCCATGACCGGGATTGAACCGGTGACCTCGTCCTTACCAAGGACG
>QHNQ01000095.1 GCA_003218135.1 Verrucomicrobiota bacterium
CGCCGTAAAGCTCGGCGGTAATCAATCGGTCCTCGGCGCTGTTTTCCGGAATATCGGTGTCGAGCAGGTAGACGTTTATGCGGCCGACGCGCAATTCCCAAACTCTTGCAAAAACATTCCGGTCCAAAATGGGAACCGAGATAAGAAGTTTCGCTTCGCCGCGGCGGACTTCTCGGATCGGCAGGTGATAAAAGTTTTGATTGAGATTAATCGCCTGCTGAACGCCGTCCTTGTCGATCTGCTGCCGGAAATAGCCGTGTCGGTACAGCAGACCAATCGCAACGAATTTCAGATCAAGATCACTGGCCGATTTGCAATGGTCGCCGGCGAGAATGCCCAACCCGCCGGAGTAATTCGGGATCGATTCGTGAAAACCGAATTCGGCCGAAAAATAGGCAACGGGATTTTTGATCGCGCTGCCGTGACCGGTTTTCCCGTAGGTATCGTGTCGACCCAGATATTTTTCGAATTCCTCAAACACCTGCTTGAGCTCGCGCACAAAATCTTTGTCCTGTGCGAGCTCTTCCAACCGCGATTGCCGCGAAAGTTGCAGCATGCGGATTGGATTATGATTTGTGCGGTCCCACAGCTCGGGATCGAGATGACGAAAAAGACGGCGCGCGGCCGGCTCCCACGTCCACCAGAGATTAAAACTCATCTCCCGCAACGGCTCCAATACCGCCGGCAGGATGGGAGTCACATTGTAAGTTTGAAAAGTTGGCATGCGAACGCGCGTCACTGTAGCCGGGGTCGGTGACCCCGGTCGACCACAGAAAGCGAGGTTTAATCAACCCCGAACCTTTCCGGGGGTCAAGGAACCCGGCTGTAGTGCGACAATTAGCCCGAGAAGAAATCCCGCGATCAGTCCGCATAGATGTGCGGCCATGCTGACCTGTGGAGTTGAAAGATCGAATGCGATTTGGATCGCAACAATCATCGCCACGTTTGCCAATCTCTGTTTCGCATACGGCGCGTGGCGATGTCGCATCAGAAATCCTGCCCATGCACCAACGATTCCCATGATCGAGCCCGACGCACCGACCAGCTGAACCGGTTGCATCAGACCGATTAAGATCAAACCCATAACGCCAGCGCCGGACGCAAGCCCTGAAATCAAATAGCACGCGACGAATCGCATTGTGCCGATGGATCGCTCCAGCGGTGGGCCGAGAACATATAGCGCGAACACATTGAACAGGAGATGAACGACTCCTCCATGCAAAAAAAGCGCTGTGAAAAGTCGCCAGTATTCGTGCTGGACTACGACGGAGTAAGGGTCGAGCGCGCCGATCCGATGCAGAACTTCCGGATCATTCCAATCGCCCGCCGAGATTTCGAAAACGAATGCGACCGCGTTCAGGCCGATAAAGATGAGAACAGCAGGCGCGCTTCGGAGCTGACCGGGGAGGCGGCGGCGTGCGGTTTTGCGCCCGATGGGAATTGAACTGAAACCGCTGCGATCGTTTGCCTGAGATTCCAACTGGCGAAGTAATTGCACGTGGCTGCGCATTTCACTCGTGGGATGCAGAATTTGAAGAGCCTCCCCGAGTTTTTTGGCCGATCTGTAATTTCCAGCGGCGGCGAGGTCGGTCATTTTGCGCAACCCGATTGCGGGGACAAACAGCAGAACAAACCACGCACAGCCACCGACGTATCCGGCGGCGCCACGCCAAAAAAGCCACGCAACGCCCGTTATCCCCAGAACAATCAGTGCAACAACCCGCCATCCATGATAAGGCGCGCTGGGACGCAACGCCCGAGCCAACACCAGGAGCGACGAGATTACGGCGATGAAGAGGAAAATGTGATTCAGATTCACCGATCAAAGTTGCAGCGGCCACATGGGATTGGTTGAAGGGTTAAAGCGTTGAGGTAGACGAATCCATTCTTGTCATGTTTCGCTTCGCTCAGAATGACAAAGAATGCATCTGTAATTCAGCGATTGAACGCTTCAACCTTGTAACCTTTTTAATCTTGTAACTTTTTTAACCCTTTTAACATTCACGCATGCCCATCACCGTCACTGATTATCTCGAGGTCGTTTCGTCCTGGTGTTTTTGGTCCGAGCCGACGTGGGCTGAATTGAAAAAACGATATGAAGGACGAGTCAAATTTCAGTGGAAGATCGCTTTAATGGATCCGAGCGGTTTGCCAACTTCGCGCGAGCAGGAGCAATGGTTCTATCGCCGCAGCGGAATGATGATGCGTTCGCCGTTCATGCTCAATACCGATTGGTATGATCCCAGTCTGCCGGAGTGGCTCGCGCCAAATTGCGTGGCTGAAGCGGCGAAGGACTTTGGTTTTACTGACGATCGCGTTCGCCTTGCGCTGGCGCACGCCGCGCTGCGGGAAGGCAAAACGATTGGCGATTGGGATGTTGCCGTTGAGGTCGGCGCAGAAGCCGGCGGGATTGATCCCGGGGAATTGCGCAAGCATGCGAAATCTTCGAAAACTGAAAAACGCATCCGAGCATCGACGGCTGAATTTCATGCGCTGCAGATCACGCAACGTCCGGCTTTCGTGATCGACACCGCAATTGGCGACCGCGCAATTTTTTCTGGCGTGGTCAAGCTCGAGCCATTAGCAGCGACTATCGATGCCATGCTCGACGACGCAGCTGCGTACGCTACGCACAAAGCGCATTTTGGCGACCCGCCGGCAAAGTGATCTCGGGGCGATGGACACTTAAATGTTACGAGATTCGCCTTGCCAGTACAGAATTGTTGCCTACAACTTCCCTTCGGCTTGCGATTATTAATGCAAGCACTTCGTCGCGGTGGATCGCATCCGTGGCGAAGCAAGAGTGCCCCGGCGTGTGCGAATGCTAATGCTGGGAATTGCGATAGATGGAAATACGGTGGCGCGGCGCACTCCCGTTTCACCGGTCAGGAGCTTGATCTAATCTGCAACCACAAATTCGTGTAAACGGCCGGATTCGCGCCCGCGAAGTCCGGGTCATTCTGGGATCCAACGGCGAACAGCTTGGCGTCATGAAGTTGAACGACGCCTTGCGTAGAGCTCAAACTCTTGGGCTCGACCTGGTCGAAGTCGCGGCAACGGCCAACCCGCCGGTGTGCAAGATCATCGATTTCGGAAAGTTCCGATACGACATTTCTAAACACACCAAGGATAAAAAACCTGCCAGCTCAAAACTGAAGGAAATCAAGTTTCGCGTTAACATCGACGAGCACGATTACCTGACCAAAATACGGCACGGTGAAGAATTCCTGGATCGTGGAAACAAGGTGCGTGTGCAGCTGCAATTTCGCGGCCGCGAAATGGCGCACCAAGAATTTGGGATGCAGCTCGTGGAGAAGGTGCGCGACGATCTTTCCGGCATGTCGCAGGTAGAAATGGACCCCAAAATCACCGGTCGTAATATCACCATGACCCTCGCGCCCCTGCCGGCAAACCGCCGCAAACGAAAATTCACTGCGGTGCCCAAACCAGACGAGGAAACGGAGAACGCCAGCGCGCCACTCGGCGGCTAACAGCGGCAGCAACAGCTCAGGGCTTCTTTTTGCCTTTAGGTGAAGGTGAAGGCTTCGGCGTCGTGCCGGGAGGAGGAGTCAAAGGCTGGTTTTCAGCTATCTTCTGCTCTATCCGCTGCTTCCGAGCTTTTGCGTCCTGATTATTAGGATCCAGCTTCAACACCTTTTCCGTGTCCGTCATCGAATTCTTCAAATCATTCTTTACCTCGTAGATGTATGCGCGGTAGTTGTAATAGCGGACTTCGTTCGGCTTTTGTTTGATGAGTTCGGAGTAATCGCCGAGCGCTTTCTCGTAATCCTGTATCTTCATTTCCACCGCCGCGCGTTGTTCGTAAATCCGCGAATTTTGCGGAGTCAATTTGAGCGCTTCGCCATAGTCGTTGACGGCGTCCCCGTATCTCTGGTCCGTCGCGGCCCCGTATCCACGCTGCTGATAAACTGCCGAGAGCTCGTCGGCGTACTTGTGGTCCATGGCGCTGGCTTTCTTAAGGAGATCAACCGCTTTGTCGAAGTCCTGGTTTTTAGCGGCCTCAACGCCCTCGCGGGCCAGTCGGTTCGCTTCGGGATTCTTTTTTTCCGCTGCCTGGCATACGTGTGAAGCGCAGAGGGCCAAAGCCGTGATTAAAACAAAAGCAAATGATCTCTTCATAATTTCTGTTGGACGTTAATGTTCTTAGACAATTCGAAACTGAAGGGGTCAATAGTTGGCTGTAACATCAACAGTTTCAAGTCTGTTCGGGCGAATGCGACTGTTCGATATCGACTCTTGGCTCGGGCTCGGATGGGGCGGGTTTGCCGGGGCCAGGCTCATCCACGCGCATGATACGCATGGCGCGCCCGGTGGTCTCATCAATTTCGATGAGTGCTCCGTGCAGTCGCACGTCGCCTCCGGCAACGGGGAACGACGCGGGCAGATTCGAGACAAACCTGTTCATAATCGGGTCGATAGCGCGCCCCAGAATTGAATTGACCGGTCCGCACATGCCGGCATCGCACATGAAAGCTGTGCCCCCGGTGAAGATTTGTTCGTCGGCCGTCTGAACATGAGTGTGAGTGCCGATGACAGCGGAAACTTTCCCGTCGAGAAATCGGCCCATGGCGATTTTCTCACTTGTAGTTTCACCGTGGACATCGACAAGGATGTTCGCGGTCTCTTCACGCATCTTTGTTACTGCAGCCTCGACGGCGCGAAACGGATTTTCCAAAATTGGTTGCATAAACGTGCGCGCCTGCACATTGATAACACCAATTTTGCCCTTGGCTGTTTCCAAGACAATCGACCCGCTCCCCGGCGCGCCGTCGGGATAATTCACCGGCCGTAATAGACGCGGTTCGGTGTCGATGAATGAAAGAATCTCCTTCTGGTCCCAAATATGGTCGCCTGTCGTAATGACCGAGACGCCCGCGCGCAAAAGATCGATGGTGATTTTTCCCGTTATGCCGCGTCCGCCCGCCGCGTTTTCGCCGTTAACGACGACGAAATCCAACGCGTGCTTCGACTTCAGCTCCGGCAGCCGGGCAATGACTGCGCTGCGGCCGGGCTCGCCAACGACATCGCCGAGAAAAAGAACGCTTAGCATAACGGGCGTGATTTGTTAAATCGTTACATAGTCATATCGGATTTGCGATTCAACGATTTAACGCTTCAACAGTTTAACGGAGCGAAGCCAATCGCCTGCCACGCCGTAGCGTGGCGAAGGCGGATCATTGGAGCTTCGTCATTTCTTCTCGTCTTTCTGCCGATCTTTCCCGGCGGCACTCGCGCCGCGGACAATCTCGGCGTTCTCGGTGACCATCCGCGATGGGCTGTGCTGGAGAAGTACCAGCAAACAATTACGCACGACGAATTCAGCAGGCTTATCCAGAACGTTTATTGCACCCATGGGTTCGCTCCTGATTTAATTGAAATAAACGAGAAGACTGCGCGACTCCTGATGAACCGTGAGGCGCAGACATTCTTCACGCTGAGATTTGCGGCGAACGACGCGGAACGCAGACCCGTGCCGCGACTTTGGCGGCCGGCGAAGTCCTTGCCGTCTGCGAAACCGGAAAAACCTCTTTCAGGTTTGAAGATCGCCCTCGATCCAGGTCATCTCGGCGGGAAATGGGCAAAGATGGAGGAGCGCTGGTTCCATGTAGGTAGCAGCGCACCGGTCGAGGAAGGAGAACTGACTTTGCGGGTATCTCGATTGTTGGCTGCGCGATTGCGTGAACTCGGCGCAAAAGTTTTGTTCGTTAGGAATAGCAACGAACCAATTACGTCGAAACGTCCTGATGATTTTCGTGAGCTGGCCAGGAAAATTCTAATTAAGAACGGCGTGCCACAGCCGCGCGCGGATGTTCTCGATCCAAATGATCCCGCCAAAGAGCAAACCATTCGCTGGCAGAGCGAAATTCTATTTTACCGTTACAGCGAGATTCGACGGCGGGCTGCGCTGGTGAACTTCAAATTGCATCCCGATCTTGTGCTTTGTTTGCATTTCAACGCGGAAGGCTGGGGCGACCCAAACAATCCGACATTGACGGAAGCCGATCATCTTCACCTGCTCGTGAACGGATCGTATTTGGCAGAGGAATTCGAATTGGACGACGAACGTTTCGAAATGATCCGCCGGCTTCTGAGCCGCGTTTACGATGAGGAATTGCCCTTGGCGGATACGGTTGCGGCCGCAATGGCACGCGAAACCGGTCTGCCTCCCTACGAATACCCGACGACCAACAGCACCACGAAAGTTGGCACGAGCGGGTACGTGTATGCGCGCAATTTGCTCGCCACGCGGCTTTATCGATGTCCGGTAGTTTATTGCGAGCCCTACGTCATGAACAGCAACGACGCATTCGCTCGTATTCAGGCGGGCGATTACCAAGGAGTGCGAGCGATCAATGGTGTTGAACGAAAGAGTATTTTCCGCGAGTACGCCGACAGCGTGGCAGACGGACTAGCCGATTTTTATTCGAAAGCGCGGGAATTGTAGTCGCCGACCTCTGAGCAGTGCGGACGCGGATTTTCCGAAAAAAATGCGCAGTCGCGTGGGCGGAAACAAACCGTCAGACTGGAAGCCTGCGACTTGCACGCTCGCTGGGTTTTCGGATTCTTACTCCGGGGTCGAGCGCACTGCCAGAACATAGGCGACAATCGCGTCACGTTCGGCGGGTTTTAAACTCGCGCGGTGCGCCATGCTGTTTACGATGTTCGGCCAATCTTCGACGGCGTAGTGCCAGAGCGGCGGCAGCGTGTGACATTCGATGCAGCGGTGCACGAGAAGCGTCCGGCCGTCACGCAAGGTGGCGACATCGACACGTCGTCCTTTTGTTGCAGCTGCCATCTGCGAAGTGACGGGCGGCACGTAATTGACAGATTCGCACGCTATCAGACAAGCGAGAAGAATCAGCAGGGTCGATGCTCTCTTCATTCTCTCAGAAGCCGAAGCCAAAAATTGTGCGCACCTTGAAATCAGCTTCGTCCGCCGTGTTGGTTGCCTGTGCCAAGGCAGTGACTGTTACAAACCAATTTTGATGTCGAAACGCGACGTTCGGACCTACCAAGACATTCCTGATTTTTTCCTGGTCGCGCCAATCCGGGAAAACAAATTCGTGCAGGAATTCAAGACCGACTGAGATTCGCGGCGAAAGTTCGTAACTTGCGCCGAGCGCCTGTTGGAGTTCGCCCTGGCGTTCTTGAAGCCCTTGCTCTTCCCATTCGGCTTCCAGCGTCAGATTGTAGTCGAGAATTAGCGGGCCAAAATTCTTCTGCGCAATCAGCTTTGATTCGAGCTCGAAGTTTTGGCGACCGCCCTTGATTTCTCCATAGACTGACAATCCCACCGGGTCGATGACCGGATTCGTCAGGTTATAAATCAGCTCGATAGCGGAATCCGAATAATTGAAGCCGGATTGATTGCGGTTGCGCTCGTAGAACCAGTCGACGAAATAAATGCTGGCTTGAAAATGATCGGTGACTCCGATCTCAATTTCATGACGAAACCCGATTTGATCGGACTGCTCTCGGTTCGTTACGCGTTCCCACGTAATCCAATTCTCCAATTCGATGCTCCCGGGCGCTGAGGTCGGCGCCTCATAGAGAAAAGTAAAGTGGCGCGCGCCGGCAAGAGCCGCCGTGCTCGGCAACATCGACAAGGACAGAATCAATAACGTAAGTTTCTTCCCGAGATTCTTCTGAATCACGCGTCGAAGAGTACCTGCGTCGTTACACCTCTGCTGCCGATACCTTGCTATTTTTTAGCGCGCGGTTGTCACTACCGCTCTTCAAATGTCCCGTCCATTTTCCGCTTTCGCGCATTGGCACGCCGCCGCCCCGACAGCGACCCCGGAAATGACGGAACCCACCGAACCAGAAAACCGAAAGGGATTTTTTCCTGGCAGCGGGATTTGCTTCTCTGCGCTGATTCAGGGTTACGCGAATTCTCGCAGTCGCGAGCTGGGATATGAAAAATAAGCTAATTTATGCGTCGCGACGATGCCGTCGAACGAATGCGCTTCGTCGCGTGATTGATCATGCGCGGCTCGCCAATGCGTCGATCGTCTTCCACTCCTCTTCGGTCAGCTGTATTTTACGCGCGGCCATATTTTCCTCGAGGTGAGCGAGCGACGATGTTCCCGGAATCGGCAGTATTACTGACGATCGATGCAATAACCATGCGAGGCCTAGCTGATAAATCGTCACGCCGTGATCTTTGGCGGCTTTTTCCAAGGTGGCATTCGTCATTCCTCTGGTCCCACCAACCGGCGCCCACGGCATAAACCCGATCTGTTCCTTCTCGCAATAACTCAGCGTGTTTTCCCATTTTCGATCAGTGATGTTGTAGCGATTCTGCACGGTAACGATCGGCACGGTCTTGCGTGCGCGCTCTACCTGCTCAGGTGAGACTTCGGATAATCCAATGTGGCGAATCTTGCCCGCGCTCTGCGCTTCTTTCAACGCGCCTAACGAATCTTCCATCAGCACCTTGGGATCGATGCGGTGCAGTTGATAAAGATCGATGCGCTCAAGTTTTAGGCGCTTCAGACTTTTATCGACGCATTGTTTCAGATATTCGGGATCACCCCTGGGCACCCACTGCTCGGGTCCGGGTCGTATCTGACCGCCCTTTGTCGCGATGACGAGTTCTTTCGGATAAGGATAAAGCGCTTCTGCGATGAGCAATTCATCAGTTTCAGGTCCGTACGCGTCCGCCGTGTCGATCAAGTTCGCGCCAAGTTCCAAGGCGCGACGCAAAACTTTGCGCGCGTTCTCGCGGTCTGGTGGCCAACCCCAAATGTTCTCTCCTGTAAGACGCATCGCACCGAATCCAAGTCGGTTGACCGGCAGATCGCCACCGATGCTGAAAGTTGAATTGTCACTGGGCGATGCAGCCGCGAACAGCTTGGCCGCTCTTCCCGCCAAAAGCGACGCTCCGCCTGCCAGAGCTGCACGAACGAATGTTCGGCGAGTAATACCGCTGCGAAGCTCGCCCTTTGCTCCTAAGCCTTCATCCTCCACGAAATGCAAGGTAGATTCATACACGCTGCTTTCACTAATGAAATTTGAGCCTGCCTGCGTGCTGCGCCGAAGGCTTAATGAAGGCGAGAGCGTAGTCGAACGGGACGTCGCAATTGGAGTTTCAATGGCACGCTAATCTTACATTCTCACCGCAGCCTGATCACAACTGCGTCTCCCTGTCCGCCAAACATCGGAGTCGTTGTGCCGGAGCCAGTCGCCGTAAACGCTTGCCCGTACACGTTTCCACTTACCGAGCTGCTAGACACAGATCCGACGTATTGCCTGTTTGTGCCGAGGACAATCGCCCATTGCCGCCAAGTTCCTGCGCCCGACGCGCCATAAACGCGATCACTGCGCCTCGACGGCTACGAACGGGTGCCGTCTCCGCGGTTAAATACCCAATTACATCGTACGGGCGATTTGGCGGACCAAAGAAGACCGGTACCGCGTACTTGTTATCGACGAACGTTCCAGCCGCGACCGGCCAATTCTGTTGAGCACCACGATACGGCGTAAAATCCGTGACGGCGCAGCCCGCTAGAAGGGCGCAAGCTGAAACACACACGGGTACTTTCATAGGTGATTATTATGCCAATGCTGTCAACGGGAACCGTCGAACTGAAGCGCTGCAGTCCCGATGGTAGTGCGGCGACAGGCGTGCGACAGCAGGAGGTCGCTAGAACTAAAGGCCCGCTTCGGTTTCAAGGCGCGCGTTTCGCTTTTTGAAACCCTACGATCGTCCGGCTTGACCGGTTTGCATCGCTACGCCGCGCCAAAAATCTTCGTACGAAATTTCACGGTCGCACTCGCAACAAATGTAAAAGAGTACGTTACGATCTTTCATCTCGACGAAGTGGCCCTCTCCGTCGACGACGTCGACGGCCACATCGAATGCCTCGTAGAACCTTTCGCTATTTCCGCACTGGCATTGGTAAGCCATGTTCAGATTCCAATTTCGCGACGCAGATCACGGAGACGCGTTTCCGCAGAATACAAAACGCCGACGTGATCGGTGGCAACATTTTTTACCCGCGAATGCAATTCCGGTTGTGACTGCATGACTTGCTCAAACCTCTTATGCTCGTTCGATACCACAAAAAGATTGGTCGTGTATTCTCGCAGCGCTGCTAATCTCCCGACACCGGACCAAATCCCCGTTGAAAGTTCAACCTCGAATGCTGAATGCGGATAGAATTGCTTTCCGGTCTCGCGAAACCAAATCACATCGATGTTTCGCAGCGAGTCATGATTGGCAAATTGCAAATCAGGGCATTTGTCGAGCGTTGTAAGCTCGCTCAGCGGCACGTTGTTGAATTTCTTGGCGCGATTCGGGCTGTATGTCTGTAAGCCACGATCCTTGCCGATCTCGATCAGCCGTCCTTGCAAAACAGTATGGAAACTCTCCTCTGCCGACGTGACTTCCCCGGCTGTTCTCGCAGGAGACTTGATCAAATCCCAATTGTTCAGGAAATCATTCAGCGGTTCTCGGTTGCCCCTGCCTTTCAAAGCCAATTTAAAATCTTTTGTGATATTGATCTTAAACTCGCCGTTTCGATCATGGCTAATCTGAGGCAGAAGTTTCATCAGGTCTGACATTGGCATAATCACAGAAGAGCCGACATCACCGCACACAAACGCAACGAATGAATTGTCGAGGTTCGCGACCTCTTCCGCGTTGATGTAATTGAGGCCGAAGAAATACTTGCCCGTGTCGGCAGCTACGCGGGCAAGCACATGCGAATTGCCAACCTTGTACGTATTCGATCGCAGCACCTTAACCGGTTCGACGTCGCCACCGAGCGCACGTACGTGATGCAGGAAATCACCGAGCAACTCATCAGCCAATTTGCTGTGGTTCATCATTTTCCTCTTCGATCAGATCAGCGGAGATAGTAGGTCCAACGACAGCGACGCTCAACGCCGATTGTCGATCTTACGTTTGCATCCGCGTAATCCCGGCGGGCGCGTGGTGATCCCGGCGATCGATGCGCCGAAATCGAAATTCAAGACCGCGCGTGACGCAGTGAAACTGTCGCTCGACCAGGAAATTCATGTCACCCAGCAAATCAACGGGCTCGTCGAACTCGCCCGAAAGCAGAACGACTACATCACGATCAATTTTCTTCAGTGGTTCCTGACCGAGCAGCTCGAGGAAGTTTCGTCGATGGATAATTTGCTCAAGATTCTCGAGCGCGCTGGCAACGATCTGTTGCAGGCGGACGAATACCTGGCGCGGGTGGGGGTCAGAGCAATACCGGCGCCGCCCAAGGAATAGAGCGTAAGAACTAGAGATGTCTCGACTTCGCTCGACATGACAGAACGGATGGTTGAGCGCGCCGGCAATGATCTGTTGCAAGCCGATGAGTACCTTGCTCGGGTTGGCGTGAGAGCCATTCCGACACCGCCAGCAACGTGACCCATTCGACTGTCGCTCAGGCCAGGCAGCTGCATCCATTTTGCGGCTGCATGATTTGTTTGATAACGGCAACGATTCTGACCCTGAACGCACAATTGTTCGCAGCGGGTGGAAAGACATACGAAATCACCGGAACAGTTGTTGCGGCTACCGGCACCACTCTTGCTATCCAAAAAGGAACAGAGAAATACGAGTTCGCGATCGATCCAGCGACAATCAACGGATCGGCCGAACTCAAAGTCGGCTCGACGGTGACGGTCAGATACGTGAATGAGCGCGACCAAGGTTGAACAGAGCGCGGCTGGACCGAACCCGGCGAGCAGCCCGTAGTTAATTGACAGAGAATCGTCGAGCGCGACGCCCTCAGCAGCAGATAAACTGGATGCAACGTCACGTTGCTTTGCGCCAGGCGCCAAGAACGATACCGCTGATTGCCATGCCGAGCAGTGGCCGGCCCATGTCGATGCAAATAAGCGGCCACGGATTGGTTTCGAACGCGGAGAACACAGAAATGGTCGCGTATTCCATAAACACAAAGGCGAACCAGCATGCGAGCGCGACTTTCAGGCCACACCAGACGCTTGTTGAGTTGGTCCGCGCAATAAGCACTGCGAGTGTGTAATTGACAGCGATCGAACCAAGGAACGCGAGCACGTAGGCGCCGACGTTATGCGTGTGTTCGATGTCAGTCATCGTGCGCGCATGAAGATTCAACCATTTCTCGCCAAAAATTGCGTACCAGCCCCAACCAATCAAAAAATACACAACGATCAAAATCCAAACGGCGAGATGATTGATCTTCGTGTTCACAGGAGTTTGGGGATTATTTTTCCGTTGGGCTTCAATTGCAAGTAGATTCAAGCAATGGCTAAAGCTTTAGTAGTGTTGGTCAATTGTCGGTTCGCGTGATAGGGATTGGGTTAGGCTGGAGCGCTCAGGTCGCCGCGCCTTTGCAGGGGCGAGGGTGAGGGAACTGAACTAATGGATGTGCTCGAAAACCCGCAGCTTAGTCCTCTCCGCTTGCCCAAAGGGGAAAGGCGAGAATGCCTGACGTGGAGGCTTGATTTCTTGAAGCTGAGAATCAACGGGTTATCGACGCTAAAGCTAAACACGCTAGAGCCTACCGAGTAACCGGAATCAGCTTACGGTTAGGGTGGATATCACCTCTCAGAAAAATGGCAACGTTACGCTCGTCGGTGCGATATTCGCTGAACCCATACTCCTTTAGTTGCGACCGAAATGGGTCGTAGAATCGCGGCCACCAAGCCTCCTCGTGGTGTGGCTGGACGATGACAACTGATACATCCAGCCGGGTCAAGTAGGGTAAGCAGTTTCCCTGTTCTACGCCCGTCCATAGCTCCATGTATCCAGCCGGTCCAGTATAATCGCCGAGGGTAATCATGTTTGCCTTCCGAAAGTAGAAGGTAAGTCCTACAACACCTGGCAAAAGAAGGACTTTAGTGTTTGTTTTCTGATTAGAAACTAGCGTCGCAATGACGGCTTGGCTCGCCAAATAACCACTAAGGTCCTTCTTCAGATAGTCTTTTAGGTTGGTGTCGGAGCCTAGTAACGAACGTGTTATTCCATAATAGTCGCGGTAAAAGCGCTTGGAAGAGCGCGCCGGACTCGGAATGATAAGAGCGATGCAGAATACAGCGGCAACAGTCCTGGTAATCGATGTCACCAAACGAGAACTCCAAAGGGCTTCAGTTCGTGCGCAAATGTCTGAAACCATGACTCCCACCCACGCCGCGAGCACGGGATACCAATGAAGAGCATATCTCCCCAGAGAGCTGAAAAGCCAGGGAAGGGTGAGGTACGCAGCGGCCAGCGATAAATAGATGAGACGGGGCGGAGCGTGCCACCTGTTCCGCCAAAAGACCTGTGCAAGTAAGAATAAAATCGGCGCATACAATAGCAGGATCATCGCCGTAATTCCCCACTCTCGAAAATTTTCGGATTGCGGGTAAGTGAAAAATCGGAAAGGCAACAGCAGCAAATGAGATGGCTTTCGTTCCGTCATGGTATCGGCGGTGTAAGGAAAAGGATCATCTTTGAAGATTGGATCTGGGTGCTTGAAGAGAAAATTGAAAACCGGTGGTGTGGGGTCATGAGCTTCAAACAGGTTCCGCAGATACCAGGGTAGACTTAGACTCACCAGAAGGAGGCAAAGAACTGCAATCTGCCGTCGTGGCAATCGACGCGCGGTAGCGAAAAGCAGCGAGCCAACAAAAAAAGGTAGATGACCAATCAGGGTGAGCTTCATGCCGCCGCAAAATGCTGCGCTGACGACGAGTTCGCGCTCAAATGGCTGGCCTGACGACGATCGGTAGGCGCAGAGAATCGGAATCAGCAAAAAGAGTCCGATAGGAACATCGATATAAGCAACGTTCAGATACCGGAGAAAAACTGGAGACAACGCCACACAAAGGGGAATTAGGAAGTGCTGCGGGCGAGATAGCTTCCAGGTGGATGTCCCTTCTCGAAATGGATTTTCAACCGGAGTAAAAAAGGCCAGGACTCCCAGACACGTAAGCAAGCCGCAGAGCCAATTTAGAAAATGGCAATAGCTCCCCAGCTTCAGAACGAACAGGGCGCTATAGAAAAGCAGAAAATTATTTGCGTAATATGGAAAACGCAGGAAGGGATCGACGTAGATCCGGCCGGCGTTCGCCCAATCAACAGCATAAGCTAAGTGATAAGATACCGAATCAGAGAAAGTGGGAGGCAGGACAGCCGGCACTGCAAGGATCAAGAACAGCAGATAAATGAAAAGCGCCGGCACCGTCCACGCTCCAACAAAGCGCCGGCAAATTTTTTGCCAAAAGCTGTAGGAGAGCCAGTTCTCGCCCTTAAGCCACAGAAATAAGAGGCCCTCGAACACCAGCGCGAGCAATATCCCAGGGCGGTTTAGAAGGTGAGTGAATCCCAGCAACAACAGGCAGAACCCTGCGACCGCCATTCCCGCCACCGACGTAATGACGAGATCGGTAATTAAGAAAGAGCGTGATTGTTCAAGGGCCTTTCGTCGTAACAAGTGGCCTGTTGTAAAAAAATACAACCAGAGCAGGTGGGCCATTGCCATACCCAGGACGTAGCTTTTAAACACAGGCATCTGCAGGTCACTATATCACACCGATTCCTTGTACCGCTTAGTATTAGCGGGTCGTAACGCAAGACCCACGTTCGCTTTTTGGATCAGCACCCTTAAGCAGGCTGAAGGGCTTGACTGTTTGCGGTGTTTCCGCATTCTATCGCTCCACATGCTCGACCTGATTAATCCTGAGGCATTGAAGAATCGTGAAAGGTACGGAAGCCGCTTTCGATCGGCGGATCCTTTTCCACATGTTGTGATCGATCAATTCTTCAGCCCTACGTTTTGCGAGCAATTGATCGCCGAGTTTCCGCCTTTTGAGCGCGGAGCGAATCTCAATGAGGATGGATTGCCAGGCGGGAAGTCGACCGTTGAAGACATTCGATCGCTTGGGGAGACTTATGCGCTGGCGGACGAGCTGTTCCGGTCCGCAGAATTTTCCGCGCTAATGAGCGATGTTACAGGCATCCCCGACCTGCTTTACGACCAATTGTACGTAGGCGGCGGCACACATGAGAACCGTCCAGGGCAAGAGCTTGATCCACACGTGGACTTCAACTATCACCCGCATCATGGGTGGCATCGGCGATTGAATCTGATCGTCTATTTGAATCGTGAGTGGGACGAGGAGTGGGGTGGTTCTATCGAGTTTCACGAGGATCCGTGGCGTCCTCCCGAGCAAAACCGAATTGAGCGCGTTGTGCCGCTGGCCAACCGCGCCATTCTGTTCGAGACCAGCGAGCGATCATGGCACGGATTTGAAGTTATCCGGCAGCCGCAGGATCACCCGCCCATTTCGCGCAAGTCGCTTGCTATCTACATGTACACAAAAGATCGGCCGCCTGCTGAGACCGCGCCGTCGCATGCCACCGTGTACGTTGAACGACCCTTGCCGTTCGTGCTGCGTGCCGGTGACTCGACCGAAGCTCAGGGGGCACGCGTGCGGAAGGCATTGACGCGCCGCATCGAACATATAGCTAGGTTGCAGGAGCGCGAGCGGGCATTCAGTGAGGGAATCATCACTCAGGTGAGAAAACTGTTTTCCAGCACCAAACCACTTGGCCATCCTGAGATCGAGATGCTTGAGGGCCTCTTCCGTCGGGAAGATGCCCTGTTAAGACTGCTCTACGACCGCGAGAAGGAGTTTAGCAGGGATATCGAGTGGCTGCAGCATCGCGTCGCAGATCGGCAACTTGGGCTGCTAATTATTGGAAGGGCAAAGCTTGCAACCGCGCCTGACGGCTACTATCCCAATGACGAGTGGTGCGCTCCGTTACTGACATTGGATCTCAAACTGTTGGCGCCTTCAAAGGCTATAGTATTCCACGGCCGAGTGCCGCATCGCTTCCCACAGGGCCAGACGCTCGAGTGTACAATCCGCGACGGGTCCGAAAGTGCACACTTTAACCCCGGCGAGTTCGATTGGAAGGTTCCCGCCGCGATGGCCGCCGGCGAGCGCGCTTCAGTTCGAATTCGGGCGTCAGAATCTATTTGTCCTGCAAGTGCTGACAGCCTGTCAAAAGACATGCGCAACCTAGCGTATCAGCTTCACTCTGTAGAGGTGGTTTGATCGGCTAAAGCGGTTTAAACAAAACTTGTAGCCGATTCGAGGCACGCACTATTTCTGGGTTGCGAGATGCTTGACTAGTTCTCGAAACGTAGCTTGCATTTCATCGGCTGCTTGAGGCGAAACGTCCGCGGGCTGGCGAGTTGTTTCGACTTCAGCGGAAAGTCGTGTTCCCTGTTCAACGAGCGTTGGATTCACAGCGGCATCGTTGATCTCAAAGTCCGCGGGAACAATGGAGCTATTGATGCGAAGCTCGAGCGGCTCGAGACATCTTTCCGCGTAGGGCTCCCCGAGGAAATCGAGCAGCGAACGCATCGTCGGTTCGGGGTGCTCGATCAGATCTGTGTAACGAACGCGATGAAGCACAGCTGGGCCATAGGCGCGCTCAGCCAGGAGGCACGCGCCGACGGTTCGCATCCAGTACCGGTAAGCCTCCTCCTCGTTGGCCACCAACTGAATCCCTGTTACGCGATGAAACTCGACCATCGACCGGACGACTGCCCGAACATCGCGGACCAAATGGATGAATAGAGCGTCGGGAAAAAGCTTCCGGAGGCCGTAGATATGGAAGGAATATTCCGGCGTTCCATCGACCCAACGCGTTTTGGGCCCCGCCGCTGTGCTAGCAGCTTTGATCCAGCTTGGTTCAAGTTTCAGTTCGATACGGTTGGCATAACGTTTTCTTTCCAGATCTGTTCGGTGGCGCAGGAACAAGTCGTTGATGCTCCGACCAAATGTCGCAAACAATTCATCATCTGGAATATCCATCGCACTCAAGATCGAGTAGTAATTGCGTGCCGCCCCAATTCGGTAGGCAATCGCTACATTGACAGCAAAGTCCCCCATCCAATTTGACTCCGGCACCGGGAACAGATTGGGATGATGACCCAGACACCACGTGAGAATGCTCGTACCGGATCTTGGGGAACCGACAACGAAGACAGGCCTGGCTGGTAGAGGTTGCATGTCCCTTGCTCCCGTGGTCGGATTATTCAATCAGCTAGGTTGAAGGCTGCAGCTAATCTTGCCAGCCACGCGATAGGCCTGAGCCGAGATATCACTGAGCTGGTCTGGTCACAGTAATTTTGGCGAGCTGTTTGGTGTGATCTGAATTGTAGAGACGAAATTCATAAGCTACCCCCGCCTGAATAGGCGCATCGTGAGAACCGTCCGGTCCTTCGGCAAACTCTGTCTCCTGAGCTCCGTCGGCCGAGACAAAAACTTTGCCGGTAGTTCCATTACCCGTTGTCCATTTAATTGTAGTGGTTCCAGCACCGCTTCCAGCTGGAACGGGATTCGGTCCCGCCGAGATCACCCCTGTCGGGCTCAATGGAGTCTCGGCCTGGGGAGCAGTGGTTTTGGGCGGATTGCACGCACTTATGACAAGAACTACGCAGGCAAAAGCAATGAGTCGACTAAAAGCCCTCATAAGAGGCGATGAATAGGCATTTCTGTCTCCGTGTCAATTTCGAAACGGCGCCGTTCCAGCATCGCCGCGTTTGATAGGAGTAGAATTCTCTTATGCCATACTAGCACGTATGCAGGCTTGGCTGCGAAAACTTAGAATCACTTCGATTCCGTCTGCTTGGACACGCGTCGGCGCATCCAGAAGCTGCCGCCGCCCCAAGATGGCAAACTTGGAAAAGCACTCTTGAGATCCTCGCGATAGTAATGGTTGAGATAGTTATTCGCCATTAGGACTTGGAACTCAGAATTGAACGTCAGAAACGCCTGGAGCAGATATTGCTCAGCCCAAAAGCGAAAGTCATCCACCACCCAGTCGCGCGGGTAGTCAAAAGGAAGGAA
>QHNQ01000096.1 GCA_003218135.1 Verrucomicrobiota bacterium
ACTTCAGTCATGAGCGCGGTGGGACTTCTACCAATGGCACTGGAAGGTTTCGACATAGATAATTTTCTCGCTGGGGCGGCGGCCATGGATAAGCGGACTCGCGCGCCTGATGCGACCCAAAATGCGGCAATGCTTTTGGCGCTGATGTGGTATTACGCCACAGACGGCAAGGGGGCGAAAGATATGGTGATCCTCCCATATAAGGACCGGCTGGCGTTGTTTGCCAAATATTTGCAGCAACTCGTCATGGAATCGCTGGGCAAGGAAAAGGACCTCGACGGCAACATTGCGCATCAGGGCATTGCTGTTTACGGCAACAAAGGCTCAACCGACCAGCACGCCTATGTGCAACAACTGCGCGACGGTGTTTTGAATTTTTTCATCACGTTCATCGAAGTGCGCAAAGATCGGCGCGGCGAGCGGTTCGACGTCGAGGACGGCATCACGAGCGGGGATTACCTCGAGGGTTTTTTGCGCGGGACGCGAAGCGCGCTGTACGAGAGCGGGCGTGAATCAATCACAATTAGCATTCCCGAGGTGAACGCATTTAACCTCGGCATGTTGATCGCGCTGTACGAGCGCGCGGTGGGCTTTTATGGATCGCTGGTCAACATCAACGCCTACGATCAACCTGGCGTCGAGGCTGGCAAAAAAGCGGCGACGAAGCTTTTGCAGCTTCAAAAACAGGTAAGCGAGAAACTGTTACCCGGGCGCGGACAAACCGCCGAAGAAATTGCGCGCTCGATCGACGCTGATCCTGAAGACGTGTTTCACGTGCTGCGGCATCTGGCCAGCAACAATCCACAGATCAAGCTCGAGCCTGCGGAGGAAGCTGCGGATGATCGGTTCTCACTCCAAGAAGAGCAGTAGTGTGATCATTATGCCAGACGAGGCTTCTCAGGGTGGACAAGATTGCATCCCGTGGAGCGACACGAGCCGTTTCATCCGGCAACTTGGTCACGATCTCCGCAATGATTTAAACGCGATCGAACTGCAATCCACTTACATCAGTGAGCTGGAAAGAACTGAAGAACTTAAAGGCGAAATCAAGCGTCTGCGGGAAATGGTCTCAAGTCTGGCGTCGACGTTACAACGGCTTTCCAGGGCAGTCGGTGAGATTGCACCCAATCCGATTCCTTATCGGGCCAGCGATTTTATCGAGGATTTACGCAGCCATGTCGAGCACGATTTGCCCAAGGAAAGCGCCGAAATCACGTGGGACGTTCAGCTCGAAGACGCGATGCTGAATATTGATCCACAGCTTTTGCAGGAAGTATTTAGCGAGCTCATCACGAATGCGTTTCGCCACGATCGTGGCAAAGGTCCGATTATGGCAGCAGCGAAAATCGCTGATGCCCGGTTCCTATTCACGTTTCACGAGCCAAAGTCTCGCTTTGATTCGCCCACGCAAAATTGGGGACGCGAACCGCTTCGGAAAATCACCCTGCGTCATTATGGTCTTGGTCTGAATCGCGCGCGCGCTATCGTAGAAGCGCACGGTGGCAAACTGCACGCTCAATATGATCCGAACGTTTCGGCGCTCATCACGACGCTTACGCTTCCCGTGGCAGGCAAGTCTTCGAAACAAGTTTGAAACGGCAGCCGTTTCTTGTCGTTTAAGCAACTGGAAGCTGCCGGTAATGCGTAATATTACCAGCGCAAATCAATGAAAACAGAAAATCATCGTGTCCTGATCATCGACGATGAGAGGCCGGTATTGATGACGCTGGAGGCGCTGCTGAAGCGGCACGGTTATCAAGTGGAGACCGCGCCGACTGCCGCACAAGGACTCAAGGTACTGAAATCGAAATCGCCAACGCTCGTATTGCTCGATCTTCGACTGCCTGACGCCGACGGATTGGAGATGCTTGAGCGCATCAAGAGCGAGCTACCAAAAGTGCAGGTGATTATCCTGACAGCGCACGACTCGTTGCACAATGCCATCGAATCGATCAAACGCGGCGCTTACCATTTCATTAGTAAGCCGTATGCCCCCGAGGAATTGCTTAGCCTGGTGGAAAAGGCATTGGAAAAACAATTCCTCTTGCGAGAAACGGAAGAACTCCGCGTAAAAACAGAGCAACTCGAAAAACGCCTGGAGATCGCGGAGGCACGCCCGACGCCAATTTTTAAGAGCAAACCGATGCAGGAGATCGAGGAACTGATCGATGCGATGGCGCCGTCGGATGCTAACGTCCTCATCGTAGGCGAAAGCGGCGTCGGCAAGGAAGTGATCGCCAACACGATTTGCGCGAACAGCCGGCGCGCGGGGCAACCAATGGTGAAGCTCAATTGCGCGGCGTTCCCTCAAACAATGATTGAAGGCGAACTTTTCGGTTATGTGAAAGGAGCGTTCACGGGCGCGATGCACGATTTCCCGGGAATGATCGCGGCGGCAAACGGCGGCACACTGTTCCTCGACGAGATCTCGGATATGCCTGCTGATTTGCAGACGCGCTTCTTGCGCGTGCTCCAGGAGCGCGAGTACCGGCCGCTTGGCAGCACCCAAACCATGAAAGCAGACTTCCGCGCGATCGCTTCGACCAATCGGCCGATCGCCCAGGCGCTCGCGGAGAACCGGCTGCGCTCCGATTTGTACTATCGGCTAAACACTTTTCAAATTGAAGTGCCCCCGCTTCGGAAACGCAAAGAGGACATTCCTCCCCTAATTGCACAATTCGTGAGACAATTTTCTCAGCAACTCGGCAAACCGGAGCCAGAACGATCTCGAGCGAACTGCGATTCTCCAGGCGCTCGCAGAGTGCCGTGGCAACAAGAAAAAGGCGGCCGAACTTCTCGGCATCCAGCGCCCCACCCTCTACAACAAGATGAAGCGCTACGCCATCGAGTTGTAGGTTGCCAAAGGAATGACGGCTTCCCAGCCGTCATGTTTGAGTCGACGGGTGCCCAAGCCTTCGTTCGCTGTTACTCGCCGCGGTAAACGCAGCGTGCGGTTGGTGTTTCGTGCACGACAATCTCGCAAAGCCCGGGACATTGAGATTCCAATTTCTTCCAGAACCATTCTGCCATGTTTTCAATTGTGGGATTTTCCAATCCTTTGATGTCGTTGAGATACGCGTGATCCAGCATCTTCAGGAGCGGTTTCATCGCCGCGCTGATGTTCGCGTGGTCGTAAACCCAGCCGACTTTTGGATCGACATCGCCTTCGATTGAAACTTCGACCTTGAAACTGTGCCCATGTAACCCGCGGCATTTGTGTCCTTCCGGCACATTGGGCAAAGTCTGCGCTGCTTCGAAAGTGAAATCCTTCGTCAACCGCGCGCGCATGATTGGAAAAATACCATTGCTTTACCCGCGTTGTCATCCCGAACGAAGTGAGGGACCTCCCATCAACTCGGAAGATCCCTCAGCTACCTTGCGTCACCGATCACCATTGTGAGATCCTTCGCTCCGCTCGGAATGACCGCAGAGGTGGTGCGTGCATCGTTCAGACTCCTCGTTGCGTCGGGCTCCAAATGAATTTGTGCATCTGAAGTTGAAAGCGGACGTTCAGCTTGTCCGCCAAAATCCATTCGACGATCTGCCGAGGATCGATCCTTCCGAAAATTGGCGAGAACAGAACCGCCTTGCAGCGGGACGGAAGATCGTAGTGCTGCACTTTGTCTCGCGACCATTCGTAATCTTCGCGGGAGCCCATTACAAATTTCACTTCGTCGCGCAGGGTGAGATGGTCAATGTTCGACCAGAGATTTTTGTCCGCTTCGCCGCTGCCGGGCGTCTTTAAGTCCATGATCCGATGGACGCGCGGGTCGACTTTCGAGACATCGTGCGCGCCGCTAGTTTCGAGAAGGACTGTGTAGCCGGAATCACACAACATTGACATCAACGGCAGCACATTCTTCTGCAACAACGGTTCGCCGCCGGTGATCTCAACCAAAGGACAGCGAAATGCCGCCACAGCTTCAAAAATTTGTTTCAGACTTTGCTTTTTTCCTTCGTAAAATGCGTACTCCGTGTCGCAGTAGTTGCACCGGAGATCGCAAAAGGTCAGCCGTAAAAAGACGCACGGCCGCCCCGCCCAGGTGCTCTCACCCTGAATCGAGTGATAAATCTCGTTAATCGTTAACGCCTTTTCCTGCTCCGGCATACGTTGGAAAGTTGAAGGATTCGCCAATCGCTAAAACTTCTTACGCGAACAACCGCAACGCAAGTTTGCCACGAACAACGGTCATTCAGAGACCATTAAAGCCCACGCGATGGCACGGAAATCGTAGGTCTTGCTCGATTCACTTTAATGAGATTTTTTAATTGACGGGTTTATGGCGCCAATCTAGTCTCGCGGCCATGCGCACCGGTTTCGCCTTAACCATGTACCGTTCCGCTGCATTTCCAAACCGTACCGCCCGCGGGATGCCCCGCCCGGCCGTACGCCCACGAATCCTTAGCTTGGTGGCGGGAATTTTCTTTGCGACTCTTCTTGCTGCGCAGGCACAGGAATCAATTGAGCCGGACATATTACCCTCGCTAGCGGAGCCGCCGGCCGCTCCAGCGAAATCGTCGCCCTCCACGTCGACAGAGCCATTGCCCGCTTTACCTCAATCGTTACCCTCCGCTCCGGCGGAGCCTTTGCCCTCGTCATCGGCGTCATTGCCTTCTTCGGCAGAAGCGTTTCCGGCTACATCCGAGCCGTTGTCTTCTTCGATCAACTACACCACAGCGGCAACAACCGTTGTTCCGGCCCCGATGCCGGCTGGTCCGAACGGCGTGGTGAACGTATTTCCAGGCGCGGAAACAGTCTATTCAGGTGAGCCGAGTCGCTTTCACTACGTACTGGGACTGACAGTGCGAGGCGTGTGGGATGACAACATCTTCATCAGTCACACACATCGGGTCTCAGACTATTTTTTTGCGATTGAACCTTACATAAGCCTTGGAGTCGGCGACATGGAGGGGCGCAACAAGAGCTATCTCCGGTTGGATTACATGCCCAGCGTTATTTTGTACACCGATCACTCCAACCAGGACGGATTTAACCAGCTGATTCACGTCGAAGGTGGGTATAGCTCTGGGCGGTGGACGTTGCGTGCTACTGAGGACATCGCGCTACTCGATTCGGCAAACCTCAACAGCTTCGTCGATACGACCGGGTTGTGGGCAAACACAGACGCGAGCGCGCCCACACGGATCAACATCTTCTACACCCGTTTGGTGGCAGATTATCAGCTGACCGGGAAAGTGTACCTGCAGGGTGAGTTTGATTCCTGGATTTACAACTATCCCAATCACATCAGTTCCTACACGATCGCTGGCGGACTGTATATTTACTACCAATGGCTGCCAAAGCTGTCAGTCGGCATTGGCGGCACCTTCGGGTACGAGTGGGTTGATGATCCGACGGCAAACCAACCTTTCGAACAGGTGAACGTGCGCCTCAATTACCAGGTGACGAACAAATTTTTCTTGTATGCTTCGGCGGGCGCTGAGTTCCGCCAGTTCGATGGCAACCGGGGTGACTACGTCTCACCGGTGTTTGAAGTCGGATCGATTTGGTATCCCTGCAGCGGTACCACTCTCACGCTGGCGGCTGGCCGGCGGGTGTACAGTTCTGGGTATTTGCCTGACCAAGATTTCGGGGCCACGTACGTTGTGGGCCGGTTTCAGCAGCGTGTGTTCCATCGCGTTTACCTGGGTTTAACGGCCGGCTATGAAAACGACAATTATATTGCGACAGATCGGGACGTTAGTGCAGATCGTAACGACGATTACTGGTTTATCGAACCGTCCGTTGACGTGCTGATTACCCGGTGGCTGAGTGCTGGCGCCTATTACTTGCACCGCGAGGACATCAGCTCAGACGCTTTTTTCAGTTGGTATGATAATCAGGTGGGCGTTAGGGCTACGCTCAGGTTCTAGGCGGGATTTGAACCATTTAACAGGTGGGACACCAGGGCGGTGGTTTGCGATTGCATTCGCATTGTACCTGGCTCCCGTTTTCCTGTCGGCGCAAACAATGCCGAGCCCAGCCACGTCGAAGCCCGCGGCTGGCACTTCACAACAAGCGGCTGGTTCGGCAGCTGCGCCGAATTTCGGCGCCAGCGTACCCACTGGTTACGTTTTGCGTGCGAGCGATCAGGTGTCGGTTGAGGTTTTTGGCGAAGACGATCTGCGCACGAACGGCAGACTGAACCCCGAGGGCAACATCAGCGTGCCATTGCTTGGATCAGTGCATTTGGCGGGCCTGACTCTAACCCAGGCAGCGTCAAAGCTGACCGAATCGTATGGGCGGGATTATCTGGTCAATCCGAAGGTAAATGTCATGCTCCTCAGCTACGTAAGGCAGCGCTTTTCGATCTTGGGTCAGGTTAATCGGCCCAGCAATTACGAAATGCCAGAGGGCAGTCCCGACGGGATTGATCTACTCGAGGCGATCGCCATGGCCGGCGGATACACGCGCATCGCTGCTCCGGAAAGAATCACGGTGCGACGACATAATCCGAATGGCGATCAGATTTTCAAGGTGAATGCGAAGCGTTTTACGAAGGGAACCGGCGGGGGCTTTCTTGTCCTGCCAGGCGATACCATCACTGTTGGCGAAAGTATTTTCTAGCTGAAATTTTTTTGCCCTGGCCTTTGCGAGCGCCCTTCTTGGTGTAAGCTTTCAGCTAACATTTTGCCGTGATTGATCCTGCCCAATCCGTAACCGGAACGACCGTTCCACCGAATTCCGATAGACCGGGCGTCCCTGTGACCGGCCAGTACGCTGAAGGACTACAGATGTTTGATTTTCGTCGCTACTGGCATTCTTTCCTCGAGCGCATCTGGATCGTCGCAATTTGCGTTCTTGCCGGCTTTTTTCTAGCACTGGGGTACCTGGCGCGAACCCCCAAGGTTTACCAGGGTCGCACAGTGCTCGAAATACAGCTTGAGGAACCGGTTCTTGTTCCTACGACAGATGCTGCGATGCGCATGCGCTCAGCTTTTCTGGCCAGTCAAGAGGCACTGCGAACAATCGAACAAAATCTGACTAACCAAACTCTTCTTTCCCGAGTCGTGCGGTCCGAAGGTCTAGCGGACGACGGTGGACGAGCGCTTCTGGGTCAGAGCATCGTGGGTGATAAGAGTCCAAGCTCGACCCAGCGCAATGATTCGTCGCAGGCTGGCAACCCTTCGCAGAGCGCGAGTGGAGTCATACCATTTACGCCGCTCGAGGAAGGGCTAGGCCGGGCAATGGTTGGAATGGTGAAAGCGACAATTCGCCTCGGCACACGCTTGATTGATTTGTACGCGACGCACCGCGATCCAGCTATGGCGCAGCGCCTGGCCGAAGCAGTCGGTCGCGAGTACATCCGGGACTCAATCGAACGACGCTCTTCGTTTAGCGAGGAGGCCCTGCGTTATTTGTTTCAAGAAGAAGGACGACTGAAGCGGAACCTGCAAAAAAGTGAGGCGGCCGTAGCTGAATACAAGGCGAACAATCCGGACGCATTGCAGCTTGGCGGCGGCACGGCCGCAACGGGCTCACAGACGGGAGCTGGCGCCGGCGCCGGCGGATCTCGAGGCGGCCTTGTGGAGGACAATCTGCAGGACTTGAATGGCAAATTGACGACAACCAAGGCCGACCAGCTTCGATTGGAAGGTGAACTCCAACAGGTCCAACAAGCCGGCAATAGCGTCGAAGCGTTGCTCACGATCCCGAGTATTGCTACCGCCGCATTGGTAAACGAAGCGCGGCACACGGTTACGCAGCTGGAAGCGCAAATCACCACTTATGCCCTGCGATACAAGGACAAACATCCCAGAATGATCGCTGCGAAGGCCGCGCTCGCGGAGGCAAAGGACAAGCTTCGTACAGCGGTGTTAGCGCAACCTCCCATCCTTCGTAACGCTATCGAACAAGTCAAGGCCACACAGGCCAGCTTGCAACAAGCCTTACAAGACCAGAAAGGGGTTGCAGTTAACCTTAACCGGACAGCGATCGGTTATCAGGAGTTAGCGCGACAAGCGGAAACCGATCGCGCACTATATGAAGGCGTCCTTCGCCAGATAAAAGACACAAATTTAACAAAAGACCTGAAGCTGAATGCAGTCAGCGTGATTGAGCACTCGCCGCTTCCAGGTTCACCTGTCAGTCCTCGTCCCACAAAAACGATCGTTCTGGGTCTGCTTGCTGGGCTGGCGGCCGGCCTTGCCTTCGTTTTTGGCGCCGATGCGCTGGATCGCTCGATTAAAACTGTTGACCAGGCGGAAACCACTCTGGGATTGCCTGTTTTCGCAGCGGTTCCGGACACTACAGACGAAGGGCCCGTTGGGCGCATAAGACGGCGCAGCAAAGCTCTTGGAAGTTCGAATTATCGCGTAGTAGTTGAAACTCCTGAAAGTCCTGCGGCCGAAGCCTTCCGAAATTTGCGCGCAGCGCTTTCGCTTCTGGGGCCAGAAGCTGAACGCAAGGTTTCGCTTTTCACCAGTGCTTTGCCTGGCGAAGGAAAAAGTTTTACCAGCGCTAATTACTCGCTTGCGCTGGCCCAGCAAGGTTATCGCGTGCTTCTGATCGATGGCGACCTGCGCCGGCCGAACATGCACAAAATTTTCCGCTTTCCAGATGCCAACGTAAAAAATAATTCTGAGAAGAGCACCGCGCCTGGAGTTACTGATTGTCTGGTCGGTGAAACTGACGTGACCTCGGCAGCGCGCGAGATTCCCCCTGGGGAGTTCCAGTTCGTCGACGAGAATATTGCCCTAACAGGTAACATTCTCACGGCCGCAGGAGGTCAACTGTTCGTTCTCGCAGGTGGACGACGCGCGCCCAATCCGGCTGAGATCCTTGCCGGACCATTGTTTGGCCAGCTAATCATCGAGGCCGCGAAGCTTTTTGATCGAGTGGTTATCGATAGTGCACCGATTCTCGCAGTCAGCGACACCCTCCTGATGACTCCGCATGCTCAGACGGTTTGCATCGTCGTGCGAGCGGCCAAAACGCCGCGTCCAGCCGTCCGGCGCGCAATATCGTTGCTGGCAAAATCCGGAATTCGCCCGGGCGGCCTCGTCCTGAATCGACTGCGGCGAAGCCGCGGTGTTGGCTATTACTATTACTATGCTTCGCATGATTACGGTAAGGAAGAAGGAGCGTATTCTCGCAGCTATCGTCGCGGCTACGGTCGACAGTCGAAAAGCGACCACGAAGGCAACGGAGCGTAGCTAACGGTTCCGTGCCGGACGCTCAACAGCATGTCCTAAGAGTTCAAAACGACACGCGCGTCGCTCAGACATCATTGACAGCAGGCGACACGGCTCACCCGTAGAAACCGATAGACCGCCCGCTGGCTTGTTAGCCACGACCCATTACGTCCGTTTGGTCTTAAACCGCTGACTTCTGACCAACGAAGTTTCTCCTGTGCGCCGTGAATTTCTCGCGCCACATGGTGCTTCCCCAGCAAAGACCGAGATAGGTAGCGACGTATAACTGGATCGATTCGATTTGAAGCGGAAAATCGACCAGCGCGTGCAGCGCCACACCTATAAGGGCGATAATAACCAGGGGCTGCATTACGCGTCTGCGCGGCGTCCAGTCTCGCCTGGCCACCTTGTTATAACTAAAAATCCCGACTGCGATTCCTCCAAAGAAAAGTAAACACCACAGGCTGCTTCCCAGCCATCCCCATTCCAGCAAAGTCTGAAAATAGTCCTCATGCAAAAATCGCCACGTCCCCGGAGCTTCGTTAGCCGACCCAATGTTGTAGGTTGGAAATACAACGCGAAAGGTTCCTGGGCCAAATCCGAAAAATCCTACATCCGGCAGTGCGCCCATTGCTACACGACAAGCTCGCCAGCGCGCATCGGATGCAATCCTTTGGCCCTCAGATTGCCAGCGGTTAAGCGGTTGCTCCAAATGAGTCGATTGCGCCAAGGCGACCATTGCCAAAACAATTGCGAGAACGCCCGCGATCGCGACACTCTTCCGTCCGCCCGATAAGGTTCGAAGAATGGCCGGTCCGAACTGCACACAGATCACGAGCACCAGGAGAAGCGCGACTACTTGAGCCGTACGCGAAGTGTTCGCCAGCACTCCAGCAATCGTGACAATAAGAATGATAGTCCAAATTGCGCGCATGCCAGAACGGCGACGGCTGCTAAACGCCCGGATAACAAGACCGGCACTCAACGGCCACACCAGGTTCAAAAATGCGCCAGCGTTGCCGTGGTAATAATACGTCGCAAAAAAAGTGCTGACTCGCAGATCCAGCCGCGACGGGGGCGTTTGCCAGAAGATCATCTGCGCTCCGGTGGCTTTCTGAAGCAAACCTAGGAAAGCTATTGACCCCCCGGCAACACCAATCACGTACCACAACCGCAGCAACCATCGGTCACTCTGCGAAAGATCGGCTACAAACCACATCACCCCGAGCAGCAGCGCGCCTCGAATCATCCACGCACCGCTAATAGCATAATCAACGGATCCGCTCAAAGGCGGCGCGAAGTTGCGCAGCGGCACGAAAACGAAAAAATCCGAGTCGTAGATCGATTTGGCGTTGAAGACCATCCATCCCCCGAGGCAGACCAAAGCGCCTGTCAAAAATACCAGAAGCTTTGGAAAGCGCGGTCTCCGGCCACTAACGAGTAATTCAACAATCCAAAGAACCAGCGCAGCCAGCAAGATCCAGTCGGTTACTTGAATGCTCGCGGAAGTTGTTGCGCCATATGCCCAGGGCGCATAGATGAGGGCGGCAAAAAAAATCCAGCGACATGCGACGCGAAAGATACGAGAGATCACGGATGAGAAGTCAGAGACAGTTGGCGCCGAATTCGTTTCCTTCAATGCGCCAGAGTATCAAAACCGGCCCGCCCAAGCCAGCAACAACTCATCACGAATAACCAATAACCGTTGAGCTCAGCTCAACGTCCTTTGCCAAACAGCATCGTATAGAACGTTTTCAACACAATCATTGCGTCCAGCTTTAGCGAGTAATGCCGGATGTAGTAGAGGTCGTACTTTAGTTTCTCCACGGCGTCCTCGTCACTCTCGCCGTACGGGTAATTCACTTGCGCCCACCCCGTGATGCCCGGCTTCACCAGATGCCGAAAATGATAAAATGGGATCGTTTGCTCATAGCGCTCGGCACACTTGCTCCACTCCGGGCGTGGACCAATCAAGCTGATATCTCCCTTGAACGCGTTCCAAAGTTGCGGCAGCTCATCGAGCCGGAGTTTTCGCAGCCAACGCCCCACAGAGGTCACGCGACAATCATCTTTGCGCGTGTAAATGTCCTCGTCCGCATGATCTGAGCGCCGACGCATGGTTCGGAATTTGAAAAGAATGAACCGTTTGCCGTCACGGCCTACTCGTTCCTGCCGGAAGAAAATCGGACTGCCGTCCTCTATCCATATGAATAGAGGGACAAGAACGAAGAGCGGAAGACATAAAACTAACGCTGTTGCCGACGTAACGACATCGAACAGCCGCTTGAGATAATGGTAAGGAGAAATTCGAGCCAGTTGGAAACCAGTCTGGAGCGGCCAAAATGGGTCGACAATACCCAGCGGCAGATACCGCCAATGAGTTTCGTAAAACGATTCGAGCGTATAAACGCGGGTTTCCTGAAATTGCGCGTGCACCAGGCGCTCCAGCAATTTCGTGCTGAGTGAACTCGCTCGCTCAGCGAGAATGATGCCGCTATAACCCTTGCCGAGATTGTTCAATTTCGACGCGAGGTTTCCCTGGATAACTGGTGATCCTTCGCCGGCGATTGGCTGGCCAACCCGCTCCTCGTTTACGTCGACGAACTCAAGCGGCTGTCCGTTTGACGAGTTTCTATAGGCTTCGTAAAAACGAGCTGCGGCAGCCCCACTACCGATCACGAGGAACGACCGGCCGGCGCTGCTCGTAACCACGTATTGGCGAATCCACCGCCGATAGGTCAGCGATAGCGGAAGAAAAATTGCAAAACTCAACAGGAGCACGCCGCGGCTAGGCTTCATCGTCTGATCAAATGTCGCCGCGGAATAAATCAGCATTGCACTAACCACTGCTGCCGCAATGATGGCGAGAATGTGTTCGGCGGCGTAACCGAGAGTAAGCTTCTCCACAGTCCGATCGTAGCCGCCGACAAAGTACAGCGCTGCCACGATCACGCCGAGCTGAATCAGATTGATGATGAAGAATTGAAACGGCGTGGCGTAAAATGCGTCGTACCTAAACCACCCTGCAATTCGGTAGATGGCGAGCCAGCTCACAACATCCAAAAAAAGGTAGAGCCCAGCCGCCGACCATTCGTGCCGGAGAAGACGCGACCACAGACCGGCGCGGCTGGCGGCGCTGTCGCCCTCGCCCCCACGCCTTGATTCCTCTGGGAACCCAAGCATGTGTCGCGGGATAGCCCGGGATTCTTCGCTGCTCGCCATGCAGGCGGCAATTATAGCCGACTCGCTCTGAAGTGAAAGATTACTTTCTTTTGGTGATTCCTATCGTGGCCGATTGCCGCCGCTCCTGACCCCATCCTCCTCAAGCCTGTCGGGCGCAATGTGATCGCTCCGGCGGCAGCCTTGATTTCAACCCGGCGGCCAACCGTATTTGATTTGGCAACTCGTTGAGGACAACACATTCCACCGCTACCGTTCTCCGCAGTGGAGAGCTCCGTGTCATGAGATTGCTGGCGACTTTTTATCGGTCGTCCGTTGGAAAAAAAATGATCGTCGCGATTACCGGCATCATTTTGATTCTTTTCGTGATCGGACATCTGCTCGGCAACCTGCAGATTTTTATTGGACCAGATTGGATTAATGGTTACTCGGAGCACCTCCGGGATCTCGGTCCCCTGTTGTGGGCAATTCGCTTGTTCCTGCTTGCCGCGGTCATTATTCACATCTGGCTGACGATCCAACTGGCAGTTGAGAATCGGCGTGCCCGGCCGGAGGCCTACATCGACAGGCGCTACGTCAAAGCAACGTTCGCGTCACGTCACATGGTGATGAGCGGCCTCATCGTGCTGGCGTTTATCATTTATCATCTTGCCCATTTCACAGTGCGAGTAACTGATCGTCGGTTTGCATTGCTCAAGCACGATCCGCTCGGGCACTATGACGTGTATTCGATGATGGTTTATGGTTTCCAAAATTATTTTGTATCCGGCTTTTACGTGCTCGGTCTGTTTCTGCTCGCGCTCCATTTAAGCCACGGATCGTCGAGCTTTTTTCAATCACTGGGATTGAACGACAAGAAACTGACGCCACGTCTTGCGCTCGGCGGGCGAATCTTCGCATGGCTGCTCTTTGCCGGTTATACCTCCATCCCGGTTGCCATCCTGCTTGGAATCATCAAGCCCACGCAACACCTATGATTGG
>QHNQ01000097.1 GCA_003218135.1 Verrucomicrobiota bacterium
TGTTGCAAGCCATAAGTGCAAGCCTTGTCGCTCTGATCCTTTTCAGTTGCGATGAGTATCCCTATCTCTCTTATCTGCCCGGCGTCTATCCTCACGCCGCTACGTCCGGCGCCTATCCTCGACCCGCTCCAGCGGGTTGGTGTAATGATGACGACGCCTCTGGTTCGGCCAAGATCGTTGTGCATATCGGCGAACAAAAGGCTTACTTTTATAAGGGCAAACGCGTGGTTGGTGAAACGACTGTTTCCACCGGTAAGCCTGGTTTTTCCACTCCGCCGGGCCATTACACTGTGCTTTCAAAAGACGCCGGCCACGTCTCGACCGTGTTTGGCGATTATGTGGATGATTATGGCAACGTTGTTAGATCAAATGTTGACTCACGGAAAGATTCCCGTCCGAAGGGGAGCCATTTCGATGGCGCGCGAATGCCGTATGCGATGTTCTTTAGAGGGGGATACGCGATGCACCAGGGCTATGTTCCACCCTTTGCCGCGTCGCACGGTTGCATTCGTTTGCCGGGACAAATGGCCGTAAGATTTTTTGAAAATGCTCCTGTTGGCACGCCGGTCACAGTAACAGAGTAAGGGCGCTGGATTCAAATCGAGCCAGCCAATGTATGGCCGCCAAGCGAATCCCGTTGAAATATAAGATCATTGCTTACATCGTGACGTGGTTGGTCGCGCTGTTCGCGACCAATCCCAACGGCAGGTATTGGCCCTTGGTTTACATGTTCCCAATTGGCCTCGCTGCTTTCGCTAATCAGCATTCGGGCGGGCGGGGCCTGTTCGCGGCCTGCATCGCAATTTATCTTGCTCAAGCGTACTTTTATTTCCGATCGCGCAAAGTTTTGGTCGACGCTCCTTCTCTTCGGTGGCCAGGTCGCTTTGCTCATCTGTAATGTGTCTGGATGCAGAGCGATGCTCAATACGCATTAGAAACGGGCGAATATTGCTGCATAGATCGCAGCTTTCTTTTCCTGCCCAACATTTGGACGGTCCGCACATTGGGGAAAATGCTCCGATCTGAGAGCCGTGCTAAAATATCGAGACATGCGCAAAAGCGTTATCCCAGAGGAAAGAGTCTCCGGTATCGGCTTAACCAGGGAGGAGACGGCCCGCTACTCGCGTCATCTTATAATGCCCGAAGTCACAGCCGATGGACAACGACGGCTAAAAGCAGCCCGCGTTTTGTGCATCGGCGCGGGAGGCCTTGGGTCTCCGGCCGCGCTTTATCTTGCGGCAGCCGGTGTTGGCACGATTGGAATTGTCGATTTCGATGATGTCGATCTTTCGAATCTGCAGCGGCAAATTCTTCACGGAACAAAGGACGTTGGCCGCAGCAAACTGGAATCGGCGCGAGATCGGCTGCGCGACATCAATCCGGATATCGACATCGAATTACATCAATGCCGATTCTCCAGCGAAAATGCATCGGAAATTGTCTCTGAATACGACGTTGTCGTCGATGGATCGGATAATTTCGCCACGCGTTATCTGTCGAACGACGTATGCGTTTTCGAGAAAAAGCCAAATGTGTACGGATCGGTATTCCGTTTCGAAGGACAGACGACCGTGTTCGCGCCCCATCTGGGCGGGCCATGTTATCGTTGTCTTTTTCCGGAGCCGCCTCCACCAGAATCAGTTCCGAACTGCGCGCAAGCAGGAGTACTCGGCGTCTTGCCGGGAATCATCGGGCTATTGCAGGCGATCGAGGCGATCAAACTCATTGTGGGCATCGGCGAGCCCCTGATTGGGCGCCTGCTTCACTTTGAGGCGCTCAACGTTAAGTTTCGTGAACTTAACCTGCGGCGCGACCCGCAATGTCCAGTTTGCGGTGACAATCCGACAATCTTTTCGCCGATTGACTACGACCAATTTTGCGGCGTGCGAGATGAGAAGATGGTCCCTGCGATCTCCGTCAATGAACTAAAGCGAAAAATGGACGCGCGCGAAGCATTCGAGTTGGTCGATGTGCGGGAACCATTTGAATACGAAATCGCACGAATCGATGGCGCGCAGTTGATTCCACTGGGAGAAATCGCCAACCGCGCGGACGAATTACAACGCGGGCAGCAGATCGTTGTCCATTGCCACAGTGGCACGCGCAGCGCACAGGCGGTGCGACTTCTGCAGCAACGCGGTTTCAGCAACGTTTACAATCTCGAAGGCGGAATCGATGCGTGGTCGGAGCAGATCGATCCCAGCGTGCCGAAGTATTGAGCCGAATTCTGGATTAACGCCGTGGCTTTAGCCCGATGGCTAAACGCGCCCGTCAAACCGAACCGTATTGACGGGCTGAAGCTACGGTATTAATGCGACTGCGTTAGTACCTCAGCGAGTTGTTCGGCGCTTGGAACATCATTCCACTGCGCTAACAGTTTCCCGTCTCGCGCGAACACAAGAACGCGAAAGCTCGCCGACTGGGCGGGCTCGTTAAGTTGCGATGACGCGCTTCCATCGAAGTCAATTACGGTGAAGATATCTGTGCGCGCGTCGCGCGTGATTTTTTTCGCGTCATACCGGGTTTGGAGCCGTTTCGCCTCTTCATTGACGCGCCGTTTCGCCAGCGCCGTTATCAGCTTGCGACCGATTGCAGTGGGCT
The DNA here is from genome assembly GCA_003218135.1 of Verrucomicrobiota bacterium. GTDB lineage: Bacteria > Verrucomicrobiota > Verrucomicrobiia > Chthoniobacterales > UBA10450 > Udaeobacter. The sequence continues at coordinate 2,602 of QHNQ01000097.1, forward strand.
TCCTGGTGAAATGAATAATCGTAATCATTCTGTAATCCGGATTACCCAGACAATAATCGGGCACACGGTCACCCACCGCGCGCGCCTTTTCCCGATCAGCGGCTGCGACCAGCACCAAGAGAGTCACGCGTCCATCAGCGGTGGAAACTTTGTTGCCATCCATATCGACAAAACTGAGCGAATAGGTCGCTCCACTTGAAAGTTCCGCGCGCAGATGTGCAGCTGGAAGAAACAACGCAATCTCTGCAAACAAAAAGAATTGAAGTGCGCGCCGCTTCACAACTGAGCAAATTGATGGCGATGTTACGCGCTGACAACCTCTGGCCTGCCCCGCGTAAGTCAGTGTCTCCATTCTGCGGACTGGCGCGTCTCAGCTGTGTGTCGTTGTCGATCCTCTTTGTCTGCAATCTAACAGGATGCGATCGAATGGGATCTTCGCGATACGCGCAGTTGATGCAGGACGCGGACAACAAATCAGCCCAGGGAGATTTTGAGCGTGCGATCAACTTGTACGAAGCTGCACTCGATGATTCCGAAAGCACTCGGAACGCTGAAGTTCACTACAAACTGGCTGTTCTTTACGACGACAAACTGAACGATCCCGTCAGTGCACTGCATCATTTCAAACGCTATCTGGCGTTAAGCCCAAACGGTACGCACGCGAACGAGGTCAAAAATTCCATAAAACATGACGAAGTCGCCGCGCTAACCGCGTTGTCTGGCGATTCCGTCATCGCGCGGTCGGAGGTAGCCAGGCTGCAGAACGAAAATCTGAATCTGCGCAAAGAATTCGAAACGCGTACAACCGCTTCACGAATCGCCCCGGAGAAATCGAAGGCAAATGGTGCCAGCTCAAAGAAAAATACGTCGAAGAAGGCAGACCGAACGTATGTTGTGCAGCCGGGTGACACTCTCTTCTCGATCTCACGAAAATTTTATAAGTCACCGAAACACTGGAAACAGATTCTCGAGGCGAACAGAAAAAATATCCGCGACGCGAAGAAGCTTACGGTCGGTGAGACGTTGCTCATTCCGTAGGAGCAAACCAACGTAGGGACGGCGCGCTGCGCCGTCCGGACGCCGCAGCGCGGTGTCCCTACCAAAAACTCAGGCTTCGATCCCGAGCAATTCGCGTTGCCAGGGAACCAGCAACGATATTGCTCGCGTGCCGTCGGCCGCGACGGCCTCGAGGGTGCCACGCGGCGCGATGAATGATGGATCTAACCCAAGCTTGTCAGCTGATTTATCGCGTCGCCGCCGAAGCTCCTCTGTGCACCGCACCGTCTCAGTAGTTGGTCGAGTTCCAAACCGCCGACGCAGTATCGGCCACTCCGATTCCGGTGTCGCCAGTCCGATTCGGGCCGCCTCCCGAAACGCCTGCCGGCGGCGTGGTGAAAAGTGTTTGTAATCAGCTACGTCACCTGAAGCGAAACTGATTGCAGCATGCAAAAGCTTTTCGTTTTGCAAAATGTGAAATGGCGGGCGATCTGCCATTTCCGCTTCTCTTTCGCGCCATTGCCAAAGCGCGCGGAGCACTGCGGCAGCAAGCCCTTTGAGCGAGCCTGATCCGCCCACGCGCCAAGATTCATCATTTTTTCGGACACGCGCCATAGCCGCCTGCTCAATGGCGCGTTGGCATGATTGCCGCAGCCAATCGCCACGTTGATAACTATCCAACTCGGCTTCCAGCTTTTCTGCAAGTGGCAATAGATAACGCGCATCATTGATTGCGTATTCCGCCATTCGCGCCGGCAAAGGTCGTTTTGCCCAATCAGCTTTCTGCGAACCCTTTGGTAGTTCCAAGCCAAAGTACCGCTTGACCAGCGCAGCCAGACTGAATTCACGAATTCCGAGGAGACGAGCCGCGATCAACGTGTCGAAGATTTTATGCGCGACGAAATTCAAGCCGCGCCGCAGCATTCGCAGATCGTAATCAGACCCGTGCAAGACAATCTCCCGGGATTCAAGCGCCCGGCGCAGTGGCTCCAGATCGAGACCAGCCAGCGGATCGACAATGACGTCGTGCTGTAGCCGGGATTGGTGAGCCCGGCTGTGAGACGTAGTTCCCAAATCCGAACGGGCATCAACGATGCCGGCAACAGTCGGCACACTGATCTGAAGCAGACAAAGTTTCTCCCGATAGGAATGGAGACTGTCTGCCTCGATGTCGATCCCGACACGATCTGCTGCCTCAATCCTCTTGAGCAGCTCAGACAAGTCGGTATCGGTCGCAATAAGACGCGATGGTAATGCAGAATGCCGAATGCCGAAACCCGAAGGAATGACGAAATCCGAATGATGATGAGCTCGCTTTAAGAACTGCTTCGTCATTTGGTCATTCGAGGTTCCTTCGTCATTCGAACTTCGTCATTCTTGCCGGGTGAGATCACCTCAACCCACTCAAGAGCAGTTCCGCGTTGGTCTTTGTCGCGAGCAGATTATCAATCAGTTTTTCCATTGCCTCCAGAGGCGGAAGCGCTGCCATGGTTTTGCGCAACATCAGCACGCGTTCCCATTCATCGGGATGATAAAGCAACTCCTCGCGCCTCGTGGCTGAAAGCAGCGGATGGATCGCGGGATAAAGTCGCTTCTCCTGCAGTCCGCGATCCAGATGCAGCTCCATGTTGCCTGTGCCCTTGAATTCTTCGAAGATCAGTTCGTCCATTCGGCTGCCGGTTTCAGTCAAAGCAGTCGCCAGTACCGTCAGGCTGCCGCCTTCCTCCGCATTTCGCGCCGAGCCGAAAAATTTCTTCGGCTTAATGAGCGCCTTCGCTTCGACGCCCCCGGACATAATCCGTCCCCTGCCCGGCTCCAGATTATTGTATCCGCGCGAAAGACGCGTGAGGCTGTCGAGCAGGATCACTACATCGTGTTTCATCTCGACAAGACGTTTGGCGCGCTCCAACACCATTTCAGCCACCTGCACGTGTCGCTGCACGCTTTCGTCAAAATTCGAATGGTAAATCTGGCAATCGACTTCTCGCTCCAAATCCGTGACTTCTTCCGGGCGCTCGTCGACCAAGAGCAGGATGAGCACAACGTCCGGGTGATTAACTCGAATCGCTTTTGCGATTTCCTTTAGCAGGATCGTCTTGCCCACTCGTGGCGGCGCGACGATGAGACCGCGTTGCCCGCGCCCAAGCGGTGCCAGCAAATCCACTGCGCGCGCACAGATGGAGTCGGTCTTGGGATTTTCCAGAATAATCCTGCCCTGTGGAAACTGCGGGGTTAACTTATCAAAGTGCGTTGGTTGCGTCCATTCCTGGGCCGGTTGGCCCTCAATGCTCGTCACCTCGTTGAGGGAAAGGAACTTCTCACGCTGGCCTGGCAATCGAACAGTCCCAGCAATCTTTTGCCCGGGTCCCAACTGATATTGTTCGATGAGGGCGCGCGGTACGGATACGTCCTCAGGAAGAGGCAAAAAATTCAACTTTGGCCAGCGCAACATCGCAAAGGAATCGCTGACCTGATCCAGAAAGCCCTCCGCAGTGACAGTTGCGCCGCCGCCTAATGAAGCGCGAACAATATCGAGGATGTGTTGATGGCGAGAGCGCGCGGGATGCAAATACAAATCCAAATCACGCGCCAATGCTTTCAGTTTTTTTTCCGGAAAGGCTTGCAGCTCATTTATATCAAATGAGCGCGCTGTAACCGGGGGCGTCGACCCCGGTGCGTGAGCAATGTCCTCTGAAGATGCCAATGCCTCTACTTTTTCGTCCATGTTTGCCGTTGCCAAAGCGCAACAAGAAAACGCGCTTGCTCCATTAGCACCGCACGACTGCCGTCATTCCATACCACGTGATCCGCTCGGGCAATTTTTTCCTCAAGTGGCATTTGTGACTTAATCATCTGTTCGGCTTCAAGCTGTTTGAGCGACATTCGTTGGGTCAGCCGCGCTAACTGCACCTTGTACGAACAGGCCACCACAACCACCCGATCGCACAATGTTTCACCGCCGGTTTCATAAAGAAGTGGAATATCAGCAAAGAAAAATTCGGGAGAGTTGCGATGCCTTTTCGCTTCAGTCCTCCATTGGCGGCGAATCCGCGGATGGAGAATCCGTTCAAGCGCGCGTTTCCTGGTCGCGTCGCTGAATATTATCGCTCGAAGTTTCTCTCGATTCAAGTCGCCGCCTCGTGAAAAGACGCCGCTGCCAAATTCGGTGCGAAGTTTTTGTTGGATTTCCGGAAGCTCGACAACCGCGTGCGCTGCCTCATCGGCATTGAAAAATCTCGCGCCCGGCAGGATTTCGCGAAGACAGTCAGAGAAGCTGCTTTTACCTGTGGAAATTCCGCCGGTGATTCCGATGGCAGGCATGAACTAGACCTCAGCAGGAGACCGAAAAGCGTGTACTCACCGGCAGCAGAGTGTAGCGAAGACGGGCAGCTTTGCGATGTCTGAAATGCGCGTATCATGCAGACCTTATGACGGAGCAGGTTTTAGGAGGAAAAATCGGCTTGGTATTTGGGGTGGCGAACAAGCGCAGCATTGCATGGGCGATCGCCAAGGCGTGGGCCGCCGCGGGCGCCCGCCTGATTTTTAACTATCAAGGCGAACGGTTGAAAGAAAACGTGGAGGAATTGATCGGCGAATTTGGGGAGAAAACTCCGTTGTTTCCCTGCGACGTTTCCAGCGACGATGAAATCAAAGCTTTTTTCGAAAGCGTACGAAACGAAACTGATCACGTCGATTTGATGCTTCACTCGCTGGCTTACGCTCCGCGCGAGGCGCTTGAAGGCGATTTTGTGAGCACAACGCGCGAAGCGTTCCGCGTCGCGCACGATATCAGCGCTTACTCGCTGGTGGCGCTCGCCCGCGAAGCGGCGCCGTTGATGACCAATGGCGGGAGCATCGTGGCCATGACCTATTACGGGTCGCAAAAGGTCGTGCCGCACTACAATGTGATGGGGGTGGCCAAGGCAAGCCTCGAGGCTAGTGCCCGTTATCTTGCCTATGACCTGGGCCCAAGAAAAATCCGCGTGAACTGCATTTCCGCGGGACCGGTGCAAACGCTCGCCGCTCGCGGGATCAGTGGGTTTACGTCGATGTTAAAGCACTATCAAGAACGCGCGCCGTTGAAACGCAGTTGCGATCCCGATGAACTGGGTGCTACCGGAGTTTTTCTTGCAAGCGAAGCAGCAGCGGCAATCACTGGCCAGGTCATTTATGTCGATGGCGGCTACCAAATCATGGGCATGTGATTAGCTCTTCCTCTTAGTCTTACTCTTACTCCCAATGATTGCACGCATCTGGCACGGTTGGACGAAAAAAGCCGATGCAAAGGCGTATGAAGATATGCTGCGGAATGAAATCTTTCCGAGCATCGCCGCGCAAAACATCAAAGGCTACCGCGGCAGTGAATTATTCATCAACGAAAGTGCCGACGAAGTGGAGTTCGTTACGTTGCTCCGCTTTGATTCAATGGACGCGGTTAAGGAATTCGCCGGCACGGACGAAGGTAAGCCGGTGATTTATCCGAAAACGGAAGGCTTGCTGACGCGAATGGACGATCGCTCACAACATTATCGCATCGCGATCGGAAGCGAATTGTAGGGCAGGCGTATCGCCTGCCTTCGCTTTGGTTGGCAACCCCGAAAGCGTTCGGGGTTGCCCTACAACTGGCGTGCGCGACCGTTAGGCCAATGGAGCTCGCTTCAGAGCTGCGGAAATTACTCGGCAACGAAATTATCTCGAATGATCCCGAAACTCTCGTTGCACACGGCGGCGACAAATGGTTCGCCGCGCATCAGCCGGACGTGGTCGTCTTTGCAAGATCGGCGGACGATGTGAGCGAACTGCTCCGCTTTGCATCGCGCGAAAAGATTCCCGTTACCGCGCGCGGTGGCGGATTTGGTTATGTAGGGGGATGCGTTCCCGTGCAGGGTGGCGTTACGCTTTCGCTCATGCGGATGAATCGGATTAAGGAAATCAATTTTGCCGATGCGGTTGCAATTGTTGAGCCGGGCGTGTTCACCGCTGATCTGAAAGCCGCGGTGCGCGCACAAAAATTATTTTATCCGCCCGATCCGGCGAGCATGAAAGATTGCACGATTGGTGGAAACGTGGCGACTAACGCCGGCGGTCCGCGTTGTTTGAGATACGGGGTGACGCGCAATTACGTGATCGGTCTTGAAGTAGTGCTGGCCAATGGCGACGTGCTGCGCACCGGCGGACGAGTGCACAAAAACAAGACCGGATTCGATTTGATCGGTCTGTTTGTCGGCTCGGAAGGAATGCTCGGGGTGGTCACCGAGATCACGCTGCGTTTGCTGCCGCTTCCGCCGGCGCGCGCGACTTTATCGGCGGCGTTTGCCACAGCCGCGCAAGCAGCCGAAGCAGTGCAGGCGATTTTTGCTGCGGGATTTCTGCCATCGTCATTGGAAATCGCCGATCATTTCACGCTGGAAGCAGCGCGACGCGACCTCGGCAAGATGATTGTGCCCGAGGGGAACGCGCATCTGCTCGTGGATCTGGATGGACAAGAGGAAAGCGTCCGCAGCGAGTCCGCAGCCATTCGTAAGCTGCTTGAGAAACGGAAGGCAAATGCGTTGCAGATTGCCAACGGCGAAGCAGACTGCGAAAAGCTTTGGGCATTGCGCCGTCAGTTCAGCAATTCACTGCGAGCCACGGGTCTGACAAAATTGAATGAGGATGTTGTCGTGCCGCGCAGCCGTCTGGTGGCTCTCATGGAATTCGCGGAATTGCTACAGACAAAGCATGGATTCCCGATCGCGTGCTTTGGTCATGCGGGCGACGGCAACATTCATGTCAATATCATGGCGGACCGCTACAATCGCGACGCGGCCGTTCGCGAAAAAGTCGAACACGCGCTGGACGATCTTTTCGCACAGGTGCTGGCATGGGGTGGCGTAATTACCGGCGAGCACGGGATCGGTCTGGCAAAAAAACGCTGGTGGCGGGATGCGACGAGTGACGTCGCGCGTGACGTGCATGGGAAGCTGAAACGAGTGCTCGATCCGGACGACATTCTAAATCCGGGAAAATTTGTTTGACGAGAGAATCCGTGCTCTTGGCGCTTCGTCTTGCGGTTTCATCCAAGGTGGAACGCGTTGCCCTCAACGCGTTGGCAACAATGCGGCTTTGCCACCTAATATTCGCGCCTCCGGCGATTGCTTCTGGCATCGTCCCGCCCCGGCGGGCCGATCCACCTTTCACAGGGCAAGGCTTTGTCATTCCTTCCTCCTTCGTCATTCGACATTCGTCACTTTGATCATCGGCGCCTATTCACGTTATTGACGTGCTAATCGCAATTCGGGGGTTGACTCACTCTAATTCCCATCGAAATTCGCCGAGCATTTTTTAACGGCGCATCTGAATTCGCCCCGACTGACGCGCATCCGCGTCCTCGCGAACGAACCAATAAGAAAGACCGTACGTCTTCTCATTTCGCGCGGGACTCAAGATTAAATGAAACCTGGAAAATTTACTCACACGATTGCAGTGATCCTTTCGTCGATCACATCTCTTTTCGCACACGGG
>QHNQ01000005.1 GCA_003218135.1 Verrucomicrobiota bacterium
CTCACATGGAAGAGCGCAGCGCGGCAACAGAAACACCGCCACCGGCGCGGGCAATTGCCGTGGCCACGCCCGTGCCCACGCCGCAGCCAAAAGTTCCCCGTGCAGTTCCGGCGGGCGAGCGGGCCCAGGTTGTAATCGAGAAATCCGGTGTTGAAGAAGATCAAGGCTACGAGCCTCCGCCATCGCCGCCGCCGCGCAGGTTCGGCTTCTGGCCCTGGTCTCAGCGTTCGAGTAACTATCATTATCTCACCAGATCAGTTATCGACGCCATCCGACGCGCGCCGGTGAAACGGCGCCGATGGCAGTTCATTGTTGTCCATAACAGCGGCACACGGCAGGGAAACGCGCGCGTCTTTGATTATTATCACCGACATGTTCGCCGAATGCAGAACGGGCTCGCATACCATTTCGTGATCGGCAACGGAACTTCCACCGGCAACGGTCAGATCGAAGTAGGCGATCGCTGGCGACGCCAAATCAACGGCGGCCACGTGCACAGCGATTATTTGAACAATATTTCGCTCGGCATTTGTTTGGTCGGCGATTTTAATCGCGACCAGCCAACGCGCGCGCAACTCGATGCGTGCGAAGAACTCATCCGCTACCTGCGAGAACGTTGCGGCAAGGTCGACAGAGGAGAGATCCCGGTGCGGCCGCATCGCGAAATGAATCCACCGCGCTGGTCGACGGATTGCCCGGGAGATGCGTTTCCGTATTCGTGGTTTCGCAGGTTTTAGCAATGGCTGACGGCATCACTTGCGCTCTGCGACAATCAAATTCGCTTCCTTGTAGTTCCACTGGTAACCGAATCCGAACTCGAGCGGCGGCGGATTGCTCTGCGCGAACAATTCGCGCAGCCGCGGCTGGTAATGTTGTTTGAACAGTTCGATCGGGCCGAGGTAAACGCCGAACAGACGCACGTTCCATTTGTTTGGGTCGAGGTTAGCGATCGGAATTCCGGAATCGTCCTGCACGACCAATCTGCTGTGATCGAGAATGAAATTGCGGATCGTGCCGAAACCATTTTCAAACATCAGATAGGAACATGATTTGAGAAAGCTGGAGCCCACGCCCAACCGCTGGCAAAATTTCAGGAAACCCGGAGTCGATTTGATTCCGCCGTCGGAAATATCGGTGGTGAAATAGTACATCGTTTGCGAATCACCCGATTGACTGTCGGTATACCTGATGCGTACGCCGGACGTGCCGTGCGCGCCTTCTTGAAATGCACCACTGCTGCTCAGAGAGCCAAGCGTCACGTTCGTGATCGATTTGTCGGCTCGCGCGATAAAAGCGTAAAGGATCGGCAATACGCCATTCAGGTTCTGCTCGTGCAGGTCGACTTTCATGTCTTTGGTGATGAAGTACGTCGTGTTCAACGAGGACTTCATCGCGTTCTCCAAATTTCCCAGCGCGCCGGACAGGTTTGCGATTCGCAACGGGTCCGGGGGCGGACCCAACGATTCCTTTCCGCAAAGCACGTACACCGCAGCCTTTGGGAAGAATTGATCGACGTACAGGAAATCGGGTCCGCTGAACATGTAAAACGCAACGGGGATTTGCTGCACCGATTCTGGGAGATACGTCTCTTGCCACGCGTGCAGTTTTTGCAGTTGTCGAACATTAAGCTTCGTGAATTGCTCTTCAAAAAACGCCGCGTGTTGCTGCCATGCGGGGTCGCGCGTGAGCGGCGAGAGCGGCGAGTTTTCCGGCACAGGCATTCCTGCAAGAAAACGCGCGACATCGTTAGGCCCGGCAGCGACCGGCAGAGCGCGCGGCGCGACTGCGGGATTCTCTTGCGCAAAGGCACCGAAAGGAAGAGCGAGACTTATCACAAAAAATGTTGCCAAAGTCCTACGATCTTTAATGCGCACCCGTCTTGGAGTGCGCGGACATGTCCGCGGTTTGGAAAGCGGTCCCACAGTCGCGGGATCGCCGCACTCCAAAAAATACCTCTGTCGTTGAGTATCGATATCGACCAAAACTGTTTTCATGATGCACGAACGGGGCGTTTGCTTGCGCAAAAATAGAGGAGCAAACCAAAAAGCGCCGTGCCCAAGCCGGCGAGTGACTCTGCGGTATGCCAGCGCAGTAGATAAAACATCATCCAGATCGTGATGATCGAGAAAAGAACAGGCGGAATTGGATAAAGCCAAACTCGATATGGCCGCGCGATTCTCGGATTCGTGAAGCGAAGCACGATTACGCCGAGCACAGCCAGCAATGAGCAAAGCAACAAACTAAATTGAGTATAACGAACCACGTCTTCAAAGCTGCGGATGAGCAAGAGTAAGTTCACGATGACTAGTTGAAGGACGATCGCATTCGTCGGGATACCGTGCCTGTTTTTGCGGCCAAGCAAGCGCAGCAGCCAATGATCTTCACCCATCGACATGGTGACGCGCGGCCCGATCCACGTCATTGAACTGATTGCGGAAATCAGGCCGAGACAAATTACCGCGCCGGCAACGCGCCCGCCGTTTTCGCCGAAAATATGTTTTCCTGCGATTAACGCTACCTCGAGCTGACCTTTCAGTTCCTGCGCAGGCGTCGTGGCGAGGAAGATCGCATTAAGAAGGACGTAAACCACGATCACGAGGCTGGTCCCTGCAAGCAGCGAGCGCGGCACATTTTTTTCTGGCTGTTTAATCTCACCGGTGACGTAGACAGCTGCGTTCCAGCCAGAATAAGAATACATCACGTAAACAAGCGATACAGCGAACGCTCCGCTGAAGATCAATATTGTATCGCCGCGCGCGGGCAAAAAATCGATGGGCTGCGTCGGATGAATGAAAAATCCGGCGGCGATCAGTGTGCCGATCAGCAGCAATTTTACCAGTGTCGAAAAATTTTGGAACGCGCTGCCGACTTGCAAGTTCTTGAGATGAAATAGCGCCACCGCCCAGACCACCGCGAATGAAAGGAGAACAGGTGAACCAAAGCCGAGCACGCCCTGCAGGTATTTGCCAAAGGCCAGCGCGGCCAGCGCGGTCGGCGCCGCAAATCCGACGGTCGCGGAAACAAATCCCGCCATGAATCCGAGCGCTGGGTGATAGATCTGCGACAGAAAATGATACTCGCCTCCGGACCGCGGTAACGCGGCACTCAGTTCTCCATAACAAAGCGCGCCACAAACCGCGGCGATTCCGCCCACGACCCAGAGCATCAGCAAAGCGAACCCTGACTGAATGTCGTTCAATTGAAAACCAAGGCTCGTGAAGATGCCGGTGCCGATGACGTTGGCAATCACGATGGAACACGCCGTGACAAAGCCGACGCGGCGCGCAGGCGCTGCAGTTCTTTGCGAGATCGCTTCAGTTCTGGGCGCCACAGTTTGGATTGACGATGGCATCGCGCGAGTTCTTTGGCTAATCATAGACGCAGCCGATTCAACGATTTAACGCTTCAACGCTTTAACGATTTTCCGTTGTCAGAACTCATTCCCGGCCTCACTTTGGAACTGGCATGAATGCATCTCCCAAGCTCTCCGTCGAAACGGCCACCCAACTCGCGGTCTTTCTTGCAAATCGTCCCGGCGCTCTCGCGCGCGTGTGTGAAGCGCTGGCCAAAGCCGAAATCAATATCTATGCGCTCGCGACATCTGACACAGTCGATCACACGGTTGTGCGCATGGTCGTGAGCGATCCCACCAAGGCACTTATGCTCCTTGGCGAAGCGGGCGTGCTGGCGCTTGAAACTGAAGTGCTCAGCATCGAGACGGCGAGCGAGCCTGGCGTGCTGGGCCAAATCGCCGAGCGCCTCGCAGAAGCCGACGTAAACATCGAGTATGCTTACCTGGCAGGCGGCCGGGAAGCCCCAAAGGGATTAATCATTCTGCGGCCATCCGATGTAGAAAAAGCGCGAAGCGTTTTGGAGGATTTGTAGCATCCGCTGTAGCCGGCATCGGTGATGCCGGCTCGCACGGTATCTGTTCATAAGGTAATTTCCTGGGTCACCGACCCCGGCTACTGCCGCGCAGCGACGATTGGTCGCGTCGCCGTCGTTCGTGATTGCTAATGCGGACTCGATGCTGGATAAATGCGCGGCTCGTTTATGACTCCGGTAAGAACCTGGCTCGGTTACCCGTATCCTCTTGGCGCGACGTGGATGGGGAACGGTGTCAATTTCGCCATTTTTTCCGAGCACGCTACCGGTATCGAGCTTTGCTTATTCGACAATATTGAGGCGACCGAAGAAAATTTTCGCATCCCGGTCACCGAACGCACCGATCAAATCTGGCACGTGTTTTTGCCCGATGTCGGCCCCGGGCAGTTGTACGGTTTCCGCGTCGCCGGTCCGTACGATCCAGAACACGGAATGCGTTTCAACAGCTCGAAACTTCTCCTCGACCCTTACGCGAAAGCTATCGCCGGAGAAGTGATTTGGGCAGATGAAATGTTCGGTTACGCGGTCAGCGACAAGAAAGAGGATATGACGCAGGACTTCCGTGACGATGCGTGGGGTGTGCCGAAGTCGGTGGTCATCGAAACCGGATTCGCTTGGCAGGGTGACCGGAGACCCGGCATCCCATTGCGCAATTCCGTGATTTACGAAGTGCACGTGAAAGGCTTCAGCAAACTCTGGCAGGAAGTTCCGGAGCAGTTGCGTGGTACGTACGCGGCGCTCGGTAGCCCGGCAGCCATTGATTATTTGAAAAAACTTGGTGTGACCGCAGTCGACCTGCTGCCAGTGCATGCGCACATCGACGACAAAATTTTAGTTGATCGCGGGCTGACGAATTACTGGGGCTACAACACGATCGGATTTTT
>QHNQ01000006.1 GCA_003218135.1 Verrucomicrobiota bacterium
TGTTTGGTGAGGAAAACGCAGTCGACTAGCAGGTTGCCGCGCTCGAATCAGCTAGCCTGTGGGACCTTAAACCGATATTTGTTGATTCCCAAGCGCTTGATTTTTGAGTCGAGGGTCCGTGTCGGGAGCCCTAGATTGGCTGCCGCGCCGGTCGGCCCTGAGATTCGGCCCTGGCTTTCTGCCAGTGCGGCTTCAATCATTTCCTTTTCCTGCCTAAGCAGTGCACCATTAAGTGCAGCTCTTGGACTAGCGAGTTGGAGCGGCTCATGCTTGAGCCAGGTCTCGTCCACAGAAAAAGTATCTCCGTCGCTCAGGATGACGGCCCGCTCAATTACATTTTGTAGCTCACGAACGTTGCCCGGCCAGCCGTACGCTTGGAACAGTTTGAGAGTTTTTCTATCGATTGTTCTGAACTTCTTTCCAGCCTTTTTTCCGAAGCGATCAATGAAGTACTCGACGAGCAAGGGAATGTCGGGTGCGCGATCGCGCAACGAGGGCATCTCAATGGGCACGACATTCAGTCTGTATAAGAGATCTTGTCGAAATTTGCCTTCGGCCACAAGCGCGTTCAAATCACGATGGGTGGCTGCCAGCACTCTTACGTCAACGGGAATTGGCTTGTTACTGCCGACACGTTCGATCTCACGTTCTTGCAGCACCCGTAACAGAGCGATTTGGGTTTCCGGGGGCAAGTCGCCTACTTCGTCCAGGAAAATCGTCCCGCCATTCGCCGATTCAAAACGCCCCGGGCGCCGTTGCGTCGCACCGGTGAAGGCGCCTTTCTCGTGACCGAAGAGCTCGGAAGCAATCAACGATGCGGGGATTGCGGCGCAATTCACACCAATAAATGCCCGTTCCCCGCGGTTGGATCGCTTGTGGATGGCGCGCGCGATCAACTCCTTTCCTGTGCCGGTTTCGCCCAGAATCAGGACGGTGGAATCCGAACGTGCCACTTTGCCGACTTGGCGGAGCACTTTACGCAGTGCTTCGGAGGAGCCGACTATGTCCTCAAACATCGAGTCACGATCGATTTGCTCTCGCAACGCGAGGTTTTCGTTGCGCACCCTTTGTTCGGTTTGCTTGCGATCTTCGATGTCAGTAGCCGTCGCGAACCACCGCGCTACTCGGCCCTGTTCATTGAGCAGCGGGTTGTAGCGAAACAGAAACCAGCGATACCGCCCATCTTTGCCGCGCATGCGCTTTTCAATCTCAAACGGCACTCCACTTGCCAAGCCGCAGCGTCGTTCGCTCCGTGCTCTTTCGAGATCGTCGGGATGAAGGTCTCTCTTATGTCGCTCATCACTTCCCGCGCCTTGCATCTCTTCAAGGGTATGTCCGTTATAGTCGAGCAGCACCTGGTTCGCCTGAAGTAGAGACCCCTCCGTGTCCAGGACCAGGACATGTTGAGGAAGGAAATCAATGAGTTGCCGGAGCTCCCGCTCGTCCTGCCGGAGTTTCTCCTCCGCGCGCTTTCGCTCGATGGCAATTCCGGCGATGCGGCTGGCGTAGTCGATCATTTGAATTTCGGCTGGGCCCGGCTCGCGAACTTCACGGTAAAACATCCCGAACGTGCCGAGCACTCTGCCGTCGTGCGACATAATGGGCGACGACCAGGAGGCTCGCAAGCCGGTTAGTACGATCAAGTCCTTGAAGTTCGCGAAATGCGGGTGTGAGCGCACGTCAGAGACGAAGACAGCCCGCCGTAGGTAAGCGGCTGCGCCGCATGACCCGACGTGTGGCCCAATACACACGCCATCGGTAGCGATTCGATATTCGTCGGACAGGTTTGGGGCGGCGGCGTATCGGAGGTGCTGACCGTCCTCATCCAGAAGGAAAATCGAGCACACCGCTCCCTCAGCCTGAGCTTCGATCAGCAGGGCGACGCTACTCAGCACGTCATTGAGGGGGGCTCCGATGAGAATCATCTTGAGCGCATCGAACACCGCATCGCTGGATAGACTTTGTGCGGGAGGTGGGGATGTTGGAAGCGCTTGGAGGTTGGTTAATGCCTTGGCGTTTGCCATAAACCGACCGCTTATCAGTTGCGATGACACCAGTATCGCACAAACACATGTCCAACTCGCGATTGCAAACTCAGCCAGTACTCATGCCCTTAGCCGCCACTGATCGCCGGCACAATCGAAACTTCTGACCCGGCAGGAATGGCCGTGGCAAGTCCACCGGTGTAAAGCACATTCTCGTTGGCCACAAAAATATTCACGTGCCGTCGAGTTTCGCCCGCTTCGGTAAGAACTCTGTAACGCAGTCCCGGGTATACAACGAATAGTGCTTGCAAAACCTGGAGCAGATTGGCGCCCGCTTCCACCTCCACCCGCACGGCGCTCTGATTCCCTGTGAACTCACGAAGCGGACCCGGAATGTTGAACAAGACTTGCATCAGCCCGATTTCCCGCGCCTGACTCTTTTCGTACGCGCAATTTTCCGCCTTTTCGGTATTTTTGATTTCAAATTCGGTTTCGTTGTTGGCACGCCATCCATGTGGACGACAGCAGCCTTCACGCATAGGATCTGCGGTAATCGTTCGACAATTTTCTTCCAGCTCTTTCCTTCATCTCTCGATCCGTAGACCGTTCCGCTTCGCGTTCCAAAATAAATCCCCGCCGGATCAAGGGAATCGGACGACATGGCATCCCGTAATACCGTTTCGTATGCCCCTTTTTGCGGCAACCCCCGGTCGAGGGCCTCCCAGGAACCGCCCGCATTTCGGGTACGGTAAACCCGCAAATGGCCATCTGGGGTGCAACGAAACTCATCCGATTCCACCGGCACGATGTACACGCAGTCCGCATCGTGTGGGTGCATCAGCATCGCGAAACCAAAATCTGATGGCACCCCACGCGCGATGTCCTGCCACGAATCACCCAGGTTATCGGAACGGTATAGCCCCCAGTGGTTTTGCAGGAACAATCGCTCGGGCCGAGATTCATGGAGCACAATCTTATGCACGCACTGTCCGAACTCTGGATATTTCTCTGGCAGAAACATCACGCGTACTCCATTGTTGCGCGCCTGCCACGTGGTCCCACCGTCGTCGGTGCGGTACACACCTCCGGCCGACACAGCCACGTACATGCGGTCTTTGTTGCACGGATCCGGCAGAATTGTGTGCAGAGTCAACCCGCCATTGCTCGGCATCCAACGTGGCCGATGCGGATGATCGTACAAACCGCGGACCAGTGACCATGATTCGCCCTCATTCCCCGATTCGAACAGGGCCGCGGGTTCCACCCCACAATAGAGCTTCTCGGGCTCGTCGTTTCGGCCCAGGCAGATTTGCCAAATGTTCCTCAGTGAAGCTCCGGACTCTGCAGGAAACCTAATGCTTGCCTCCAGAGGGTTGGTCCAAATCCTGCCGAAGTCATCGCTGGATCGCAGAAACGCACCCCACATCACGTTGTTTGCCGAAACCCACAGCCGGTGCCGGCCGTTTCGTCCGTCATAGGCCATCGCGTAGATGCCTTGGCCATGAAAATACGGCCCCGCGACGTCCCATCTCAAGCGGTCGCGGGACGAGCGTAGAAAGAACGCTCCCTTATTCGTGCCTACGAGCAACAGCACGTCTCCGTTCTTCACCGTGAGGTGTTCCATGCCCCGGAGTACGAGCGTTCGAGGCCCCCGCGTTTCTTCCGAAGGATGTCGACTTTGCAGAACTGCGCCCTGAACCGCCTCGAGCGCCTCGCGGACTTCACTCGCGCGCTGGTAACGATCCGCGCGTTCCTTTATCAAGCAGCGCTGGATCACCGCCGCCAGCCCGTAAGGAATTGTTGAAGGCAGCGCGGGAGGCGGCTCTCGCAGGATCGCCGAGGTCACCTCGAAGCCGGTGCTCCCGCGAAACGGTAGCTTCCCCGCTGCTGCTTCATAGAGGAGCACCCCCAGCGACCACAGATCGCTCAGGCGATCACCCTTTTGCCCGCGCAAAACCTCCGGTGCCATGTACGGAAGCGTTCCCACCAGCTTGCTTTCCAGGGAAGTGTACGAAAGGGTCAGTTCAGTGATTTCGTCACGGTCGAGCCGGGTGGCTAGCCCGAAATCCAGCACCTTCACACGTCCCTCGGGCGTTACCATCACGTTCGAGCCCTTCAGGTCGCGATGCACAATTCCGCGGTCATGGGCATGGGCCAATGCGTCCGCGATTTGCGTGCCGTAGCGCGTCACTATTTCCATCGAGAGCCCCGTCGCCGTGATTAAATCGCTGAGCGACTGCCCCTCAATCAGTTCCATCACCACGTAGAAGTCGTTGCCGGCCTCTCCCACGTGGTGAATGGTGCAAATATTCGGATGACTTAACGATGACGCCATCTGAGCTTCGCGAAGCAGGTGACCGGGGCTAACCTTGTCGAGTGCTCCGTGGGCAAGCAGCTTCAGTGCCACATCGCGGCCGAGTTTCGTGTCGGTGGCGCGGTACACCTCGCCCATGCCACCCGCGCCTAACGGTGACCGGATTTCGTAGATGCCGAGTTTTGTCCCGGGAGCGAGTGCCATGAGTTGCAGTGATTATAATTGTGGCACCGTTTTGCACGGCATATTCAGGATTCAGGCCGACGATGACGCGTTGCGCGGACAAGTGAGGTCTCCCCCGAGCGCCCAGAATGGGCTTCTGAGAAGGTCGGCGACAGAACAGATATGGGATTCTGGGCGGATGACGGGCAA